>NZ_JBHSKS010000001.1:0-541888 GCF_042657405.1 Algoriphagus aquatilis
TAGCAACCATGAACGCTCAGACAAAATGGAACGGAACCATCTTCGCATGGCCATCAATTAGAAAAGACCTAATCGCTTACTTTGAAGATCGATTTAACCAAACTGACACAGTTTAGTGAACACTCCCCTAAAAGCATTCTGTGAACAATTTTTAAAATAACTGATCTAATCAGACCCCTACATCGCACGATCAATTAGATTATTTCAACCGTATTTCCATTCTATTTCTACTGTATTTCAATTGTTGTTCTAAAGTAATTTCAGCTTATTTCCACTGTATTCCAACGGTATCTTCCATCTTTTCCATCCTCATTCCCCCATTCCAGCCACCACTTCTTCACCCAAACCAAAAGACAGGGTCATGCCATTTCCCCCCATGCCATTGACGATAGTGACGACCTCGTCAATTTGCTGAATCCATTCGGTAGCCCCATTAGTCATTTTGGGGTAAATGCCATGCCAAGCCGAGTCGATTTTCCAATCTTTAAACTGTGCAAAGCCTTTTAGAAAATCCAAGATCATTCGGTTCACATCTTCCCGATCGAAAGGGGAGAGGTCCAGCCCGTATTCATGACTGTCACCAATGGTGAGTTCTCCGAGGCCGTTTTGGGATACCATCACATGAATACCCCATGAAATCAGATCAGGGTATTGATGGTGATAGACTTCCTTAAGTTTTTCCAGAGAAGGCGCCACCTGAAATCCTTTGTAGTGGATAAAGCTCAATCCTGCACACAGCGGCGGTCCGATTCTCCAATTGTCAGGTTGCTTCACTAGTCGCATCATTTGAAGTTTACACTTGGTGATCGGAGTAGCCTCAAAAATCTCCGGATAAAGCGTCTCAAAGTCTGCCCCGCTGCACACAAAAATCCGATCAGCTGACCAGCTTTTTTGACCTGAATAGACCGTATTTCCCTCGATTCGGCTCACAGTCCGGTTCCATATAAATTCCACATTCGGAAGGCTTTCCAGATACTTGGCTGTTTTGAAAATTGCTTCACGTGGATCCACGATTACTTCTTCCTCCGTCCAAAGTGCACCTTTCAATCCCTTGGGATTAGCGGCAGGACTTTTCTTCACGGTTTGTTCTGGATTCAGAAGTTCGGCTGATTTGATCCCGCTCATAGCAGCGACATATTCTTCTACTACTTGTAGTTCCAGATCTGTGTAGGCTAAATGCAAGGAACCGGTCTTTTCTGCGAAAAATCCCGCTTTCTCGCTCATCTCCAGCCAAATCTCCCGAGATCGTATGGCCCGATCAAAAGCCGGTCCCTGAGGCTGACCCACTGGCCACACCATTCCAAAATTGCGGACGGAAGCACCTTGAGCTTTGGGATGACGCTCGATTACGGTCACTTTCCAGCCTTTGGCCTGGAGGGCTCTGGTCATGGACATGCTGACAATGCCGGCGCCGATTACGATGGCAGATTTTTGGTTCATAGCGAATTAAGAAGGGTTAAAGAGGGAGAATGAGGTTTGGTTTTTCGTTTGATCTTGGTTTGGAAGTAGAAAAAAGAACCTGCGATCAGAACCATGGAAATGCTCAGGAAAAGGATCACTGCCTGAGAGTAAAAGTGCAGCCAGGAAATGTCTCCAAAACCTCCAAGTTGACTGGCTACCAAAATCAGACTTGATCCCAAGTAGCCAAAGCTGTCGACCAGGTACATGAGAAAGCCTACATTACCGCCCGACTGAAGGGTGGCGATGAGACGATCAAAAAGGAGACTGTTGAAGGGAATATAGGCCATGTACACGCCCGTACCAACACCGACCATCCAGTGGAATGGTGAAATCCAGCCTGCATTCAGGGCAAGTGTGCATAGAATCGATAGCGCAAATCCGGAGAAAATGATCCAGTGATTGAGGAAAAATGCCTGTCTGTTGTTTTTGACCAGCACCAGTGAACTCATCAAAACCAACAGTGCGATCGTAATCGGAATTTCAGTTTGGGTGAGGAGCTCGGGTGCCACTTTCATATCCAGTCCGGCCCAGATTTCCATTACAAAATTGTCCCTCAGGTCCCGAAGTCCGGTGAGCATCATGTAAACCAAAATCAACAGGACAATTCCCGGCCAGAATTCCCTGAAAAACTTCCTTCGTTCGGTCACGTCCATGGCGGGTCGAGGACTACGAAGCTGCTTGTCTTCTTCGTTGGGTTCGGGGATATGATTGAGCAAATAAACTCCCCAAAAAAGCAAAGGGAAAAAGATCGCCCCGGTCCAGAAAGGCATCCAATATTCGGATACGCCAAGGTTTTGGATCAGAAAAGAGCCCACAGACTTTACCATTCCTGAAGAGAAAATAAAACTCGCCGCCAGCATGCTTCCCATCATTTCGGTAAATCGACGGCCCTCCATGTAGTGAAAAACTATCCCCCAAATCAACCCCAATGGGAAGCCATTGATCAAAAAGCACAAAATATTGACTGGTGCAGGCAGGATCGCAAAGCCCAACAAACCCAACCAGGAAACCCCGATCAAACCCACAATCAACCAAGCGCGGCCCTTTTCTTTGAGTTCGGAGATCATCTTGATTCCGTAAAATTTACTGACCATGTAGCCCAGTGTCTGCGCCAGGATCAGCCACACTTTCAGATCCAAACCTAAAAAAGTCTCTCCATCAAAAGTGCCGACAGCAAAAGGTTTGCGAAAAGCATACATGCTACTGTATACCAAAAAGCCCATCAATGCCGCAAAGACACTCATCTTAAAAGATCCGGCACGCTGCAGGCGGATCACCAAATCCGAATTGCGCTGCATTTCAACTCTTGGTTTGGAGTTCGTAGGCTTCCACGATTTGCAATACTTCCTTGAGGTTTTTGGCGAGGTGAGTGGGACGGTGTGGAATCAACTCTTCTTCAGAAAAAACTCCCGAAGTAATCCCGATGCTCATCAGGCAGCCTGCATTATGTCCCTCGTTGACGTCGACTTCTGTATCTCCGATTTTGATGACCGACTTGGGATCAGTCACGCCAAGCTCTGCCATGATTTTTTGGATCATGTGGGGAAAAGGTCGCCCCATCGGCACCTCATCGCTCGCCGCAGAGGCATTGACCAATCTACCGTCTGCCCAACCCACACGCTTGAGGATGATATCGGTGATGTCTCGGCTAAAGCCGGTGTCCAAAGCCACTTTGATTCCCATGTTTTGTAGGGCTTCAAAGACTTCTTCTGCATCGGCTACCGCGCGGATCGAAGGATCATTTGCATAAAAATCAAGCATTCCTTGTACAAAGGCGGAATGAATTTCCTCAATCAAAGAATCAGTGATTTTGTCCGAATCCGGCTCGTGAATAAGGAGTAAGTCCCGGATCGCTTGGGGTTTGGAATAGCCCATTTTTTCATTGGCTTCCTGAAGGGTCACTTTGGGATAGCCGTGAAGATTGAGCGCACGCTGAAAAGCTTTGGCTACGCTGTTTTCATCGTGGATCGTGGTGCCGGCCATGTCGAAAACAGCCAATTGAATCTGAGGCATTGGAGTAAAGAAAGAAGTGTGAAAAAGGGAAAGACACGCAAGGCATGCTCCCCCTTGATCGTGCAAAACCAACTTAATTAATGTTTAGCAAATCTAAACTTCTGTCAAAAATCTCCTAAAAAGTCTAGGTTAACCTTTCGTTATAAAATTAGGCTTTGGATTGATTTTGAGATAATATTTGACGGATAAAAGTGGCTTTTATCGCTTCTAAACTCAAAATAGGAATTCACAAATACTTAACTCGGGAAGATTGTTTATCCTTTTTTACTTTCTGAAATTTAGTATTCTTAAACAGCCTCTACATGGATTTCCAACTACTCACCAAAGAAGAAAAACTGGACTTGATCTTTGGACTTTATGAAAAACACGGACAGGAAGATTACATCGGAGAGCCTGTCTCCCAGATCGAGCACATGTGTCAATCTGCCCAGTTGGCGGAGGCTCAAGGCTATGACGAGGAAGTGATCTTGGCGGCATTTTTTCATGACATTGGGCACTTGTTTGATCACTTGGCTTCCTCAGAATCTATGGGCGGATTTGGAGTCAAAAGACACGAGCAAGTCGGCGCTGACTACCTCAGGCAGTTGGGATTTTCTGAAAAAATCGCCCGATTGGTAGAAAATCACGTCCAAGCCAAACGCTACTTGACTTATCGCTTTGCGGAGTACTTCGAAAAGCTCTCCGAAGCCAGCCGCCAAACACTTATCTACCAAGGCGGACCGATGAATGAGGAAGAAGCCAGACTATTTGAGACAGACCCTTTGTTTGAAGCTTCGCTGAAAATGCGCACTTGGGATGAGGAAGCCAAGGAGGAATATGTGCCAGTTCCGGATTTGAAAAAGTATCGAGAAATGGCTTTTAAACTGCTTTAAATTTGGATTTAGAAGCTGTCTTGGAAGTAAAGTTGTCACATTGAGCGAAGTCGAAATGTGGTCTAGAACACAAGAAACGGACTTCGACTCCGCTCAGTCAGACAAGTTATTGATTTATGAGACAGCCTCTTACTACTTTCACCTTCCTATTTTTAAAAGTGATTTCATCCAAAACCTCTCCTGTAATCCCGAAAACCTGAAGCTTAAACCCTTCTTTGTCCACCTCAGCAATCGCTACATGATTTTTTTTGATTACCCGATCCATTTTCGGAAAATTCGAATCCTGCCCTTCCGGTTCCAATCCGCCTCCTGCACCGCCAACGATCAAAAAGTGAACGCTATTCCCTGAAAATTCTCTGGTCAACCGCTCGTAATCGTGCGTATGGCCTGCCACGACCAAGTCGATTTTGCCTTGATGAAAATAGGGATCCAGTAGGTCACGAATGTTCTTTTCCCCATGATAACCAGGCCAACCCTGCGAATAGGGAGGCTGATGAAGCACGATCATTTTCCAGGGAAATTGAGTCCACGAATCTGAGTTCAGGACTTGTTCAAGCATTTTTCTCTGAGCAGAATTTTCGGGAATACTGACCGGGAAATTCTCATTGGGATCGAGTGTCAAGATCCCCACGGGACCCACTTGCTGAAATCCAAAGTGCGGTTCTTTCCGTCTGAATACATAGGATCGAAGCAAAACCGGATCAAGATCATCGTAAAATCCATCGTAATCGTGATTGCCCGGCACAGGTAGTTGGGCTGTCTGCATCAGGCTGAGTTTTTGGAGAAAGCGGGGATAGGCATATTCCTCCGAACCGTTATTGACCAAGTCACCTGCACCGATACTGAGGTCGACCTGCTTTTCCCAGACCAATCGGGCGATCTGATGAAAAGTAGCCCAGCCTCCCTGAGAATCTCCCCACAGGGCAAGCTTGACTTGATCCCCAAACTCAGGTCTGACAAACTCAAAACTTCCCTGAAAAGCCTTGTCTTGAAAAAGCTCAAAACGGATCGAATCTTCAAGTAAAGGCAAAGTGAAAATGCCATCTATTGCATTCAATTCAAGTTTTTCGCCATCTGAAATCCGAATCCTTGCCTCGCCGCTTTTTTCACTTACCCATCGGACAAACCAAGTTTGATCGGTCCCAAGCATCAGCACAGGATCTGTCATCAAGACCGGAAAATCCTCCAATTCTTGTTTCTTTTCCACCCAAGTCAGTTTCTCCAATTTTGCCCTTTGAACAGAATCAACCAAAAGTTGCACTTTGCGCACAGCCAAAATCGAATCACGAGAGTGCTTTTTTTGGTTTTGCCAGTCTGCAAAACTTTCCTCCGAAATCCAGCGGACTTTTCTCAATCCTCCTGCCATGGCATTGTTGACCACCCGAATGGTCAGGAGGGAGTTTTTTCCCGAAGGGACATCAAAAAACTCACCAGCAGATGCCCTCGGTATCCGATGCCCATCCATCCAAAGTTGTACACCATCGTCCCCGTCGATGAAGAGGATGCCCTTTTCTAGATTCACTTCCTTTAGGTACCAAAGGGAATGGTTGGGAAAAGAAACCCGATGCGGCAGATCCAGCTTTTCTCCTTTCCCAAACTCAGGAAGTACCCGTTCGATTCCAGGAAGGGAGTCTTTCCCCATAAAGATCCAGCCCGAATCCAGTGCAAGCATACGTTCAGGCCAAGCTTCTATCAAAAAGTCACCTACCAACTCCTCCTCAGCAAAAAATGCCTCCCGATAGGTCGGAGAGGCATTTTCAGTGGAGATTTTTGCACAGGCCAGAGTGGCTAGCCCGGCGATAATTCCGACAATCAATTTCTTCATTTGATCATTTCTTTCACCGCAGGTGCAGCCTTAGCGTCAGGGTAAGGAATGCCCAAAAGTTGGAAGACTGTTCTTGCCACCATTGCAGAAGACCACTGACCTTCGATTTTCATCTCACCAGTGGCTGGAGTATCCGGCCCTATGGCCATCAGCCAGATCTGACCGGCCTGAGGCACGTCGGCGCCATGGCTTTTCCAGCTGTTTTTGGTGATGCCGCGACCATGATCCACGCTGATGATCAAGGTTGTTTTGTCTTTGTATTGAGGATCGGCTTGGAGGGTTTCCCAGATTTCTTTGATGTATTGATCTGTCTGCTTGGCTGACCAGATGTACTGATCGTATTTGCCGCCGTGCGCCCAATCATCCGTTTCGCCATAGGCAATATAGAGCACTTTTGGTTTGTGCTTTTTGATAGCTTCGAGTGCGTAGTGATGCGTGAATGGATCCAATCTCACCCCGCCCCAAGGACCTCGGATCTCCTGCTGAAGACGATTGATGGTTTTTTCTACATCAGTAAGATTGTCTCCCGTGGCCAGGTCAAATCCAGCATTGACCGGAATGCCGCTACGCTCTTTGTTGATGATGTAGGGAAACACATCCCAACTGCCGAAAGCCATCACTTTTCCCTTGTAAGCAGGAGTTTGATTGAGGTATTCGAGAAAAGTCACATTGGGATTGTTGATCTTGGAGTTGGAATTGATGCGGGCATCGTCTGCAAAACCACTGAGGACTTCATTATAGCCCGGGTAGGAAAACCACATTTTGTTGCTGTTGTCCACCTTGTTGCCATAGGCACGGTTGCCATAGATCTGACCTTGCTTGGCGATGGTGTTCCAGAAAAAGGGAAACAGCATTTCTCTTCGCTTGATCGGATCAGGATGCCAGTAGTCTGCCAAGAGTGAACCCGCGCGATCGATCAATCCCGTGTCGTCCACCATAAGGGAATCAGCTCCTTTGAAGAGCTCTTGCCAACGCAGTCCATCAAAGGTAATCAGGACGATATTTTCAGTCTTGGTGGTCTTTGTTTGAGCAAAAGCCCCCAGGCTAAGTGCTCCTACCAAAAGAAGCAAAAGGGATAATTTCTTCATTTTTTTTTGGGTTTGAAAAGAATCTGCCGACCAGGTCGGCCGGCAGATCTGAAAGTCAATATAGAAGATTCTCGATTATTTCACATCCCACCATACACGGGTGGTGATGGCATCGGCACCCTGACGGGCAATGGCTGCTTTGTAGTTGTCACCATTGAGTGACTGCACACTGCCAGGATACATGAATCTAACCGGAACAGTCGCAATAAACGCCGCAGGACCTGGCTTGATGTCCGGATAGCCGGTGCGCTTCCAGTCATGCCAAGCTTCCATGCCGCTGAAGAAGAGTGCTAGCCACTTCTGGGTACCAATCTTAGCCAATTTTTCCTGAGTCGTGCCGGTGTAAGCCACTTTAGGCTGCGCAAAGTAAGTGTCATCTACTACCAATCGGCTGGCAATTGTAGGCAGATTGATCACGGTATAGCGGGCACGGTAGTAGTCTACGGATGCTTTTACTCCGTTTTTATAATACTCTTCTGCAGATCCTGTGGTGATAAAACCACGCTCTCTAGCCTCAGCAAGGATAAACTGTACCTCAGCATAGCTCATTAAGATCGCTTGGTATCCAATAGGGTTTGCCTGCGAAGTACATGCTTGACATGCCCATAGTAGACCCACTCGAGACAGAAAGTTAGAACCTCCCTTGGAAGGATCACCTGATGGGGCATACTTTAACGCTTCTTCATCCCCCAATCCATTTGGCACCCCTTCGTAGGCTGTTACAGGGCCAACCACACCAGCCGCAGAGTTGGTCGTAGGCTGTGCATAGGCAAACAATCTAGGGTCATTCAAATCCTTGAGTGTATTTTCCATCTTTTCACTTAGACGTACTTCGTCATAAGAACCAGAACGAGTCGTGTACAAGGGATGCTGATTAGGCACATCCTGAAGGTACTGAAGAACTGCCTCTTCGCTGGTAGAAGCGAAAATCGGAGACTGGGCAGGATTGCTTACGATCGCCTGCATCGCTTGGGATGGATTCACACGGTCGGAAAGACGCATCAGAATACGGAGACGGAGTGAGTTGGCAAACTTTTTCCAACGGGTCACATTTCCATTGAACAGGATGTCGCCGTCCACTCGTTCGGCGGTAGTACCCAAAAGCGCATTGGCTTCTTCGAGCTCTTTCAATACTCCCGCATAGATCACTTCCTGAGAGTCAAATTTAGGATAGTTGACACCGGCTTTTGCCTGAAGGGCTTCTGTGTAAGGGATCTCACCGTATGCATCTGACATGTAGGCAAACAAGTGTGCGCGCATTAC
This sequence comes from Algoriphagus aquatilis, assembly GCF_042657405.1. Classification (NCBI taxonomy): domain Bacteria; kingdom Pseudomonadati; phylum Bacteroidota; class Cytophagia; order Cytophagales; family Cyclobacteriaceae; genus Algoriphagus; species Algoriphagus aquatilis. The sequence continues at coordinate 8,523 of NZ_JBHSKS010000001.1, forward strand.
TTTGGCAATACCCACATAGTTTTGCTGCTTGGCTTCCCCTGAGATTTGGATGATGTTATTGATGTCTCTGAGGGCATTGTAGAAGGAGCCGTATGGGCTTCCCTGAGGTCCCCAATTGTAGCGGTCTTCGTTGGTAAACTGGATTTTGGCTGTGTATTGCATCACGATATTGCCATATCCCCAGGAATTGCCTGCGATTTCATTGGTGGTGCTTCGCAAAATATTTGGGAGAAGCAATGCCGAAGAAACCTTCTCAGGGCTGTTTGGATTGACGTTGATTTTTTCAAAATCCTGGTCGCAGCTACTCACACTCAGTACGAGTGCAAGCGCCAATCCGGAAAAGTATCTTTTATTCAAGTTCATAAGTTCTGTCTGTTAATTGATGAGCGATTGATCTCAGATTAGAATTTGACATTCAGGTTAAATCCGATATTTCGGGTAGACGGGAAAGCCATATCTTCCACCCCAGGGATCAAAGTTCCTCCGCCCATAGCCATGGTCTCAGGATCGAAGTGAGGATTCTCTGTCCATAGCGCTAGGTTTCTGGCCACCAGGGAGATTTTCACATCTTGGATAGGCATTTTGCCAAGGATACTTTTCGGAATGGTGTATCCGATAGTCACTTCTCTCAGCTTCAAGAATGTTGCATCATACTTTGCTGCTTCCACGTTGTTTCGCTCGTAGTAGCGGTTGTGCCAGTTTCTGGAAGTGATCTTGATCGTATTTGGAGTGAAAGAACCGTCCGCATTACGGATCACCCCTTCGGAGATGATACCATTTCCAGGTTGAGTCAAATCGTACCCATTTTCCCGACCCAAGAGTGTCTCTGCCAACTGACCTGAGGTAGAACCGATGGTCTTGGTACGAGAAACCACAATGCCGCCATGACGGTAGTCAAACAAAAAGCCTAGGTAGATTCCTTTGTAACTGAAGTTGTTTTGAAGACCTACCATCCAATCCGGATTGTAGTTTCCTTGATTTACCAGCGTAGGGGAGGTGATCGGCGTACCTGAGGTATTGTGGATGATCTGACCGAAATAAGGAGAGGCAGGATCTTCTACTCGGGCAAATCCAGCACCGTAGATATTACCCATTCGCTCGCCGATTCTGGCTTGAATGTTCGCACCGTTTCTGCCTGTCAAGGTGTAGGTAGTCAATCCCTCTGTCAACTCAAGCACGTAGCCACGGGTACGGGTGAAGTTGGCCATGAAGTTCCAATTGAAGCCATTGGCAGATCTTACAGGATTACCGCTTAGGACCACTTCGATTCCTTTATTTTGGATCTGTCCGGCATTGATGATTCGGGATGCATAGCCTGTAGCGATATCCAGTTCGATCGGGATGATTTGGTTTCTGGTACGGTTATCAAAGTAGGTGAAGTCCAATCCGATTCTTCCATCCATGAATCTTACATCGATCCCTGTCTCAAAAGAGGCAGTTCGCTCAGGCTTCAAGTCAGCATTTGACAGTCTGTTGGATTCAGCTTTTGCCTGGATACTTCCCCAAGCCACCGCGGTATTGTAGACATTGGAAAGGGCATAAGGGTCGGTATCGTTACCTACTTCAGCGTATGCACCTCTCAATTTCAAGAAGGAAATAACTTTAGGCATCGTGATCATATCCGAAACCACTGCACTCAAGGTAGCTGATGGGTAGAAGTAGCTGTTGTTGCTCACAGGAAGTGTACTTGACCAGTCGTTTCTTCCGGTTACATCAAGGAAGAGCACGTTTTTGTATCCGATCTGACCAAAACCATATAGCGAGTTAATTCGCTTTTCTGAGGTAAATTGGTTTACCTGAAGGTTGACTGCCGTATTGGTGAAGTTGTAAATACCTGGAATCAGCAACTGAGGAGCTACTGTCTCCACGTATCGATTGTCCTGACGCATGGCATTTCCACCCACAGCCACACTGTAAGACCAGGTAGGCTTGGTCGTCTCAGAGTAAGTCAACAGGAAGTCGGAGTTTTGCTCGGAGAAGAACAAGTCGTCCTCTCTGTAGCTTCCTTTCGGGAATCTTTGGGTACTGAAAGCACGCTTACGGTCGCGAAGTTCATTGTAGGTGTCGAGACCTGTTCTCACCATCAAGGTCAACTTTGGTGAAATCTTGTACGTGGCCATGATATTGCCGAAGATTCGGTCTTTAGCCTGCCCGTTGGTATTTTCATACACGTTGAAATACGGGTTGTCATGGTAGTTGTAGTTGTAGTTATACTGCTGGATTCCTTCCAGTCCCGGCATCCAGTAATTTCTCAGACTGCGGGTATTTACCTGTCTGCCGTACCAAATCCAGAGGTACATCAAGCTTTCTGTACCGTAAGAAATGCTCGGTCTATTGCCACTTTCAGTACGCTGGTAGTTGATAGCAGAGTTGACAGTAAGCTTGTCGGTTACATTGATTCCACCGTTCATAGCGATGGTATTTCGCTTCAGGTCGGTGTTTGGAATCGTACCTTTTTGATCCAGATTGGTCCAGGAAAGGCGGATGTTGGACTTTTCGTTTGCTCCCTCAAGTGCAAAATTGTTGGATAAGGTCACCCCTGTTTGGAAGAAGTCATTGATGTTGTTTGGCTGAGATACCCAAGGAGTAGGGGTGATGGTGCTTCCTGCGGGAGCATTCAAATCACCGCCTCTGAATCCAGGAACGGATCTCGGAGAATCAAACTGCGGGATCAAGGTTCCTTTGTCCAGTTCAGGGCCCCAGCTTTCGTCCACGCCATCAGCTACACCCGAACCAGCACCATTGACAAAGGAAAACTGTCCATTGTTGCCCTGTCCATACTTGTCCTGCCACTGGGGTAGTCTCAAGATGGTGTCAAAAGTTGTGTTGGAGTTGATGGTTACGCCGAGACCTTTTTTGCCTTTGCCTGACTTGGTGGTGATCAAAATCGCACCGTTTGCCGCTCTTGAACCGTATAAAGCAGCTGCAGCTGGACCTTTCAATACCGTCATGGAGGCAACGTCGTCCGGGTTGATTTCACCGGCAGCGTTTCCGTAGTCAGTTTCCTGATTGCCACGGCCTGATGAACCTACGATATTGTTAGAAATAGGCACGCCATCCACCACAAATAGCGGCTGGTTGGCATTAATGTTTAGGGAAGATTCTCCTCGGATGGTCACTCGGGTAGACCCGCCGATACCGGAGGAAGAGTTAGTAATCTGCACACCCGCCACTCGACCGCTGAGGGAGTTGATGACGTTGGTCTCTCTCGCTTCGGTAAATTGACTTCCGTCGACTGCCTGTACAGAATAGCCTAAGGCTTTGGTTTCTCTCTCCACACCCAAGGCAGTGACCACGATTTCATTGAGCGCCACACCTTCAGAAAGGGTGATATTGATGATGGAAGAAGCTCCAACTGCAAGCTCTTTGGTCTCGAATCCTACGAAGGAAAACACCAATGTCTCTCCACCGCCAGCTTGAATGGTGTAAGAACCGTCCACATCAGTCACCGTGCCTCGGCTGGTACCTTTGACCAAGACAGTAGCGCCTGGTAAAGGTTCGTTGTTCACATCACTTACTTTTCCTGTGACCCGTGTTTGTTGGGCGAAGGAAAAATTGAGGACAAGCAGCATACATGCTGTTATGATCCCCTGCCAAATGCTTTTTTGAGCAATCATGTTAAGGTAGTAGTTTGGAATAGGTAAACTTTTTTGGTTAAAAATTTTACCAAAACTATACTCCCACTGTTCCCTCGGGATTAATCACTCTTTACCAAAAAATGAATTAATTCTATGTTAAATCGGTAATAAGTGCCTAAAAAACATCGAGAATGCTATTTTTTGACATTAACCCTTCTTAATATATCGATAAGCGTTCTATATGCTTTAACTATTTCTGATGTAAAAGTGTAGCAATTGTAAACAAAGTGGCTTGCTTAGTTGAGGTAGGCAAGGATCGCCCTCTTTAAGTCTCTCAGGCTTTCGTAGGCTTGGTTTACCCAACTTTCTCCAATAAATACACTCTGAGCATAGCCCGTGACACAAAACCCAAGCTGGTATACAGCCTTAAGGCAGGAGTATTGTCCGGATAAAGGTGGAGAAACGGAGTTTTGCCACGCTGCTGAATCGCCTGAAGGACAAAGGGCATCACTTTCTTGGAAATTCCCTGACCCGTAAAATCAGGATGAGTGCAAACTGCACTCACTTCGGTGTAAGGACTTGGACTCAGCCTCGAGCCCGCCATAGAGATCAATTTTCCTTCTGAGAAAAAGCCAAAGTAGTCTCCGAATTCAATGGTCCTTCTTACGAATGGTCCTGGCTTGGTCAGTTGGGTCAAAGCTACCATTTCGGCTACGTGCCTTTCATCGAGGGGATGAATTTCTTCTTGGGGCACTACTGAAGAAAAATCCCGCTCGCATACCAGCTGCAGAAGCTCACGGTCGTTGTGTACTTTCCATTTTTCATCCAGCGGAAGATGATCCGGAGGAAAAAGAATGACCCGCTGACCTGCTTCTAAATAGTCGTACAGGTCGTCCAAATTCTCTTGCTGATAGGCTGGCATACCTGCAAAAAAGCCCATTTCCCGATCAATCAATCTCACCCGGTCCGTACCAAATGATAAGGAGTGGCTTCCTGTGTTCAGGGCGTTCCAGATAGGATTATCGAGGGGATGAGACATAAATGGGGGAAATCTGAAGTCAGAAAGTTGAATGATGGTTTTTCGAAAGCGAAAGTAAAAAGCTTATATGAATATCCGCAATCTTACCACTAAGTAGGTCGTCGGCTCTAAAGATCGCGGATATTCGTTGACTGACCACAGACGACAATCCACAGCACCTATAATCGGACTTCAACCCTTATCTTATTTCGTTACTTGTAGAAAAGCGGATAATCACTAATGCTTAAATCAGAATGCCGGAAAATGCTCAAAAAAATCGCAAGTGGTTTGGGTTCCCAATTTTCACCTGACCAAATTGAGGGAATTAGCTGAGTTTTGTCAGGCTTTTAACGTTCAATTATTCCCTATTTTGGGCATTCAAATTTACTTTTAAAGCTTCCGCAGCCCATTTATGACAAACGCCATTTACCTCACTACCACAGAACCCTTTTCAGGGAAATCGATCTTTGCACTCGGCTTGGTCAATTTGTTAGCCTCAAAAACAGATAAAATTTCCTATTTCAAACCCATCGTCACGGTCAAAAAAAACGAACGTGACCGGCGACTGGAACTGATCAAGAAGCACTTCAAATTGGCCCTTCCCTATGAAGATATGTATGCTTTTACCATCGAAAAGGCATTCAAGGAAATCAACCGAAACAATGAAGCCGGACTGATTGATACGATCATTGATAAGTTTCAGCGGATCCGGGAAAATTCAGATTTTGTGGTAGTCGAGGGGACAGACTTTGCAGGAGTAACCACCAATCTGGAGTTTAACGGTAACGTGGCCATCGCCAAAAATCTGGGCATACCAGCCGCAATTATTCTCAATTGTGCTCATAAATCTGCGCTAGAAATCGTTGAGCAAGGCTTAGCTACAGTCAATTCCTTTACAGCAGAGGGAGTTCAGGTGCTGACTTTAGTAGCCAATAAGGTAGAAGCGGGTAAGGAAACAGAGATCAAATCCAAGCTTCGTGAGGTGCTGGATCCCAGTGTCCTGATCTGCACCATTCCTTCTCATATGGAATTAAGTAATCCCACGATGGAGGAAATCAGAGAGTCAATGGGCGCAAAAGTGATTTTGGGCGAAAAGCATCTGACCAATCGAGTGGACCATACGATTGTGGGCGCCATGCAGTTGCGGAATTTTCTGCAGCGACTTCAAAACAACACGCTGGTCATTACCCCCGGAGATCGGGGAGATATCATCATTGGGGCTTTGCAGGCCAATATTTCCAAAAACTTTGGTAAGATCTCGGGCCTGATTCTTTCCGGAGGCATGGTGCCGGAGGATTCGATCGTGCAGTTGATTGAGGGTTTGGAGACGGTGGTGCCGATCCTACAGGTGGAGGAACCGACCTTCGAGGTGGTCACGGAGGTGAGCAATATCAAAGCGCGAATTGCCGCCGAAGACAAGGAAAAAATCGCCATCGCCATCCGCTTGTTTGAGCAAGCAGTGGATGAGAAAGCACTTACCGATAAGCTTATCGGGTTTCATTCGGATGTACTCACTCCGCGGATGTTCCAATACCAACTCGTCAAAAGAGCCAAATCTTCCATCAAACACATTGTATTGCCAGAGGGTGAGGAGGATCGGGTTCTCCTGGCTGCCGATCAATTGATCAAGCAGGGAGTAGTACGACTTACCCTTTTGGGGAATAGGGAATCCATCGAGCTCACCGCCAAGCGATTGAATTTATCCTTGGATCTCAATTCGATTCAAATCGAAAGTCCGCTGAGCTCGCCACGCTTTGAGTCCTATGCAGAGACGCTGTATGAGCAGCGCAAGAGCAAAGGACTTTCACTCGAAATGGCTCGCGATCTGATGCAGGATGTTTCTTACTTCGGCACCATGATGGTCTATCGAGGTGATGCAGACGGCATGGTGAGCGGTGCGATCCATACGACCCAGCATACCATCAGGCCTGCTTTACAGTTTGTGAAGACTAAGCCGGGCAATTCAACCGTTTCTTCCGTGTTTTTCATGTGTCTACCCAATCGGGTGTCGGTATTCGGAGATTGTGCAGTGATCCCCAATCCTAGTGCTGAGCAGCTGGCAGACATCGCCATTTCTTCGGCTGAGTCGGCACAGATGCTTGGGATCGAACCCAAAATCGCGATGCTGTCTTACTCTTCGGGTACTTCGGGCGAAGGAGAAGAGGTGGAAAAAGTCCGAAAAGCTACCCAACTGGCAAAAGAAAGAAGGCCTGATCTGAAAATTGAAGGGCCGATCCAATACGATGCCGCGGTGGACCCTGTCGTAGGAAAGCAAAAACTCCCTAACTCGGAAGTTGCCGGTCAGGCAAGCGTGTTGATTTTTCCTGATCTCAATACCGGAAACAATACTTATAAAGCTGTGCAGCGGGAAACAGGTGCCATTGCCATTGGGCCGATGCTCCAAGGCTTAAACAAACCCGTCAATGACCTCAGTCGTGGCTGCTCCGTGGTGGATATCTTCAATACCGTGGTCATTACAGCGATTCAGGCGCAAGAAGGGTGATTTACGAAGTACGATTTACGAATTACGAGATCTTCTTAAGAGTAAAGGATGAAATCTTATTCCTTGCTTTACCCCATTAAATGAAAACCGTATCATCAAAATATAGCTTCTATTTTCCGGAACATCGGTCACCGGACACCCGATATCGGACTTTTCTCCCGTCTTCGATCTTCCGGCTTGGCAACCATCGGTCATCGGACGTCGGTCATCCGACGATTAATCTTCTGTCTTCTGTCTCCTATCTTCCGTCTTTTCAATCATGAACGTCTTCGTCATCAACTCCGGCTCCAGCTCGATCAAGTACAAACTCATTTCCATGCCTGAGGCAAAAGTGCTTTGTTCGGGTCTCGTGGATCGTATAGGACTGGAGGGCTCAAAGGTGGAGCACAAGTCATTTTTGCCACAGGGAGAAGTGAAAAAGGTGCTGGACATCCCCGTTCCGAATCATTCGGTAGGACTGCAGGAAGTGGCCAAATTGCTTACCGACTCAGAAGTTGGGGTGATTTCCGATCCTTCAGAGGTGGAGGTGGTTGGTCATCGGGTGGTGCATGGTGGAGAAAAATTCGCTTCCACCCAAGTCATCACTCCAGAGATCAAAGCTAAAATCAAGGCTCTTTTTCCCTTAGCCCCATTACACAATCCCGCTAATTTCCTGGGAATAGAAGTAGCAGAAAGTATTTTTCCTCATGCCCGACAGATCGCAGTGTTTGATACGGCTTTCCACCAAAGCATGCCGGCACAGGCCTATCGCATGTCAATTCCGAATGACCTGTATGTCAACCATGGCATTCGGGCTTATGGATTCCACGGCACGAGTCACAAGTATGTGAGCGAGCGGGCACAAGAGTTTTTGAAGAAAAAGGACTCCAAAGTCATCACCATCCACCTTGGAAACGGCTGCAGTATGGCCGCAGTGGCAGATGGGAAGTGCGTGGACACCAGCATGGGTTTGGGCCCGATGAATGGACTCATCATGGGAACCCGAGCAGGAGACATCGATCAGTCAGTAATTTTTTACTTGGTGCGCGAGCTCGGCTATTCCCTGGATGAGGTGAACAACCTGCTGAATAAAAAAAGCGGGATGCTCGGTCTGACCGGGTTCAGCGATATGCGGGACATCGGCAAGCTGTATCATCAAGGACAGCCCGAGGCTATTTTGGCCTACCAGCTGTACGCCTATCGGATCAAAAAGTACATCGGATCCTTTGCTGCGGCGATGAATGGACTGGATGCCATTGTCTTCACCGGTGGAGTGGGAGAAAATGATCAACTCACCCGAACATTGGTCTGTGAAAAGATGGATTTTCTTGGCATCCAAGTCGATCCGGAAAAGAACAAGTTGCCCAATTCGGGCCTTCGTGCGATTCAGATAGACTCCTCATCCGTACAGATTTTGGTCATTCCTACCAATGAAGAGTTGGAGATTGCGAGGCAGTGTGTTGGGGTATAGGACTAAAGACCGATGGTTGCTAAGCTGGAAGATCGAAGACGGGAGACCGAAGATTGATTGTAGGAGGACCCAAGTCCGATGTCTGAAGGACAACCAGCTCCAACGGAGCGTCCTTTATCAGCCAGATGGCCAGCGGTTTCAACCGCTGGATTTCTGGATGGATCTCAAAATTCTCCCTCGCTGGCGCACGATTTTCGGTTTGGAACGTGCAGGAGATCGACAGCGAAACGGAGAAGATGAAATAATTTAAACCATTCAGTAAGTTTAGGGGATTTAGGTCAATGCACCAGAAATTGTGAATGTCTGCCACACGCAGGCACTCGCGTAGATTTAGCTCCAACGGAGCGTTTTGTACTAGCCTGGGGTGCAACCCTTGGGATAAATCATTTTTAAACCATTAAGTATGTTTAGGGAATTAAGGTCTATGCACCAGAAATTGTGAATGTCTGCCACACGCGGGCGAAGAATCCTCTCTCATTTTCTGAATTTCCTTAATTCCTAAATGGTAAAAACCCTCAGCTCCCTTTCAATTTCTCTCCTTTTCCTGACAACTCGGCAAGCTGCTGAATTCTAGCCGTTCGGGTCTTTTCAGTTTTGGCGAGTTTGAGCCAGCGTAGGACAAAGCGCTTGCTTGAATCATTGATGCGATGAAAAAAATCACTCGCTCCGGGTACTTTGTCCAGTCCGTCCTGCAAATCCTGAGGAACTTCCAATCGATCCACATCTTCCATAAAATCCCAAAGACCGACTTGCTTGGAGTACTCAATTGATTGAAAACCTGCGGCATGCATCTTTCCCTCCCCGATCAACCTGGCCGCACGATCTTTATAGCTTTTGGCCCAGTGTTGTACTCTTCTCGGGGAAATCAGCTGCATCGTGCGTTTCTCGTCCAGTTTTCTTCGGATGCCATCGATCCAGCCAAAGCAGATCAATTCATCGAGTACCTCTTCCCTCGACATGTACTTTTCAGGAACGGCCTTCAAAAAAGTCACCAACCAAACCGATTCTTCTTGCTGATGATTTTGCTCCAACCACTGCCGTAATTCTGCCTGGGAAGTGACTTCCACTTTCTGGAAATGGTCGGTTTGGATCATGGGGGGAGGATAGTTTTGGTGTAGTATTCAGGATAACTCGCCTCAATTACCGACTGTTTTTATTTCGGATTGGTTTCTAAAGGTGATCCATATCAAAGTTTATCCAACCTGACTCATTCCTCTGAATATCCACGACACCCCAAATTGATCGGTCAATTGTCCATAGACGCCAAAGGGGGCATTGTTTAGTTCCATAAAAAGTCGCGTATCCCGATCAGCCCCCACTGCCAATCGGTCAAACACAGGCTTCAACTCCTCGTACCTCTCGCCCGTGAGGTAGATGCTAAAGGTATTTCCGGGTTTGGGTTCCAGCATGGGAGAGGCCATCCAGTCGGTAGCTGAGAACTCAATCAGGTTATTTTTGAGGTGAGCGTAAATGATCCGATCGTGTTTTTCCTCCGGAAACTGTGCCTTCATCGGCGTATCTCCCACTCGGGTGAGGGTGAGTTCGCCCCCCAGACATTCCTGGTAAAAACTCATGGCTTGCCGGCAGTTCCCGTCAAATAGTAGAAATGGGGTGGTCTGGAGCATGGGGAGGGTTTTTTAAGTGTTTGGTTAACTGATTTTGCAACCAGGCGAATTTGCGGAAATCGAAGCACAAATATTCAGTTTAGCACAAAAGTTCAATCGAAGAACTGCCGTTGATTTTAGCACTGAACCCGCCATTTTGGCAAACTGCTGATATGGGCATTTTTTTTATCCATTTTGTTACTCCGTTGGAATCTTGCTCATATCCATATAGAATATTTCCCAAGTATGTCCGTCAAAATCTTCGATCGTTCGTTGTTGCATAAAGCCATAATCTCTCATTTCATTTGGTTCTATTCCACCAGCTTGAAGTCCATTAGTCATTAAGCTATTTACCTCGTCAATGCTGTCTAGCGACAATGAAAAAAGTCCTGCAATTTTTGTTTTTGTGTCGGCAATCTGCTTGGTAGTAAAAGATGAAAATTTTTGATAGTTGAGTAACATCACATAAATATGTTCGCTCCAGACCATACATTTTGCAGTATCATCAGAAAATTGAGGATTGTTTGTAAAGCCTAATGCAGAATAAAAGGCCATAGATTTTTGAAGGTCTTTTACCGCTAAATTGATGAATATTTGTTTTGCCATTTTTTTAAATTTTAATGATAGTGCTTACCCAGAATTTTATTCTTCTTCATAGTTAATTATTTTTTTTGATGGTGATAGCAAAGTATCTAATTGATTTAATCCCATTGTAAATTCTCCTTTTGCTGAACGATCAAATGGATAGGATCGCTCATGATCACATATCCTTATAAGTACAAACCCTTTTCCAACCGACAAAAAGAAAGGTTCTCCAACATCAAATCCCGATATACTTTTCTGGTAAAAAAATCTACCCATTCCAGCACTTGAAAAGTAAGGAAATAGGGCATTTCTTGATCCTGTATCTAATATGCCTCTTCCATAAAACAGTTTTGCCATTAAAGGCAAATTACATCCCGACTATTGTCGTGGATTGTTGGTATAGAAAGGTAGCCTGAAGCGTATGAAAAAGCCTTAGTAAAGCTTTTTAGTGAGTGGCCGGTTTGCAGGGTTGGCAAACTACACCTTATCCTAATCAAGATATTCTACACCCAGAAGGGAAAAAAATTGAAATTCTGTCCGGTGAGGCTAAGATGAGCAAATTACAAATTTGTTTGTATGGAAAGGCGTAGTCTCAAACTACGCCTAGTCCCAATATACCCTTCTACTCCCAGTGGGGGGAGATTTTTTAAATTTTCACCAAGTTGAGGCTTTCTGAGGTTGAAGGCTATTTGGGCTAAAATCTATGGTAATTACTAAACATCATTTAAACTCAAATTCCTCCAAAAGGACTGATCCCTCAAAGATGCAAACCCCATGGTGTAGGCAATGTGTTTATTAATTTTTAGAATTCTTGAAATTTAAAGTTTTCTGTTTAATCCATTGAACTGAAATGTCAAAAGGTGCAGTATTGCTGGCAAAAGCTGTATTATGTCCTAATGTTGGAAATAAAGCATATTCGAAAGGTTTGCCTTGGACTTTAAATGTGTTTAATTCCTCAATGCACAATTTCACAGGAATTTGGATGTCCTTCTCACCAAAAATCCAAAGTCCAGGAATTGAAATCTTGCTCAAAGATTTTTTTGGGTCAGTTGGCACAAATTGATACTTATCAGGGTCATTTTTAGTATGTTCTAGAGCATCTGCCTCTGTATGATTATCCCAAAAATCAGTATCTCCGTTTGTATAAAATTGAAATCTGAGTTGTTCTAAAGTTGTTATAGTAGGGCAACTAAATAAAACCATAAAATCAATTTGAGGATTTTTGCTTGCGGTAATTGGAATTATCCATCCTGCTTGACTAAAACCAACTAATCCAATCGGTATTTTTTTATTATTCAAATAGTTTTGAATTGCTTTTACTGCTTCATTTGCATCTCTTGATAGTAAATTAAGGTTGGTAGTGTCAATATTATTCGTGCCAACAGATGGTCCAGCATATATGCCCTCAGATTCTCCAACTCCACGTTTGTCATATGTCAAAACAGCAATACCTTCTTTAGCAAGGCGTTTTGCGAACTCAATTTCTCTTTTTACAGGGTCAGAACCATGAATAATTACAACTGCTGCTAATGGATTTTTGGGTTTTAAAATTGAACCAGAAAGAGTAGCACCCTGACTTTCAAACTTTACATTTTGAATGGTATAGTCAGTAGATTGTGAAAAGACTATTTCTGGTAAAATTATTAAGGATAACCAAATAAATATGTTACAAAAGAGATTAGTGTTCATTTTGAAGTATAAAGAAAAATTCTTTTGAATTTTCATTTTTAGAATTTTCTAATGTGATTGAGCTTGAAGACGGCGGGCTTTCGGAGCCGTTCTCTACCAGCCTTTTTGAAGATACCAAATTCTCTTATTTCCTCTGAACCGACCGCTGTTTCTAAGATGAGACAGGATTACAAATGCTGTAAAAAAGAATGGTGGAATTCCAAATCCCACCCAGCCCTAAAATGAACTTCAATTTTTGAAATGATAATCTTTACTCAGTAGGGTAAAAATGCCACTTACCTGTTCGAACCAGTTTATATCCCTACATTTGGCGATAATTCAAAAGAAGAAGCAATGAAGCGGATTAACGAGTACAAGAAACTTTTTAATATCGATGGACCCATCGACCTGAAGCAATTGAAGACCACCTACCGAAATCTGGTGAAAGAATGGCATCCTGACAAGTTTAGAGAAGGGGATGAACTCGCCAAGGAGGCGGAAGAGAAAAGTGCCAAAATCATCGATGGTTATCACTTTTTGGTCAGCATCGCACCGGAAACCATCGCCGCCAATCTGGAAGAATACACCAAAACCGCAACCGAATCAGGCATTGCAGACTTTCAGTACAAAAATCAAGTGATGGAAATTACCTTTCTCGATGGGAATACCTATGAGTACTTTGGGGTTTCTAAAAACACCTATACCAAGTTTCTCAGTGCAGATAATGCTTATCGCTTTGCCCGCCGAAATATTCTTAATTCCCACCTCTACCGTAAGTCGAAAAGGACAGCAGAGACGGTTTAGTAGCTGGTTTTGAGGTTACCTCTTATTGATCTATTTTTTTATGTCCTTTTGGCTTGATCCAAAAGGACCAAAAGATCAAGATTTGGCAAAGCTCCCACCGCACGAGGCCAGACGCTGGCCCGCTGCCAAATCTTCCCCCGCGCCTATCAGCGGCGTGTTTGGTAATAATTTGGTATTTTCAGCTATATGTGAAGATCTGGATTCGACTCCTTCTTAATTCCTTACTAGTAAAAAATTGATCCCTAAAATCACGCGGGCTCAATATGAATCAGCACATGGCCTAGCTGGGGAATTTCCCGACGGAGGGTATCTTTGAGTTCGTGGGCGATGTCGTGTCCTTGGCGCACGGTTAGTTTGCCATCCACATGGGCATGAAGGTCCACATGGTATTTCATCCCGGCCTTTCGGATAAAGCACTTTTCCGTATCGCTCACACCGGGGACGCTGAGGGCAACTTGTCGGATTTCCTCGACCAAGTCCTCGTGGTTGTTTTCATCCATCACCTCACTCAGCGCGGGGCGAAAGATTCCGTAGCAGTTGTACAAAATAAAGCCACAGGCCAGCAAAGCGGCGTAATCATCCGCCACCTCAAATCCCTCCCCTCCAAAAAGGGCAATTGAAATCCCGATAAAGGCTGCCACGGAAGTAATTGCATCGGATCGGTGATGCCAAGCTTCCGCTTTTAGCGAAGAACTCCCGAGTTTTTTACTTCGTCGAAGCACTACTTGAAAGCTGATTTCTTTCCAAAGAATAATCCCCGCCAACACCCACAGCGTCCAGGATTCGGGCAAGGCATGGGGTGTTTGGATGTTTTGGATGGACTGCCAGGCGATGGTAAAAGCAGAAAGGACCAGAAAAACCACCACGGCAAAGGTGATCAAAGGCTCGGCTTTTCCGTGGCCGTAAGGGTGATTTTCATCTGCTGGTCGCGCGGCATAGCGAAGGCCGAGCAAGACCAGAAAGGAGGAGAAAATGTCAACAGTAGACTCGATTCCATCCGCAATCAGCGCATAGGAATTTCCAAAGATTCCTCCCAAAAACTTGATCACCGCCAAAGCCGCATTTCCAAGCATGCTAAAAATGACGGTTCGTATGGCGAGGTTGGGAGAGGACATGCCGTGAAAGTACGAATTACGAATGACGATTTACGAGATGGTGAGGGAAAGGAATCTTCATCATTCGAAGTTCATCTTGAAAAGTACGAATTACGAAGTACGATTTACGAGATTTTTGAGGACTTCAAACTGGCGCGGGATTTACGAGTTACGAATTACGATTTACGAGATGATAAGGGAAAGGAATCTTCATCATTCAGCGATTGATATTTCTTTAAATGAAAGAAGATGGGAATTTTTTAAAATGAATATACGGAATCTTGCCAGTAGCATTTCTAAAGGTCAGAAGACCAAGTTAACGCCATATTTTTGGGAATCTTCGGTCTTCGGTCATCGGTCTTCCAGCCCAAAATCAGTGGAATATTCGTCAACTGGCAGAATAGCGTATAATCAGTTTTTTTAATTATGAATGTCGAACACCGAATGTCGAATAGCGAAGTTCGATTGAACACTGAACACCTAAAGTTGAATAGCGAAGTAGGTTTTGATAAAAAAATCCGAAATCCGAAATCCCAATTCTGAAATCAACTCTGCTTTTTCCCCACCCAATACAAGCCGGTACCAATCCCCACAAAAATGGCCGTCATCCAGATGGAGCGTTCACTCACTTGCATCATCAGCCACAGACAGGCCAAAATCCCCAAAACAGGAATCAGGTACCCTCCTTTCAAAATAAATCTACCTTCCCCACGAAACTGTGGCCTGAGTTTAGGGATCGCCGCGCAACTCATAATGAAAAGGAAAAGTCTGGAAAGAACCGTCATGGCTGCCAAGGCAGTAAATGACCCAAAAGCCGAAAGTAGAAATGCCGCCAAACCGAAGAAAATGACGGAGTTGGCCGGAGTCAAATACTTTGGATGAACTTCTCCAAACCAGCGCGGTAATGACTTTTCCAAAGAAAGTGCATAGGTTACCCGAGTGGCGGAAAACATGGAACTAATCAAGTTGGCAATCACCGAAGCGGCCACCCCAATCATCAAAATCAATGCACCGGGACTGCCAAAAAGCGTGGCAGACACATCCAAGAGTGGGGTTTTGGAATCGGCGATATTTGGAACTGCGGTCTGTGAAACAACCTGAATCAGCATGTACAGCACCGCTACCACTGCCAACCCAAGCAACAGACCCAAAGGCATGTCCCGTTCCGGGCGTTTGGCCTCTCCGGCTGGCACCACTGCGCCTTCAAAACCCACAAAGGCATAAATCAAAAGCAAAGCCGCCGCTCCCAAATCTGAAACCGGTGGGAGGGGAGAATCAAAGCTTGGAATCACCGAAGGGCCAAGCAGGATAAATCCTCCGACAGGCAGGAGAATCAAAACAGCAAATTTGATGACTGTAAAAAGGGTCATCGATCGGATGGACTCGACCGAACCCAAGACATTGATCAGACTCAAGCCGATGCAGATTACTGCCAAAGAGATCAAGCGGCCTGTGCCTTCACCCGCTCCGGCGATGAAGTAGGCAATGGAATCCGTGAGCAAAACCGTATTGGCAGAAAAGGAAATCAATCGGGCTAAGTAATACAACCAACCACCCTGAAACCCCACAAATGGCCCAAATGCCAAGGTGCCATACCGAATCGGTCCACCCGTGCCCCGGAAGTAGCTTCCCAACTCCGCAAAACACAAGATCACCGGCAAAATCAGCAATGCACAGAAGGCATAGACCAATACGCTGTATTCTCCTGCCAAAGCAGCAGCCCCACTAGGCAAACCAAAAATCCCTGCGCCAATTAGGCCATTGACCACCAGCATCCAAATGCCCCATAGGCCAAGGTTTCGGGGGAGTTTTTCTTCAGAAGAGGGATTTGGGTTGGTGACTAGTGACACTGAGGTAGCTTCAATTGAGTTTGGAAAATAAACGAAATCCCTCTCGCAGGAAAGGGATTTCAGTGGATTGCTGCAAGTTAATTGCTTTTCAAAATTCTAAAAGCGTTGATTGATTTTAACCATTAAGGGATTTAAGATCGTTAAGATGAATTCCTTTTCTCGGAGCATTGGTTTCCAAAGGATAAAGGCATTTTATCCTTCTTAATTTCCTCCATGACCTTAATGGTTAATCAAAAAAAGGTTGAATTGTCTTTCGCTAATTTATTTTGGATGTGAGGACTTTGGGCTTTATTTTTTCCACTCCAGCACTTCCATGGTGCTGATCTCAGGGCCTCCGCCACGGTTGGCTGAACCTGCCTGCACGTATATTTTCCCATCCAAAAATGCTGCTCCGGTGCCGTGTCTTCCTTGATTGAGATTAGGCAATTTACTCCAGGTGTGGGTACGGGTATCGAGTACTTCCACTTCCGCATGGGCAGAAGTCTGAGCTTGGCTTTCTCCATTTAGAATGACCAAGTAAGGGCCAATTCCGAGGTTTGAGTTGCCGGCACGTGGGGTTGGGATTTCCGCCTCAATCGTGGTCCAGGTGTTGGTTTTGAAGTCAAAGTAATCGATCTCATTGTTCGTCAACTCCAGCACCTTTCCGATTTTGGCATAGGAGGTTCGTCCACCTGCGAGGTAAAGTCTGTCTCCGACCAAGGCTGCACTGACGTGGTCACGGGCTCGAGGCGCGCTTGGGAGCGATTTCCATGTCCCTGTTTTGGGATCCAGTTCATCAAACCAGCGTACAAAACCATCAAAATGGCCGTCCTGAATTCCACAGACTAGGTAGATTTTGTTGTTTCGGACAAAAACGCCCGCAGAACCTCTCATTCGGTCTTTTGGAAGGGAGGGTCCATCTCTCCAGGTTTTTGATTTGGGATTGAAAATCACGATGTTTGGAATCGGTGTTTCGTGGGGATATTTTCCCGTCAAGGCACCTACGACCCAGATTTCGCCCTGATAACTGATAGCTTGGAAATGGTGGATTTCCATCGGGGCGTCGGCCAGTTTGGTCCAGGTATTAGTTTTGGGATCGTATTCCTCCACCGGTCTTTCGCCTCGGCCACCGAGTGAATAGAGCTTGCCCTCGCATTCTACAAAGGAGTTTTCATGACGCGGGGTAGCTTCGGTTTTTGGAGTGATGGTCGTCCAGGATTCCTGAGCGAAAAGGCTTGATGAAAGAAGGAAGAAGAGAAGGATTAGGCTGGGTTTCATAGGTTTTTCAATTTCGGATGTGGGATTTCGGATTTCGGAAATGCACCAAAAAGACCCACTTTATCAAGTGATTGATTATTAATAAATTGAATATTGTTTTATTTCTGATTTTTCAAATCTATAACCTTAAAATCAAATCCCTATGAAAGAGCAATTGAAAATTCGTTTCAAGAAATTTGCCTTAAGTATTATTCAACTTTGTGACACTCTTCCCAAAAAGAATGCGACTTTCGTAATTAGCAATCAAATCATAAAGTCATCTACTTCAATGGGTGCGAATTACAGATCTGCATTACGAGGTAGGTCTACCGCTGAATTTCTTTCCAAATTAGGAATTGTGGAAGAGGAATCTGACGAAACTCTTTACTGGTTAGAGCTAATTTCTGATTCAGGTTTGGCAAATCAGGAACAAATAGACCCACTTTGGAAAGAATGCAATGAATTGTTAGCCATCGTAGTCTCCACGATAAATACTACGAGAAAAAATCAAAAAACCTCAAAGCAATAGGTATTAACTCTGAGGTTCTTTTTCCAAAATCCAAAATCCAAAATCCAAAATCCGAAATCTGAAATCCGAAATCGTCTATTTTCCCAAATCCAAAATATCCCGAATCTTATTGATCTCGGCCATTTCATCATACAATCCCTTCGTGTCGTCTGCGGCGATTTTGTTTCTGAAATCGGTCAGATTTTCGATAAATCCATCTAAAGCCGCCAATACATTTTCCTTGTTTTCGATAAAGATCGGCGCCCACATCGCCGGGCTTGACTTGGCCAGTCGCACGGTAGATGCAAAACCCGAACCTGCCATATCGAAGATGTTTTTGTCGTCCTTCATTTTTTGCAAGACGGTCTGACCTAGCATAAACGAAGAAGCATGGGAAAGGTGAGACACGAATGCCAAATGACGGTCATGCTCCTCCGGATCCATGAAACGCAACTTCAGATTGAGCGCGTCAAATAGCTTGTAGGCTTTTTCTTTCAGATGAAGGTCCGTATTTTCGAGTTCGCAGATGATGGTTACTTTTCGATCCAAGAGGTCAGCAAAAGCCGCTTTTGGACCTGAATATTCCGTGCCTGCTATCGGGTGGGCAGCCAAATACTGTCTTCTTTTCGGATGATTTGCCATCAAGGCGCAAAGCTTGGCCTTGGTCGAGCCTACATCAAAAATCAAGGTGTTTTCACCGACTTGATCCAAGGTCTGAAGCAAAAGATCGCCGAGCGTATCAGCCGGTGTTGCCAAAATGACCAAATCGGTATCGGCATCAGGGGTTTCTTTAGCCTCGGTGATAATGCCCAAAGTCAAGGCATCCTTTAGGTTTTGTGGATTGGAATCATGTCCGGTGATGCTGATTTCTGGGAATTTTTGTCGTGCTCCCAGTCCAAAAGAACCTCCCAAGAGTCCGAGTCCGATGATGTGTATTTTTCGCATAGCAAGGTTAAGGTTTGATACGGTTGATAGCCTCCAGGATTTTGAATTCGGGCATGCAAAGGGAGAAACGCACGTAGTCGTTTCCTGCAGTGCCGAAGATTTTTCCCGGAGTGATGAAGATGTTTTTTTCGTAAAGCAGCCAATCGACTAGCTCTTCAGGAGATTTTTCTCCGCTTACTTTACACCAGACAAAGAGTCCGGTGCCTTTGGTATCGTAGCTGAGGCCGAGGTGATCGGCAAGTTTCCAGACGAGCTTTCTACGGTTGGTGTAGATTTCGTTTTGGTCGGTAAACCAGTTTTTGCCTAAAGAAAGGGCTGCTATGGCGCCTTTCTGAAGTCCTAAAAACATGCCTGAATCCATGTTAGATTTCACTTTGAGCACGGCGGCTACATAGTCTTCCCGACCGCAGAGCATGCCCACTCGCCAACCCGGCATGTTGAAAGTTTTGCTGAGTGAGTTGAGTTCTAGGGCGACCTCTTTTCCACCCGGAATGCTCAAAATACTCAAAGGCTCTGGATTCAGGATGTGGCTATAAGGATTGTCATTGACGAGGATGATGTCATGCTTTTGGGCAAAAGCAACCAGTTCGGTCAGGATTTCTACCGAACCAGCCGCACCGGTCGGCATGTGGGGATAATTGATCCACATCAACTTGACCTTGGAGAGATCTTTTTGCGCCAGCTCTTCCAGATTGGGTCTTCCTTTTTTCTCCAGATCCAAGGAATAGAAGATCGGTTCGGCTTCCAGCAACCGAGTCACCGAGGTGTAAGTCGGATAGCCAGGGTCGGGAATCAGGACTTGGTCGCCGGGATTGAGGAAAGCCATGCTGATGTGCATGATCCCTTCTTTGGAACCCATTAGGGGAAGGATTTCCTTGTTGGGAACAAGTTCTACTCCAAATTCGCGGTGATAGAAGGAGGCCATTGCAATTCGCAACTCGGGAATTCCCTGATAGCTTTGGTAGCCATGCGCCTGACCGTTTTCAGCGGTTCCTTTAAGCGCTTCGATCACACTGCGATCGGGAGCGAGGTCGGGGGAACCAATCCCCAAATTGATCACGGGTTTGCCTTCGGCAATGAGTTGGTTGACTTCCCGAAGTTTGGCCGAAAAGTAGTACTCTTCGACGCTGTTAATTCTAGTTGCAAATCCCTTCATCCTTTTCTGCTGCTGTATTCTCCGAATATTTTTAAGTCGCCAAAATCTTTGACGACCAAGTTCATGGCCTCATTAAACTGACCGTAATCCCCAAACTCTGCATCGATAAAAAAGGCGTATTCCCAAGGTTTTTCCATGACCGGAATCGACTGGATTTTGCTCAGATTGAGCCCTTTTTCTGCCAGTAACGTGAGCAATTTGGCCAACCCCCCGGCTTCATTTCGAATGGTTATTTTGAAGGAAGCCTTATTGGGAAGGGTAGAGGTTTGGACCTTTTCCTTCTGTAAAATGATAAAGCGGGTGAAGTTGTCCTTTACCGTTTGAATGTCTCGCGCCAAAATCTCCAAACCATAAATCTCCGCTGCGATTTCGCTGGCTATTGCGGCAAGTCCGGTGAGTTTTTCCTCCGAAATCCGCTTGGCTACTGATGCTGTGTCTACGTCATCATTTTGCTGAATATGGGGAAATTTTGCCAAGAAAGCCTTGCACTGAAGCAAGGCCATAGGATGAGATCGAACCTCCCGGATTTCCTCAATAGTTTGTCCAGGCAAGGCCATCAGTTGGTGGGCAATCGGCAAGTAATATTCGTCTCGGATAAAGAGCTCATACCGGTCGATCAGGTCGTAATTGGGCAAAATGGCACCTGCAATGGAGTTTTCAATAGCCATCACCCCAAAATCTGCCTCACCCTGAGCGACTGATTTGGCTACGGGCTCGAAGGTGTTGAATGCTAAAATATCGGCATCCAGTCCAAAGTTTTTCAAAGCCACCTGATGGTGAAACGAACCCGGAACTCCCTGTATGGCGATTTTCAGACTCATACTTCGCTTGGATTATGTGCTTGGACCCCTGTCAGCGCCACATGCTTCCAAAAGCTTGGATAGGATTTGTTTACCACGTCCGGCTCCTCGATGACTACTTCTGTTTTGGTCAAAAGCGGCATGAAGGCCATGGCCATGCGGTGGTCGTCATAGGTATGAATTTGCACCTGGCGAGGCATGGTAACGGAAGGAATGACTTGGAATACTTCCGGTTCGATTTCCTTCAGTTCGGCGTTAAACTTGGCCAATTCCTGCTGCAAGGCGTAGATCCGGTCGGTTTCTTTGATTCTCAAGCTTTCCAATCCGGTGAATATGGCATTTTGTCCCAAGATGGCACAAGTCACTGCAACAGTTTGGGCGAGGTCAGGGCAATGGGTGAAATCCCAGTTTTTCAGGCCTTTTACGGCTTGTTTTTGGAGAAGCACACCACCGTTTTGGAAGGTGGATTTTACACCCAAGTGATCCATGATTTGTACAATGGCAGAGTCGCCTTGTAAGCTGTTTTCTTTCAGTCCTTCCAAAAATAGCTCTCCCAAATCCGCACAGGCCAAGAGGCTGAACCAGTAACTTGCTCCGGACCAGTCGCTTTCCACCGCGAATCGGGTAGGGGTATAGGATTGATGAGGGACCTGGATTTTGTTTCCTTCCCAAGTGTAGCTGATTCCAAATTGAGCCATCAATTCCAAAGTCATCTCGATGTAGGTGCGGCTCCCGACTTTTCCTTCGAGCTCGATTTCCAGACCCAAAGGCAAAATCGGCGCAATCATCAGCATAGCTGAAATGTATTGACTGGATACATCTCCGCGGATTTTCACCTTGTCGGTGGTCTGCTTAGGGAGTCCGTGAATGGCAAGAGGAGGGTAGCCTTCTTTGTTGAGGTAATGAATATCCGCTCCAATGGCCCGCAATGCATCCACCAAGATGCCGATGGGACGTTCACACATACGTGCTGTGCCGGTCATGACCTTTTTCTGATTGGTCACCGTCGTATAGGCCGTTAAAAAACGCATGGTTGTACCTGCATCGAGCACGTCAAAAACAGGAGGGCTTGTTTCCAATAAGCGAATCATCGTCTGTGTGTCACGTGCTTCGGCGAGGTTGGTGATTTGGTTTTTTCCCAACGTCAGGGCCTCGATGACCAAGGCCCGATTGGACTCGCTTTTGGAAGAGGGAAGAGGTATTCGTATGGAATCGAATTCGCTTTTTTGAGCAAGGCGAAGGAGTTGCATGGTGGAAATAGTCTAGGCCTGAGCCGCTTGGATTTGGTGGTAATACTGAATGGAGTGTTTGATTTCTTCCCGAGTCACTGGAATGTTGTAGGTGCAATTGCCAATGGATTCGAGAAGGGAAAAAAGGATAACGGAGCCCTCGTTTTTCTTGTCTTGGGTGCAGAGATCGAGAATAGGATCGAGTTCGTAAAGGGAGAAATCAACTTTTCCATAAACCTGAAGCAGGAATTGACTCAATTCTTCAAACTCCTCGAAGCTAAATCCCACTTTTTCGAAGGAAAGAAATCCCTCAGCGATCATACCCAAAGCGATGGCTTCTCCGTGGAGTAGGTGGTTTTTGGTGTCCAGAAAATAGGACTCGAAGGCGTGTCCGATCGTATGTCCGAAGTTGAGGATTTTGCGAAGCCCGTTTTCTTTAGGGTCTGCTTCCACGACTGCTTTTTTTATTCCCACCGAATGGCGGATCAGACTTTCCCAATCTTGGTTTTCCCAGTTTTGAGCTTGAAGTTTCTTGAAATAGGCTTTATCCCGGATAAGACCATGTTTGATGATTTCTGCATAGCCGGATCGCAATTCGGCTTGAGGCAAAGTCTTGAGAAATTCGGGAGCAATGACGACCGTTTCTGGTTCATTAAATACTCCAAGGTGGTTTTTTAGCCCTTTAAAATCTATTCCTAATTTCCCTCCCACACTTGCATCCACTTGGGAAAGCAGGGTGGTGGGGCAATTGATGAATCGGATGCCTCTTTTGTAGATGCTGGCGCAAAAGCCTCCCATATCTCCGATGACTCCACCGCCTAGATTGATCATCAGAGCTTTTCGGTCCAGCGCTTCCTCGGTCATTCGGCTCCAAATCAAGGAACAAGTGTCCAGGTTTTTGTGGATTTCCCCTGCAGCAACTGAAATAAATACGGTGTCAGTTGGGAGGATTTCCTCAATGATTGGCAGACAGTGGCGCTGCGTGTTCAAGTCGGTCAGGACTACCAATCTCGAAAAGGAAAGTTGGGCTAAAATCTCCGAAAGGGATTGCTTGATGTCTGAGGAGAAAATGACGGGTTCCACGGATTGACCGATTTGGTGAGAAGGCTAAGTTAGGAAAGCAGTCCCGATTGGGACGGCCTTCCTGGATTTGAGAGCAGATTTATTTTTTAACAGCTTCGGCCTCACGAAGTTGTTTTTCCTGGCGCTTTACCGATTCTTCATGAATACAGTAAAGTAATTCTTTCATAAACTTCTCACTGAGGTGCTTTTTGATTCCTTTTTGAGTACGGGAGTCCATCACTTCTTTCCAGCGATCCGATTGAAATACAGTCAGATGGTGTTCTCGTTTGTGTGCTCCGATCTGATCGATGACTGCAAATCTTTCCTGAAGGATATCCAACAGCTGATCATCTAAGTGATCTACTGCACGACGAAGATCCTGTAATCTTTCGTCCGGCTTCATGTTTTCCAAAGGCTGTTTGAAATCGATCGAATCGATCATTTCTTTCAGACGAGCTGGAGTCACTTGCTGCTTGGCATCAGACCATGCTTTGTCTGGATCGTGGTGGGTTTCGATCATTAAGCCATCCAAACCGAAGTTCATCGCGCTTTGAGCCACTTCGAGAAGTCCATCTCTACGGCCTACGATGTGCGAAGGGTCGTTGATCACTTCCATTCCCGTCCACTCACGCTTCAGGTGAATCGGCATAGACCAGTTGGGCTTGTTTCTGTAGCGCTTGTCGTAAGCGTCAGAGAATCCTCTATGGATCGCTGCGAGTTTATCGATGCCTACCGCGTACATTCTCTCCAATGCACCCATCCAAAGTTCGAGATCTGGGTTCATTGGATTTTTAATCATCACAGGCACGTCTACACCTCGGAGGGCTTCAGCGATTTCCTGCACGGCGAAAGGGTTTACGGTGGTTCGGGCACCAATCCAGAGCACATCCACTTTATGTTTCAAAGCTAATTCTACGTGAGCGGCATTTCCTACTTCTACCGTCACCGGGATGTTGAGGTGATGACGGACGATTTCCAACCAGCGCAAACCTTCCTCACCCACACCTTCAAAAGATCCCGGTCTGGTTCTTGGTTTCCATATTCCGGCGCGGAAGAGTTGAGGGACGATGTTTTCCTCCTTCATTTCCTTGCAGATCTGTTCGATTTGCTCGGGTGTCTCTGCAGAACAAGGTCCTGCGATGATCAGCGGGGTGGTGAGTCCAAGTCCCCAATCTTTAATCTGTTTGTGTGGCTTCATAGTACTGAGCGTTTGAAATGAAAAAAGCCCGACTCTTTCGAATCGGGCTTTTGTGTTTTTATTTTCTTTTAGTTTTTGGCTAGACAATACACAGCTCCGATTCGATTTTGGCTTCGAAAGTAAAAGTAAAAGAAGGTAAAATAGATCGCTGCTGTGATTAACATGCCGTAAATGTAGGAGGTGATTTTTTAAATCCAAAATTATTTTTCAAACATCTGATTGCTGAATTGCTAACTAATCGATGAATTCATTCAAAAAATTTCAATTTCGATCAAATTCCTAATCGATTTGGAATTTTCTCCATTTTTTTAAAATAAAAACAGAATAATATTTTTTAAAAAATCTATTCTAATTCAATAAGGATAAGAGTAACGTCTTATTGGTGATCAAAGATTTTGAGTTTGTTCTTTTATCAAGTGGTTTGTTGTTGGCCTTTTTTTAAAACTCGAATGGTGTGGATTGATTTAGGTCTTTTGGAGGCTCGTTTTCTTTACCCTATGTCTATCAAAAAACCTGTTCATTTATAAGGTATCTATGAACCCAATTTCCCAACAAAAACAAGGCCTTGAGGTTTTTTTAAATATCTTTGCAGCCTTAAATGAGCGATATGCCCGTCAAACCCAATATTTCTTTTGAGAATCTGGAAGTGGCCTTTGCTTCCAAAAGTGACGCCGAACTCAGGAAAATGTACCTGATTTTTGCAACGCTAAACAATAACCTGATTTCAGACTTGGGGATTGGTTTGGCCAACTTGGCCTTCAAACTCAAGCTACCTGTCAAGGGCATCATGAAAAAGACCATGTTTGGACACTTCTGCGGTGGCGAAACGATCGCGGAAAGTATTCAGGCTTGCAAGCATTTGGCAACTTATGGAGTACATTCCATTTTGGATTTGTCAGTTGAGGGTAAGGGAGACGAGGAATCGTTCGATCAGACTTGTGAGGAAATCTATCAGACGATGGTTGAATCTGCCAAGACGGATTACATGCCTTTTGGAGTATTTAAAACCACCGGTTTGGGGGATTTTCATATCATGGAGAAGATTCAGGCCGGTGAGAAATTGACTTCTGAGGAGGAACAGGCTTTTGCAAAAATGAAGGGCCGAGTAGACAAGCTCTGCAAAGCGGCCCACGACTTGGGATTGAAAATCTTGGTGGATGCGGAAGAGTCTTGGTTCCAAAATGTCATCGATGACTTGGCCTATGAAGCCATGGAGAAATATAATCGTGAACGATGTGTAGTGTATAACACCTATCAGATGTATCGTCACGACTCGCTGGAAAGGTTGAAAAAAGCGCATCAGGTAGCATTGGACAAAGGATATCTTCTAGGTGCAAAGCCTGTGCGTGGGGCATACATGGAAAAGGAACGAGAAAGAGCTCAGGAATTGGGTTATACGGATCCTATTCAGCCCAATAAGGCAGCCACCGACAGAGATTACGATGCAGCGATCAAATACTGTGTCGAAAATGGGGTTTACCTCGTTTGTGCCACGCATAATGAGAAAAGCAGTCTTCAATTGACCGAATTGATGAATCTTCATGCCTTGGAGCCTAAATCTGACCGGGTCTTTTTCTCACAACTCTACGGCATGAGCGATGTCATTTCCTTCAACCTTGCCAAGGCTGGTTACCATGTGGTCAAATATGTTCCCTATGGACCTGTCGAGAAAGTGATGCCTTACCTCACCCGTCGCGCAGCTGAAAATACCTCGATTGCTGGTCAAAGCAGCCGAGAGTTTGAGCAGATTAAAAGGGAAATGAGAAGAAGGAAAAGTGGGAAGTGAGCAGTGGTCAGTGTTCGGTGATCAGTAAGCAGTGTTCAGTGATTAGTGATCAGTAAGTAGTAAAAAGTGAATAGTAACGGTGACGAGTTCTCTGATTTGTTTTTAATCATCGGACATCGGTCATCAGAAATCGGACAACAATAACAACTAAACATAAATGCAACTTCTTAGCGAACAGGAATTAGAACGCAGAAAAGACCGGGAAGAACTCTATGCCTTGGGTATCAATCCCTATCCGGCGGAGTCTTTTCACATCAATGTCACTGCGGAAGACATCCATCGAAACTACGAAAACAACAAGACTGACTATAAAGACATCTCCATCGCGGGGCGTTTGATGAGTCGCAGAATCATGGGTTCGGCTTCTTTCGGAGAAATCCAGGATTCTACCGGTCGTCTTCAGTTCTACGTTCGTCGGGATGACATCTGTTCCGGTGAAGATTCTACCCTTTACAATACCGTTTTCAAAAAACTCCTGGGAATAGGAGACTTTGTCGGGTTGAAAGGTTACATTTTTACCACACAGACAGGAGAGATTTCCCTCCATGTCACTGAGCTGAAAGTGCTTTCCAAAGCGGTAAAGCCACTTCCAATCGTGAAAAGAGACGAGGAAGGAAATGTCTATGACGGTTTTACCGATCCTGAACAGCGCTATCGTCAGCGCTATGTAGACTTGACCGTCAATCCTGAATTCAAGAAAACCTTCATTACCCGGTCTAAAATCATATCCAACATGCGTCGCTACTTTGATGACCATGGCTGGTTGGAAGTGGAGACCCCAATTCTTCAGTCAGTTCACGGAGGTGCAGCCGCAAGACCTTTCCAAACGCATCACAATACCTTGGACATGCCACTCTTCTTGAGGATTGCCAATGAGCTTTACCTCAAAAGGCTGATCGTGGGTGGTTTTGACGGAGTGTATGAGTTTGGGAAAATGTTCCGTAACGAAGGCATGGACCGTACGCACAATCCGGAATTCACCTCCATGGAAATCTACGTGGCCTACAAGGACTATGTGTGGATGATGGAGATGGTGGAGGAGTTGCTCGAAAAAGTGACGGAATCCATCCATGGCAAAACTGTGGTGAAAGTAGGTGGAAAGGAAATCGACTTTGCCGGTCCATACCGAAGACTCACCATGTTTGATTCCATCAAGGAATACGCAGGGGTGGATGTCAGTGAAATGGACGAGGAAGGATTGAGAAAAGTGTGCGCCGAACTTGGAATCGAAGTGGATGCATCTATGGGTAAAGGTAAATTGATCGATGAGATCTTTGGTGCCAAAGTAGAAGCCAATCTCGTACAGCCAACTTACATCACCGATTACCCGATTGAGATGACGCCTTTGGCGAAAAAGCACCGAACCAAAGCCGGATTGGTGGAGCGATTTGAACTGTTTGTCAACGGAAAGGAAATCGCAAACGCCTACTCCGAATTGAATGATCCAATTGATCAGCGGGAGCGTTTTGAAGAGCAGCTGAAGCTTGCTGCCCGTGGGGATGACGAAGCCATGGCGATGGATGAGGACTTCCTTCGTTCATTGGAATACGGCATGCCTCCTACAGCTGGTTTGGGAATCGGGATCGATCGGTTGACCATGCTGTTGACAGATAATTCTACCATTCAGGAAGTCTTGTTCTTCCCTCAGATGAGACCGGAGAAAAAAGCCGTGGAACTCACTGAAGAAGAAAAAGTGATCATGGATTTGTTAAGCAAAAATCATCCAGCTTCCCTGCCTGACCTCAAAGCCCAATCCGGCCTAAGCGGCAAAAAATGGGATGTATCCATGAAAGGACTTTCTCAAAAAGGGTTGGTTAAAGTAACCAAGGAAGGGGAGAGCCTGATTGTTGATTTGGTGGGTTAAATCCCAATCGAAATAAGATCAAAAAGTCGCGGTGAGTGGGAACACTCACCGCTTTTTTTTGACTTCTCATTGTCTTCCATTCCTTACTTGCCAATCTCTTTGGGACCTAATCGAAGTCGAAGGTTCAGCTTTCTGACATCATTCTTCTGACTTTCAAGACTGCCTACTTCCTCTCCTTTTCCGCATATCCAAAGACCTTTTGAAGCAGTGGGCTTGTTCGGGCACTTACTTGCTGACGGATTTTGAGTTCTTCCTTGGCGATTTCGACAAAGAGACCTTGGATGGCTTTTTCGGTCACGTAGGCACCGAGATTGGTATTGACGGGCTTGACCATAGGAACCTTGTTGTATCGAGTCATCACATCATCCCAATATTTGGTGGCATTGACTTTTTTCAAACTGTTGTCGATGATAGGAGAGAATTTTTCCGATAGAGAACTGGTAGTAGTGCGTTGAAAATACTGGGTAGCGGCATTGTTTTCTCCCAAAAGAATCTGCTGCACATCCTGAAAACTCATCTGCTTGATCGCATCCGTAAAGATGGGTTTGGCTTCCTTGGCGGCATCTTCTGCGGCACGGTTAAGACTGGTGATGACCTGATCGCACATGCTTCCCAATCCGAGATTGCGAAGCGTTCGCTCGACTTGTCGGGCTTCTTCGGGGAAAAGTATTTTGACATCCAGGTTTCCTAAGTAGCCATTTTCCAGGGAAAGCCGGTCAGAACTGATTCCGGTACCTTTTTCCAAGGCTTCCTTCAATCCCGAAGAAATTTCAGATGAAGTGGGATTTCCGGTGACTTGCCCTGCTTTTTCCAAAAATTTCCCAATCTGTGCCGTGGATTGGCAAGAGGTGAGAGAGAAAATAACAAGGAGAAGGAAAGAAAAGGCTTTTGCGCCGAGTTGGAGTTTCATGGTAGTTTTTGAATTGGTCTTCAATTTATACCGAGAATGGTTGGTCGTAGTTTATTATTTATCCTAAATCCTGTTAATTCAGATTTTCTGTACCATACTTGTAAGGTCTAATTGGTAATTAAATCTTGATTTACTGATAAAATATCAATGAAATTGACTTTTTGTTTTTACTTTGAAATTAAATCTATTGAATAATTGAAAATTCAAAAAATATGAATCTTCGTATCAACTCTGAGTTTGGAACCCTTCGAGCGGTATTGATGCATCGCCCGGGAAAGGAAATTGACCGGCTTACGCCCTACAATAAGGATTACCTCCTCTTTGAAGATGTGCCGTATTTGGAGGCTTTGCAAAAAGAGCATGATACTTTTTCCAACTTGATCAAGGAGACCACCGGTGCGCAGGTGTACCAGCTTCGGGAATTATTGATTCGGGTGCTCTATGACCAAAAGGTGTTACTTCATTTGGTTCAGGAGTCGCTCAAGCGTTCCGGCCTCTCCCACATTGCAGAGGAGATTTTGGAGCGGTATTCCACGGCTGAGTGTGCTACCATTTTGACAGCAGGATTGAAGATTCATGAGCTCAAGCGCAAAATTCCTTCACTAAATGCCGGGGAGCTCATGGATTCGGCTTTTGCGATCGCTCCGTGTCCCAACTTGTATTTTCAGCGCGATCCGATGGCGTTGACTCCGGGAGGAATTATTTTTTCATCGATGAAAATGGAAGGCAGGCAGCGGGAGGCGAACCTCTTGAGGACTGTTTTTGAGCATCATCCCGAATTCAAAGATTATGTCAAAACACTCTACCCTATCAATGGACACGATTCTCCGCCAAGCATCGAAGGGGGAGATGTGATCATCCTTTCGCATGAAGCTGTGGCTATAGGTAACTCCGAGCGAACGGACGAAAAAGCGATTTATCATGCGGCAAAAGCACTTTTGGGCGAGGGTACAGTCAAGCGAGTGTATGAAGTTCACCTTCCCAAAAAGCGCCAATACATGCATTTGGACACGGTTTTCACCGTCTTGGATGAAAATCTGGTGTTAGCTTATCCCGACGCGATGAATGCCGTGTTGCAAACTTCCCTATATACCCTCAAAGACGTCAATGGAGATCGGGTGAATATCAAGCGAGAGGTACTGAAAGAGTCTTTGTTGACTGTGCTGGGGAGGGAAATACCTCACTTGGAAGTGCTTTCCACGGGTGATGGGAATTCGGATTACTCCCAACGTGAGCAGTGGTTTGACGGAGCCAATGTTTTTGCGGTCGGTCCTAGACGGGTGATTTCCTACAACAGAAATATTCACACCAACCGGGCTTTGAGAAATATGGGCGTGGAGGTTTTGGAGATTCCGAGTTCGGAGCTTTCCCGAGGCTTGGGAGGGCCAAGATGTATGACGATGCCGCTGAGTAGGGCCAGAGTTTGACTTGCCACGAAGGCGACAAGGCACTTATGATTTTGTGTCTTACCGCCTTTGTCGCAAAAAAATAAGATTTTTAATTGGGCTCCTTATCGATCAAAGAAGGATCTTCTTCGGGACACTTTCAGATCCTGTAGGATGCTTGACTTTACTCTGATGTCAATATTGTAGGAGGTAAATCGTCCAAACGGTACCCAATTGACATTCATCTGCCAGCAATGCAAGTCACGGGCGATCCCGATCATGGTTTGGGTAATTTCTTTTGAATCAAAATTGTACCCAGTATTGAAGTTGATTTTCCACATCTCAGAAATGGACAAATCTCCGCTTACATTCAAGGCCGAAGTCACATTGATCGTATTGTTGGTCTGTTTGGCGTAGGAGAGGTTATAGCCCATGGTTAGATTCCAAGGAATATTCCAATCGATGTACTGACTGGGATCGGCGACGATCCGGTTGATTTCATTTTCTACTACCTCATTCATAATTCCACCTCTACTCAAGAAGTCCTGCGTGAGTTCGTCGCGAACCTGTCCCGGATTTTGACCATTCTGGGGATTGAATGATGCATTGACATTGAGGGAGGCATTTCGGATTACACCAATGCCTTGACCTCTGTTCCAAGTATAGTCATTGATTCTGCGGAAACTAGTCGTACCGTTACTCAATACGGTGGATTGCACCGCATAGGGATCGAGTGATCCGCTTACGTTAACGGATACTTTTCTATCGAAAAAGCTGGTACGGGCAGAGAGTTGGAATGGGGCAAGCTTGAACGAATCCGCAGCAAAGTTGTAAGCCGTGTTGATGTTAAAGGATTCCAAGAGAGGAATTTTCTTGGTTTCGCCTTCGGTACTGTCACTATCGACTTTGATTTTTGCCTCCACGACATTTCTCAGTCCGATGCTAAGGGCTCTCGATTCTCCTCTAGGTGCTTCTCCAAAAATCAAACCTTGGTGTCTTGAATATCTTTGGATACGTCCACTGGCATTTTCCTGAACTTCTTGATAGTATCCGTATGCTGGATCAGAAAAGTCCGGGTTGAAATTAAACGAAAAGGTAGGAGCGATGTGGTGTCGGATGGTTTGTAGTTTTCCGTTTCCTTTGAAATTGTAGAATCCATAGAAGTTGGTATTCATCGCAAAGGAAGTCGTGTAATATCCCACTCTGTTAAATCCATCTTGGGTAATTCGATCGACCCGCTGAGTGGCAGGATTGTAGAAATAGCTGTAGCGCTGCATGTACCACAGCTCGGTGTAATCCGCCGAGGCAGTCCCGGTGAAGTATTTGAACAAGGTGAAATTGGAACTCAGCGGGATGGTATTTCTGGCCCCGTTGTTTCCGTTTCTCAAGAGCAATCCAAAGTTGTCCACTGTAAACGGAATGGTGCCTGGCCTAGAGCCTGTTTCGGGATTGTTTACCCCAAACTGCTGTTGGATTCGGTTGGAGATGGAATTTTGAAGGTTGAAGTTCCAGGCAATATTGAGCGTTTTGAGCGGTTCAAACTTCACGTTTTTGAATGGACTCTGGCGGTTCATGTTGACACCTATGGTAGGCAAGTCCATTCTCACTTCACCTGTCTGTACACTTTGAGAATGCCTCAGGTTGGCTGACATGGAAAAGGGCGTTCCTGCAAAAGTCTTGGAATAGGAAACATTCGAGCTTAGGTCGGAAGTGACGTTGTTGGTAAAGTTGTTCGGGTTGACGATGTTGTTGAAATAGCTGGTGGAGCCAGCATTGACTGAAGCCGAAAACCTGCCTGTGCCTCTAGTTTGTGGGGTGTGAGTCCATTGCACCCGAAAGGTGTTGTAGTCAACAGGATTGAGCTCGGTCTCCGGGCTGACAAATTTTTGAAAGTCCAGGTTGAACCCACCATTGAATCGGTAGCGTTTGGTGTACATGGATTGGGACTTGACTCCCCAGCCGCCTTTGGAAAAGATGTCCGCAGTCACCCGCATGTGGATGTAATCATTGAAGGCAAAATAGTACCCGATGTCCCTCAAGCTCAAACCTCGAACCTGCTCTTTTCCATAGGATGGAAAGATCACCCCGGATGCCTTTTCCTCAGGAGTGTCAGGAATCAACCCAAAAGGCAATCCCAGGGGAGTAGGGATTCCATTAAAATAGAGATTAAATGGTCCTGAGACGACTTGCTTTCCGGTAATGGACTTGATTTTGGAGGAGGAGATGTGCCAATGTGGCTTGGTCAGTTTACAAGTGGTGTAGTATCCGTGGTCCAGGTAGATGCTTCCATCTTCGGTTTTTTTGATGGTTGTACCTCTTAAAACACCGTCTTGCTGCTCGGTGACGACATCTTTGATGATGGCTTTTTGAGTTTTGAAATTGTACCGCATCTCTTTTCGGATTTCATAGACCGAGTTGCCATCCTTGAAAAAAGGATTTCCGGATACATTTCCAAGACTATCTGTCAAGCCGTAAGCGTAGAGTTCGGAGTTTTTCCAGTCAATTACAATGCGGTCCGCATCGAGTCGCATCTCACCGTATTCAAACCAGGCTTTTTTGTAGAGGTAAACCTTGTTTTCGGTAAAATCCGTGATGATGCTGTCCTCGGCGAAATAAAGAATATCCGTCTTGATATCGCTAGTAGGCATAATATTTGCCGAATCCAGCTTGACCAAGGTGTCTGCTTTAGCCAGAAGAGAATCCGAAGTCGGGATATTTCGGGCAGGAGGAGTAAGGGTGTCAGATGCAATCAGGCGTCTTTCCCTCGGAGGCCGTCCCTGCCGCTGCGCTTCCGCCGATTGGGGTAAAGTACAAAGCCCTACAATAATCAAAAAAAGGATTCTGAAACTCGACACTGTTGCCTGCGCTTTGTTTAATTTGTAAATATTTCGTGTAAAGTTAATTCGATTGCCCTCATGGAACGGTTCAACAACAAAAAAATTCTCTTAAGTTTTGTTATAGCGATCCCTTTTTTGTTTGGAGGTTTTATTCCCAACGAAACGATGATGCCTGCATTTCGGATGAAAAAGATCGTATTGGATGCCGGTCATGGAGGAAGTGACCCAGGAAATATTGGTTCAAGAGCCAAAGAAAAAGATATCAATCTTGCAGTCACCCTTCTGGTGGGGAAATACATTAAAGAGAATCTGCCGGATGTCGAAGTGATCTACACTCGAAGCGATGATAGCTTTCCCACACTAAAGCAGCGTCCTAATATTGCCAACATTAATAAGGCAGATCTTTTTGTTTCCATTCACTCCAATTCTGCTCCAAGTAAGTCAGCCTATGGTACAGAAACCTTTGTAATGGGAACCAAGCACTTTGAAGCCAATTTTGATATAGTGAAAAAGGAGAACTCAGTAATTCTTCTGGAAGAAAATTATCAAGAGGAATACGAAGGATTTGACCCTACTTCTCCAGAGTCTTACATGCTGTTCAATCTTACTCAAAAAGCATACATCGGCAACAGCATTACGCTAGCAGACCATATTGAAACACAGTTTAGAGATAAAGTAGGTCGAAAAAGCCGTGGGGTGAAGCAAGGACCTTTTTATGTGCTTTGGACCCCTTCGATGCCCAGTGTATTGGTCGAGCTGGGCTTTTTGTCAAACTATGAAGAGGAAAAATTCCTGATGACCAAGGAAGGTCAAGAGTATATGGCTTCGGCGATCTTCCGCTCCATCCGTGATTATAAAAATGAGATTGAGATAAATTGATTTCTTGCTGGATATCAATTCATTTAAGCCCTTTTCTGTTTAGAGAAGGGCTTTTCTGTATCTTGAATTCCAAACTTCTTTCGGTAGGATGTAGTTTGAACTCTTATAAACCCAACATCACTTCTTCTTTTTTCCATGGAAAATTCCCCATCCACTTTAGATAATCTCCTCAGCTTACTTCGTGAAAAAACCGCCCAAGTCAAGCTTGGAGGTGGACAGAAGCGCATTGACGCTGAGCATGAAAAGGGCAAACTTACGGCAAGAGAGCGCATCGACTATTTGATCGACACAGGGTCTGAGTTTTTAGAAATCGGAGCATTTGCGGCGGATGGCATGTATGAGGAGGAGGGAGGCTGTCCTTCAGCCGGAGTGGTGACTGGTCTTGGGTATGTAAGTGGGAGGATGTGCGTCATCGTGGCTAACGATGCCACCGTGAAAGCAGGGGCTTGGTTTCCCATGACTGCCAAAAAGAACCTCCGCGCCCAGGAGGTAGCCATGGATAATCGCCTTCCGATCATTTACCTGGTTGACAGTGCGGGAGTTTACCTTCCGATGCAAAATGAGATTTTTCCAGATAAAGAGCATTTCGGTCGTCAGTTTCGCAACAATGCGAAAATGTCAGCGATGGGAATCGTGCAGGTGGCAGCCATCATGGGCAGTTGCGTGGCAGGAGGGGCTTATTTACCCATCATGTCGGATGAAGCCCTGATCGTGGACAAGACAGGTTCCATCTTTTTGGCAGGCTCCTATTTAGTCAAGGCGGCGATTGGCGAAAATGTGGATAACGAGACGCTCGGTGGAGCTACGACGCACTGTGAGATTTCCGGTGTGACCGATAATAAGTATGCTAACGATGAGGAGTGTTTGGATGCGATCCGGAGAATTTTTTCCACTCTAGGCGAGCATCCCAAGGCTGGATTTGATCGGGTGGAGGCAAAAAATCCAAGCATTTCAGGCGAAAATTTATTGGAGATCTTCCCGACAGATCGGGCAAAACCCTATGACATGCACGAAATCCTTTCAGGGTTAATCGATGAGGGTTCTCTGGATGAATACAAAAAAGAGTACGGCAAAACACTGATCTGCGGAACCGCTCGTATCCACGGTTGGGTGGTGGGAATCGTCGCCAACCAGCGGAAGATTGTCAAAACAGCTAAAGGCGAAATGCAGATGGGAGGCGTGATTTACTCGGATTCTGCGGATAAGGCTGCCCGATTTATAATGAATTGCAATCAGCGCAATATTCCCCTGGTTTTCATTCAGGATGTGAGTGGGTTTATGGTAGGGTCCAAAGCCGAGCATGGAGGCATCATCAAGGATGGCGCTAAAATGGTCAATGCCATGGCCAATTCGGTTGTCCCCAAATTCACCATCGTGGTTGGCAATTCCTATGGGGCCGGCAACTATGCCATGTGTGGCAAAGCCTACGATCCTAGGTTAATTTATTCCTGGCCAACTGCCCAGATGGCGGTGATGTCAGGTGCCTCAGCTGCAAAAACACTGCTTCAGATCAAGGTGTCTTCTCTGAAAAAAACAGGTAAAGAAATCACACCTGAGGAAGAAAAGAACCTGTTGGAAGAGATTGTCGCCAAATACAATGAGGAATTGAGCCCATACTATGCAGCGAGTAGGCTGTGGGTGGATGGCGTCATTGATCCTCGGGAAACCCGCAAAGTGATCAGCATGGGAATCGAAGCGGCAAACCATGCCCCGATCACAGAAAGATTCAATGTGGGTGTCATACAAACCTGAACTTTTGATTAACTTATTAGAATAGAAAAGCAGATCATGAACGAGTTGAGTCCTTCACAACTGGATGCGTTGGTTTCCCTATTGGATGACCCGGATTGGGAGGTAAAGTCCCATGTTCGAAACAAAATCATTTCGTTGGGATCAGAGGTGATTCCTTATTTGGAGCAAAAATGGGAAAGTGCTTTTGACCCTACCATCCAAAAAGAAATTGAGGAGTTGGTTCATGAGCTTCAGTTTGGATTGCTGAAAAAAAGGTTGGCTGAATGGAGAGATTCAGAGGATCGGGATTTACTTACCGGTTTATGGATCATCAATACCTATCAGTATCCCGATTTGGAGTTTGCCAAGCTCAATGCCGATATGCATCAGATTTACTTTGAGGTTTGGACGGCCTTCAACAATGAGTTGCAGCCTTACGATCAAGTCAGGGTGATCAACAATGTACTTTTCAATACCCTCCGCTTTTCTGCCAATACCAAAAACTTCCATTCTCCTGGAAATAGCATGCTTTCCAATGTGCTGGATACCAAAAAAGGTAATCCAATCAGCCTTTGCGCGGTGTACATGTTGGTAGCAAAAAAACTGGGTTTACCCATTTACGGAGTCAATTTACCCAATCTGTTTGTGCTTACTTATAAAAGTGCTGATGTGACCTTTTACATCAATGCTTTTAACAAGGGGCTGGTTTTTAGTAGACAAGACGTGGGAAATTACCTGGAGCACCTCAAAGTGGAGCCTAAAGAGGAGTATTTTGAGCCATGTTCGCACATGGATATTGTCTTGCGTACGCTAAGAAATCTAGGTAATGCCTTTGAAAAATTGGGCGAAGTCAGCAAGGTCGAAGAAGTGAGACAAATGATCGCTATTCTGGAAAATCAATAAGTGCGGATGTTGCAACCTACTGGTCTCACCTGAGCGGCCATGGGGTTTTCTCCTTTCAAAATCTGATTCAGTGCGCGTTCGAGGTGCCTTTCCGACACAGCGCTTTCCGCTTGTGGATTGTTATCGATAGCACCTCGATACTTGATTTCAAGTCCATTCGGACCTGGTACCAGTACCATGACTTCGGGTATTTTGGTCGCTTCAAACTTTTTGGTCCAGACCTGACCTGCATCGATGAGATAGGACATATTCAGTCCGCTTTGGTCGATGTAAGTTCTCAGAGGAAGCTGATCCGCTTCGCTTGTGGTGACTTCTGGATTGATCAGTGCGAAACTTATTCCTTGACTTTGGAAAGTGGATCTCAAGTATTTAATGCGCTCCTCATACATTTTGGCGAAGGGACAGTTAAGACTGTGAAAAATCAAAACCATTCCTTTGCCTTTCACCATTGCACCAAGTTCTTGGACCTTTCCTGTCACAGCATCAGTTGCAGTAAGTTGGTTGTAGCCTTGTGCATTTGATCCAAGCCAAATGCCGAATAGTAGTATGAAACTTAAGATTAGCTTTTTCATAGTCTTTTAATTTACCAGAAGGTATAAGTCAGGATCACATTTTCCAGCTTTCTCACTTGGATATGATAGTGATGATCGGCAAAATCCGTTCCCCTTATTTTTCCTTTGATTATAGAGTCTTGAATATCAAAGGGTTCGAGGAGGATGTTTTCTCTAAATGACACCCCTCTTTTCCCTTGGCATTTGAAGATAGATTCCTTGGCAGACCAAGCCATGGTGTAATGAACGGGGTCATTTTCTAAGAAATCCAACTCGGAGTTGTCCAAAAACCGAAAACCTATCTTCAGGATTTTTTCCCGTATCAGATCCATGTCTATTCCCACAGGCTGTTCACGGTGAAAGATAGCAGCGGCATATCCTGGCGTATGTGTCAGGGAGACAAAGCCCTGTCCGTTCATGGATTGAGACTTGCCGTGTTCATCTTTGAAAAAGCCCGGGTAGGGGAGTTGCAATTCCTTGAGTGCTTCGTGAATCGCCAGTCTGGCGGTGGCCCATTCGCGACGCTTTTCGGGATGGGAAATATTGGTATAGGATAGCTTTTCTCTGAAACTAAGGAAATCCAAGGGCTCCTCATCCGGTCTCCCGATTATCTTCACGGCCAAGGCAGAGGAAGAATCAATTTTTTCTATTTTTGTTTGCATAGGCCTAGGTGGCTCTGCTGAGTGATTTCCGAATATATGTCAAAAATCCAAGTAAATAAATTACATACCCTTACCGGACACAACGATTGCATCTATGCCTTGACCGAGGGTAGTGATCCCCGATTTTTTTATACCGGAGCGGGTGACGGGATGGTAGTAGAGTGGGATTTGGATCATCCAAAAGATGGAAAACTGATTGCAAAACTACCACATTCGGTCTATGCCTTAGTCGTAGACAGAGAGCGGAATTTGCTGGTCATCGGACATAATTTTGAAGGAATCCATGTCATTGACCTTAATGAAAACAAAGAAATATGGAGTCTGAAACTTACCGATCAGGCAATTTTTGATCTGAAAGTATTTGGTACAGAGTTGTTTGTGGGGACAGGTGATGGCGTGTTGATCATTGTGGATATGTTGGAGAAGTCCATCAAAAAACACATCAAGCTCAGTTCAAAAAGTATCCGTGTCATCGCTGTCGCACCGATCAAAAGGCAATTGGCATTAGGGCTCAGTGACCATTCTATTAAAGTCTTGGATCTCGCCAATGAAAGCCAGCCGATCGCAAATCTTTCCGGACACAGTAACTCTGTATTTGCATTGGGATATTCTCCGGATGAAAAGACGTTGATTTCGGGAGCTCGTGATGCCCATTTGAAGTTTTGGAATACCATTAATTATTCCCTTGAAGAAAACATCGTGGCACACATGTATGCCATTAATTATTTATCTTACCGTGAGGACGGAAAGTACCTGGCCACCTGCTCCATGGACAAATCGATCAAGATTTGGGATGTGGAAAATCGCAAGCTTTTGAAAGTCATAGATAAAGCCCGAAATGCAGGTCATGGTACTTCCATCAACAAAGTCCTTTGGAGTTCTTATTCAGGTAATATCGTGTCTGTCTCGGATGACCGCACCATATCTATCTGGCAACTTGAAACAGACAACAAATGAAAATATCCCCAACCGCCATTCGCCAAAAAGCCTTTGAAACTGCCTTCCGTGGTTTTGAGAAAAAACAAGTGACCGATTTTCTGGAAGAAATGAGTGTCGCCATGGAGCAGATCAACCAAGAAAACTTTGAGCTCAGAAGCAGGCTACAACAAGTAGAAGCAGAGGCGAAGCGACTCAAGGATGTGGAGGATTCTCTTTTTAGAACCTTAAAGACAGCAGAAGATACTGGGGCAAGCATTATCACAGAGGCTTCAGAGGCGGCAGATCAGATCATAGGAGAAGCAAACCAAATCGCAGAAAATACCACCAAGCAAGCCCATATCTATGCAGAGCAGGTGAAAAAGCAGGCAGATGAACATGCTCGTGTCATCACTGCTGCTGCAGAGGCAAAAGCTAAAGATACCATCAAAGAGATACGTGAGAGCATGCAGAGCCTTGTGAGAAGCTATGATGGACTACTCGAGCAGAGAGAAGCTATTGTGAAGAGTCTAAAACGACTTTCGCAGGACGCTTTGAATCAAATAGAACTTTCAGATGCTCATTTTTTCAGAATTGATGCGAAGGCCTATCAGCGTGCGATCGATGAACTCAGCCGTTCGAATCATTTTTCAGTTGCCAATGTAAACTCGCTGGCATCTACGGTTCCAACGCAAGTTCCTCCAATAGAAGAAGAGCCAGAAAGCCAGTTTGAGGAAGATATGAGCGCTGCACATCTCGATGACGAAACACAGGAAACCATTGAGGCACTGCAGCATGATCTCGAAGATATGGGCGAACTGACAGCGGAGGAAGAAATACTGATGGAGGAAGAACCTATCCAAGAGATTGAAGAGGAGCCTGTGATGGAAGAGGAAGAGGAAATTGTAGAAGAACTACCCGAAACACCTCAAGCCGAAGCCGCACCTCTTCGTGAAGAACCTGCTCCGGAAGACCCGAAAAAATCTTCAGGATCCTTTTTTGATCAATTTGACTGATGGGCAAAGTTGCGCTGGAGGGGATAGAATTTCACGCCTATCATGGAGTCTATCCTGAGGAATCCATTCTTGGTAATCGCTTTACGCTGGATCTGGAATTGGAGACTGACTTTAAAGATGCCATGCTTCATGACAGCCTGAAGGATACTGTCGATTATGCCAAGTTGTATAAACTGATCAAGGCTCGAATGGACGTCAAGGTGAAGCTGTTGGAGCACTTGGGGCATTTAATCGTGGGTGATATTTTGCAGGCGTATCCAAAAGTAAAAAGCGTCAAGCTCACTCTAAAAAAGCATCATCCTGCGCTGGGAGGTATTGTGCAGTATTCTGCGGTGACGGTCTGCTACCCTGAAGATTTTGTCTGAATCTCATGTATTCAAGAGCCGAACTTTCCAAAATCCGGACAGACTTCTGGATAGCTTTTGGGCAGTACATGAAGCCCGTGCCCAATGCCCAAGGCCGAAAGATCAACTGGCCCAATTACAAGACAGGAATCAAGGATATTTACTTTCGCATGCGTGCTGAGCGCGGGTTTGCTTCCATCGGTATTGAGCTTGGACATTCCGATCCAGAGCTTCAGGAGTTGTTTTTTGATCAGTTTATGGAGCTGAAAAACTTGCTCAAAGGAAGTCTTGGAGAGGAGTGGGATTGGAAGCTTCATGAGCGAAATGAATTTGGTCAGCCTGTTACCAAAATCGAAAAAATCCTTCCTGATGTAAATGTTCTGGAGCAGGAGGACTGGCCCAAAATCATTTCCTTTCTCAAACCCAGAATCATTGCTTTAGATGAGTTTTGGGACAATGTGAAGCCGGGATTTGAGGATTTTTAAAGCGTTTTTTTGCTATACGTAAATGTCTCAACCATTGGCTCACCGCCCTCTGAAATGTTTACTTGAAAAATCAGCTGATCTCCTTTTCGCTCGATGGTCATGCCATTGAGGTAAGCCTTATTTACTCCTAACTCGATCAGTTCAAAGGTGGTCCATTCTTCTTTTTCTTCCCAGCCCAAGAGGTCCGATCCGAAATGTTTGAGTTTCATTGTCACACTTTCTCCATCCTCAACCAAATTCATGAATTCAGAAAATACCAGCTTGCCATTTTCCCAAAAACGAAATGTGCCGATCATGTGACCATCTACAGCTGGAGCCCAAATCTCCTCACAGTCCCCGCCGAGACCAGTCCCGCTCCAATATCCCACCAGCCAATCAAAGTCTGCAATGGTTCCATTTCCGGGACTTTGACCCGGGGATAGCTGTCTTACCTGAGCAGTGGACCAATGACTAATTGTCAGAAAAAGCAAAAAGCTTAAAAGTACCTTCATGTGATTTTGGTTTAAAGGACAGAAGGTACAAAAAAATCAGTGATCGTGGCGTTTGGGAATATCGGGATTTACAAAAGTGAAACCCCTGGCCTCGTCTCCTTCAAAGAAATCGATCTGCATTCCCATCAAAAACATGTAATGCTTTTTCTCGATCAAAACAGGAATACCCTGGATCTCAAACTGCTGATCCTCAGGCTTGGCTTTATCAAATCCCAAAGCATAGGACATGCCTCCACAGCCTCCTCCTTTGACCCCCACACGCAGGAAATAATCCGCTGGAATATTTTTATTGGCCATGATGTCTTTGATCTCGGCTTCTGCTTTTGGAGTGATTTGAATAGGAATCAGCATGCGGTGAAAATCAAAATTGGATAGCTTTGGTTCATAATTCGTGGCAAAAATATGCGTTCGGCCGGTTTTTTGACAAGGTAGAATTACTGATATTCGAACAGAAACTTTAACACATGGATTACCTTCTAGATCTTCTGAAAATCATCCTTCCTGCAGGCGCTGTCTTGTATGGCATGTATCTCGTCGTGATTTCTTTTCTTTCCAAGGATCGGGAAAAAATGCTGGTTGAGCTAAAAACTCAAAATACACAGGTGATTCTTCCCATCAGACTTCAGGCTGCTGAAAGGCTTTGCCTTCTACTTGAGCGAATCACTCCCAATAATTTGGTGAGGAGAGCCAATCCCTCCCAATTCAGCGCTTCTGAACTTCACCCGATGTTACTCTCTGAAGTCAGAGAAGAATTTAATCACAATCTGAGTCAGCAGGTATATTTCTCTGAGGAGACTTGGGAAGCCGTGCGAAGAGCGGTGGAAGAAGTTACCACCATCATCAACCTGAGCAGGCAATCACTTGATGGAGAAGCATCAGGAATGGAACTGGCTAAAGCTATTTTTGCCCAGTCTTTGGAGCGAAAAAATGATGCAATCAATTTTGCATTGAAGCAAGTGAAATCTGAAATCCAACTTTATTTCTGATCAAGATGACTGCCTTTTCAGAACCTAGGCCGGGGATTGTGGAAAAAGCGAAAGCTTTGTTTGGAAAGCAAGTGGAAGTCATTGTCCGGCAGGAGCAAAAACTCATCGAGCTCGTTCAAAATGTAGTAGCCAAGCTTTCTAAAGTCGCTAATAATCCCAAAGTCCAGAGGTTCATTCAGCCTATCCAGATTTTTATCCGGATGATCAAGGCTCACTTCCGAGGTGAGCACAGAATCGCCCTAAGTACCTTAGGACTGATCGTATTGGCTTTGGTATATTTTCTTTCTCCGGTGGATTTTATCCCGGACTTTTTGGGAGTCTTGGGTTTCGCAGATGACCTCTCAGTGGTCATGGC
Organism: Algoriphagus aquatilis; assembly: GCF_042657405.1. Taxonomy (NCBI): domain Bacteria; kingdom Pseudomonadati; phylum Bacteroidota; class Cytophagia; order Cytophagales; family Cyclobacteriaceae; genus Algoriphagus; species Algoriphagus aquatilis. Next base: position 50,911 of record NZ_JBHSKS010000001.1, read on the forward strand.
GGTATATGCCAAAGTCAAGGACGAGGTCGAGCAATTTTTGGAATGGGAGCGAACCCAAGGTTGAGCTAATCTGTTAACTCCCAAAATCTAATTTTAATGGAATTTTTGAGTCACCCCGTTACTGAACAAGTAATAGAAAAGGGGTTTTCTTATTCGGAATTTGTTGAGTTTACTGAAAAACTCGTCGAGGAAAAAAGAACCACCGGAGCTAATCAAAGCGAAGCCTATCTGGATTATACCCGAATGTGCCTTCAGCGAATGAACCGTTGGAATAAAACTGCCAAGGTTTCGGCAAAAATGACTCATCTGATGGAATCTATCCAAGAGTCGCAAATCTGGCTAATTATCACGGAAGCTTGGTGCGGGGATGGGGCACAGTCCATTCCCTATTTGGCCAAACTGGCCGAACTCAATCCGAAGATTAAATTGAGAATCATCATGCGGGATGAGTATCCCGAGATCATGGATGCCTATCTTACTAATGGTGCCCGATCAATTCCCAAGTTGGTAGCGTTTACGGAGGACCTGAAAGTGGAGCTATTTACTTGGGGACCAAAGCCGCTTTACCTGATGAACCGGCATAAGGAGTACAAGCATGAACCCAAAGGCCTTTCCTATTCGGGGTTTTTAGAGGAAATTCACCTTTGGTATGCCAAAAACAAAAATCAGGATCTGGAGGCCGAGCTTTTTCCACTAATCCAAGCATCTTTACTCTAATGAAAATCGCGATAATCTCAGGAACCTCAGGACTGGTGGGCATGCAATTGCTGCATCAGCTGATGAAAAGTGCACAATATGATTTTATCCTCAGTATAGGTCGAAGAAAGCTTGCGCTTAAACATGCCAAGTTGATCCAAATTGACGGAGACTTATTCAAACTCTCTTCTTGGGATTGGGAAGGGAAAGTCCGCTCTGAGTCACTTGGGGGTGAGTACCATGATCTACTGGATGCGATTAAGGAAAAAAAAGCTGAAATCCATGCCTTTTCCAGTATTGGGACTACCATCAAAGTGGCGGGTTCGAAAGAAAAGTTTTATGCCGTCGATCATGATTTGGTGATTGGGTTTGCCGCTTGGGCGAAAAAGCTTGGCGCGTCCAAGTTTCTTTATGTCTCTGCAATGGGTGCAGATGCGACCTCCTCTATTTTTTACAATAAGGTCAAAGGAGAAACAGAAGAAGATCTAAAAGCCTTTCAATTTGATTATTTGGGTTTATTTAGACCTTCGCTTTTGTTGGGTAACAGACACGAATTCCGCTTTGGCGAACAGGTGGCTACCGTTTTTATGAAACCATTGGTTTGGTTAAAAGTGGCAAAAAATCTACGGCCAATCTACGACTATCAAGTTGCGAAGGCCATGGTAAAAACCGCTCTTTCTTCCCATTCTTCTTCGGTTGAAATCATTCTTTCCGGACAAATGCAAGACTTAAGCAAATGATAGCCGTCATCCAGCGCGTCAGTGAGTCTTCGGTGAAAATCGAAGGAAAAATCAAAGCCCAAATAGGCCTTGGATTGATGATTTTGGTGGGAATCGAAGAGGCCGACGGGCCTGAGGATATTGAGTGGCTTTCCAAGAAGATTGTCAATCTCCGCATTTTCCCGGATGAAAATGAAGTAATGAACCGAAGTCTATTGGAAGTAAATGGAGAGATTTTGCTGATCTCTCAATTCACCCTTCATGCCAGTACCAAAAAAGGAAATCGACCTTCCTACATCAAGGCAGCTAAGCCGGATATTGCTATTCCGATTTATGAAAAAATGATTGTTGCTCTCGAAACCGAACTCGGGAAATCGATCGGAACGGGAGTTTTTGGCGCAGATATGAAAGTCAGTCTAATCAATGATGGTCCCGTGACAATCGTGATGGATACGAAAAATAAGGTCTAAAATTTAGGATGTCGGATTTTGGGATTTACCGAAATCCGACATCTCAAATCCGATATCAAAAATGCTTCCAACCCTGTGCTTTCAGTTGCACGGCAGTTCCACTTTTGGTCACTAGGTATTTTCCTTCTTCAGGTTTGGTGATGTGTCCGATAAAATGGATATCTGGATGCTTTTCCAGCTTTGCAAAGTCCTTTTGATCGATGGTGAAAAGCAATTCGTAGTCTTCTCCTCCATTGAGCACACAGGTGATGGGATCCATGTTTAGCTCCACCGCAGTATCAAAAGTCTGCTTATCGATCGGAAGTTTGTCTTCATAGATCGTTGCTCCAACGCCGGATGCTTTGCAGATATGGAAGATTTCCGAAGCCAACCCATCCGAAATATCCATCATGGAAGTCGGTACGACACTGAGTTCTCTGAGTTCATGGATGATGTCCATTCGGGCATCAGGGCGAAGTTGACGACCGGTCACCACGGTGTATTTTTCCAATTCGGGTTTCATGTCAGGGTTGGAAAGGTAAACTTGCTTTTCCCGCTCCAAAATCTGCAAACCGACTAAAGCTGCACCCAAATCTCCTGTCACGCAAAGGATGTCATTTACTTTAGCTCCAGATCGATAGCTGAGTTGTTCTTTTTGGGCTTCGCCGATAGCGGTGATTGAAATGACCAATCCGCTACGGGACGCAGTGGTGTCGCCACCGACCAAATCCACTCCATAGTGCTCACAGGCCGCGTTGATCCCTTCGTAAAGCGCATCTACTGCTTCTACCGAGAATCGATTAGAAAGCGCGATGCTGACAGTGATTTGTTTGGGAATGGCATTCATCGCTGAGATGTCGGAAACATTGACCGCTACTGCTTTGAAACCCACATGAGGGAGTGGAGCATAGGCCAGATCAAAATGCACGCCTTCTAAAAGCAAGTCGGTGGATACGACTTTCACGTGATCCCCTGCGTCGATAACAGCGGCGTCATCTCCTATGCCTATTAGCGTAGAGGAGTTTTTGAGTTGTACTCGGGTATTGATATGGTCAATCAGGCCAAATTCACCCAATTCACTGATTTCTGTTCGTTTTGCTGACATTTGAATTTAAGATTTACGAATGACGATTTACGAGCCCTAACCTAAAGTTTGAGATACATTCGATGATTAATACACTCTTGTAAAATTCTCTGGATCTATTTACTAACTAAATCTCTGTATGTTTTTTGACTCTGCGACTGATCACTTTTTCCAGACTTCCGAATTCTGCTTTCTTGCCAACTGCGACTGACCACTGCTTACTTCTTTCAGACTTCTGAATTTAGCTTTCTGACTTTCTGCCAACTGTGACTGACCCCTGATTACTTCTTCTCCTGGCACAACTCCACCAAAACACCATTCGTGCTGCGTGGGTGCAAAAATACCACTAATTTATTGTCGGCACCTTCTTTTGGGATTTCATTCAGAATTTCAAATCCTTCTGCTTTGAGTCTTGCCATTTCTGCGTGGATGTCTGACACATCAAAAGCGATGTGATGGATACCTTCTGACTTTTTCTCCAGGTACTTGGCAATCGGGCTGTCGGGACGGGTGGCTTGGAGTAATTCTACCTTCGTTTCTCCGACCTGAAAAAAACTGGTTTCCACACCTTCACCTTCGACGATCTCTGTTTTAAAGTGTTCTTTTCCAAGAAGTTTATGGAAGAGTTCGTTTGATTTTTCGAGATCTTTGACAGCAATTCCGATATGTTCGATTTTCCTCATGCGGTTATTTTGTATCTTTGGGTTGAATCTTTTTTCAAAGGGGTATGTTTTCCCCACATTCGAAAGCATTATACAATTAAGTAAAGGTATAAAAGATATGATCACCGTTTCTGACAAAGCCAAAGAGAGAATTCTCGAACTGAAGAAAGAGGAGGGCCGGGCTGAAAATGAAAACATCCGGGTTTCTGTGAAAGGAGGGGGCTGTTCCGGCTTGATGTACGATTTGGGATTTGATGCCACACTGACGGAGACTGACCATGTCTTCGAAGACAAGGGAGTCAAAATTCTGGTGGACCGAAAAAGTCTGCTTTACCTCGCCGGGACGACCTTGGAGTTTTCCGATGGTTTGAATGGCAAAGGTTTTCAGTTTGTCAACCCAAATGCAAGCCGAACCTGCGGATGCGGGGAAAGCTTCTCGGTATAATTCCATTCCGTTTTACAAACTCTATATGAAAGCAGCCCAAAATGGCTGCTTTTTTCATGTAAAAACTTTAGCATAAAATCAGTTTTACAGCGCCTTAATCGTACTCAATCCTTACCTTTGCCCACGTTAAAAAAACGACCCAAATATGGATACTACCGTCAAAAACATTCCTTTAAATGACCTTCATATTGCCCTTGGTGGCAAAATGGTTCCTTTCGCAGGTTACAATATGCCAGTTCGTTACAGTTCGGACAATGAGGAGCATCTCTGCGTAAGAAATGGAGTAGGAGTGTTTGACGTGTCCCACATGGGTGAATTTTTTGTAGAAGGTCCTCATGCCTTGGAACTGATCCAAAAAGTGACCTCCAATGATGCTTCCAAGTTGGTCGTGGGACAAGCGCAGTATTCCTGCTTTCCCAATGAGACAGGTGGGATCGTGGATGACCTGATCGTGTATAAGTTTTCTGATGAAAAGTACATGCTCGTCGTCAATGCTTCCAACATCGATAAAGACTGGGCTTGGGTGAATAAATTCAATACCATGGGTGCGAAGTTGACTAACGCTTCCGATGAGTATTGTCTTTTTGCCGTGCAAGGTCCAAAGGCTATTGAAGCGGTGCAGTCTCTTACTTCCGTTAATCTTTCAGAAGTAAAATTCTATCATTTCACTGTCGGTGATTTTGCAGGTGTACAGGATGTGATTATTTCCGGTACGGGCTATACCGGTGCAGGTGGATTTGAGATTTATGTGAAAAATGCAGATGCTAAGCACGTATGGAAGGCCATTTTTGAAGCTGGGAAAGACTTTGACATCAAGCCTATTGGATTGGGCGCCAGAGATACGTTGAGATTAGAAATGGGCTATTGCCTGTATGGCAATGATATTACCGACACCACTTCTCCGATTGAAGCGGGTTTGGGTTGGATTACCAAGTTCACCAAGGATTTCACCAATTCCGAAGCGATCAAAAAGCACAAAGAAGAAGGTGTTTCCCGAAAATTGGTTGGTTTCATCATGCAGGAGCGAGGCATTCCAAGAGGTCACTATCCTATCGTGGACGCAGCCGGCGAGGTCATCGGTGAGGTAACCTCTGGTACCCAATCACCTAGCATGGGCGTAGGTATCGGAATGGGCTATGTGAAAACCGAATTCAGCAAGCCCGGAACCGAGATTTTCATCCAAATCCGAAATAAAAACCTAAAAGCTCAAGTCGAAAAACTTCCGCTTTTGAAAGCCTAATGAAATCCATCGAAGTCTGTTTCAGTCCCGAACTGATTCATCTCCATGAAGTAGAAGGCAAAATCGTGGTCGTGGTCGATATTTTTCGGGCCACCTCTACGATGGTTGCCGCCTTGGCAAGTGGAGTTAAAGAAATTTTGCCTTTCGCGGATTTGGAGGCTTGTCGCGCCATGCAGGCAGAAGGCTTTTTGATCGGTGGGGAAAGAAACGGTTTGACCGCGCCGGGATTTGAAATGGGAAATTCGCCAGTGGCTTACCTTTCTGGTGAATACGCTGGCCGAAAGCTAGCAATGACCACAACCAATGGCACGCAGGCCATAGAGAAATCAAAAGGTGCGGCGCAGATTCTCATCGGAGCTTTTCCCAACCTTCAGGCAACGGTCTCTTACATCCAAGACAAGGGACTGGATGTCTTGGTTCATTGTGCAGGTTGGAAAGGACGGTTTAATCTGGAAGACTCCCTGTATGCAGGCGCTTTGGTCAAATCCCTTGAGTCCACACATCAAGCAGATGAAGACGGTGCTTTGGCGATGAAGTCACTTTTTGAGCGGGAAGGACATCAGTTGAAAAGTTACCTCTCCAAAGCTTCCCATGCCAAGCGACTTCAAAATCACGGCATAGAATCGGATATCGATTTTTGTTTGACCTTGGATTTGTACCAAGACGTGGTAAAAGTGGATGACCGAGGCTTTTTGGTTCGGATTTGATTTAAAACTAATTTTTAATTCATAGAGGATGTTTCTAAATTGAGCGATCTAACTTTTGGTTTATGATCTTTCTGCTCTGGAGTTTGCTCAATCTTTTCCTCATCCTGTCTTTTTACTACTTCACTATCGGACTGATCGTTAGGGGTAGGAAGTTCCTAGCCACTTATTTCAAGCCTTATGTACTTTTTGTGATGGTATTTGGAACTTATGGGTTTGTAAAATCTGCATCCAAGTTTCTTCAGCAGGAGGCCAAAGTCAATCATCGAGCTTCTACAATTCAAATTATTCCTGTTTCAGAGCAGCTGAGTAATAAATTGATTTTGAAGTTGATCAGAGATGCACAGACTGGAGAGGTGGATCAGAAATTTTCTTCTTCGGACCTCCAGGGACTGGTTTTGGGATTGAGATGGAATCACGTACAGGTAGTCGAAAAAACCGAAAATATGGAAGTCGAAGGTTGGTGGGATTGGTATATCATGGGAAACAGGGTATTCAGTAATTACAAGACCTATGAAATCAGAGACAAGGATCTTGTTTTGAATTGACCTTTGTCATGGTTTAAGAGGGTGGGTGAAGGTAGAATTGTTAAGGATTTAGACCCCAATTACCATGTTGAAAAAGCATCCCTTAACAGAGGAGTTTCCCGAATTCGACCAAAAGATTCATGAATTGAAAGTGGGAAACGAGTATTTCAAATCACTGTATGAAAATTATGATCAGGTTGATCATGAGATTTACTTGGTAGAATCAGACATTCATCCCACATCAGATGAGATGATCAATCAACTGCGAATCAAAAGAATGTACCTGAAAGATGAGCTGTATAAGTTTTTGAAAGAGAATTAAGTTGGCAATCACCCTCACCCCTGAAATGCCCGATCAAAGTCGGGCATTTTTATTAAGAAGCTTCAATTTTTGGAGAGCCATTATTTTTAGTTTATTTCAGTTAGAAATCCCTTTACAATGAAAAAACTTCTGATTTTAAGCTCCTTTTTGCTTTGTCTAATATCCTGTTCTGAAAAGGAAAAACCTCTTCCCCGTATCGCGATTGCAGGAATTGCCATAGAGTCGAGTACTTTTTCACCGGCGGTAACCGAAGAAGGGGCATTCAAAGCAAGAGTGGGAGAGGAGGTATTTACATACTATCCCTTCATGAATGCAGATTCTTCTACCCGCGCCCGCGCACAGTGGTTTCCTACCCTTCGAGGCCATGCGATTCCTGGAGGGATAGTGAGCAAGGAGGCGTATGAATCTTTATTGGGCAAAACGCTGGATATGCTAAAGCAAAATCTCCCTTATGACGGGCTGTTTCTGGATATCCACGGCGCGATGAGTGTGGTCGGATTGGACGATCCGGAAGGGGACATGATCTCCCGAATTCGGGAGGTCGTCGGTTCGGAGACGATCATTTCCACGTCCATGGATTTGCATGGGAACGTTTCAGAGCGGTTGGCAGGACACTCTGACCTGATTACTTGCTATCGAATGGCTCCTCATGAAGATGCGATCGAATCCAAAAAGCGGGCTTTGGTCAATCTTTTGGATCGGATCGAAAGCGGAAAAGGCAAGCCGAAATACAAGGCTTGGATTCCTGTGCCGATCTTACTTCCTGGGGAAAAGACAAGCACTCGCATCGAACCTGGAAAAGGGCTTTATGCCAAAGTAGATCCCGAATCCAAAAAAGAAGGTGTGATTGATGCGGCGATCTGGATTGGGTATGCGTGGGCTGACGAACCCCGAAATCATGCTGTGGTGATGGTTACCGGAGATGATGAAAAGCAAGTGAAAGAGAGTGCCGAATACCTGGCAAAAAGCTTCTGGGATGTCCGAAATCAATTTGAATTTGTGGCACCGGTTGCCTATTTGGATGAAAGTGTGGAAATGGCGCTGAAAAGCGAAAAGAAGCCTTTTGTCATTTCAGATATGGGCGACAATCCTACGGCCGGTGGTGCAGGTGACGTGACTTGGACGCTGACCGAACTCTTGAAAAGGCCTGAATTCAAATCCGAAACCGGCCCTGAGTTGATTTATGCCTCGATTCCTGGACCGGATTTGGTAGCGAAAGCAAAAACAGCGGGAATCGGAAATAGGGTGGAAGGTCTTGTCGGTGCGATGGTGGATAATCGCTTTGCTCCTCCAGTGTTACTGAAAGGAAAAGTCTTGGCAATCAATGAAGGAGACCAAGATGCCCAGACGGAGGTAGTCGTTCAGGTGGGTTCGTTAAAGATCATCGTGACCGAAAAGCGTAAGCCTTATCATTATGTGAAGGATTTCACCGAACTGGGACTTGATCCTGCTAAAACAGATGTCTTGGTGGTAAAGATCGGATACTTGGTGCCCGAACTGTATGATCTTCGTGGAGATTGGGTCATGGCTTTGACGCCGGGTGGAGTAGATCAAGATTTGGAAAGGCTGGGCTATGAGCGGATCAAGCGGCCGATGTTTCCTTTGGATAAGGATATGCCCGAACCTGATTTAAGCGTGCGATGGATACCGAGTTCAGCTGATTTTAAAGATTGAAAAAATGAAAGCCTGAGACGATACGTTTCAGGCTTTTTTCTGATCTAAAGCTTGGAAGAAACCTTCGAGGTTTTGAAAACCTCAAAGGTTTCTTCCAAAATCCAACACTTTCGGTAATCATGTTAACTCATCGGACATCCAACATCCGACTTCGGTCATCTTAGCTTCTCATTATTCTTATGCCGATCCAGATCCCGAATATTCTTTTTCTCAAAATTTTTCTCCAAAGCTTTGGTCAGATCAACTCCCGTCTGATTGGCCAGGCAGATCAATACCCACAGTACGTCGGCCATCTCATCTCCTAGGTCTTTGCCTTTGTCGGATTCTTTGAAGGACTGTTCTCCGTAGGTTCTGGACATGATTCGGGCCAGTTCGCCGACCTCTTCCATCAGAATGGTCATATTGGTGAGTTCATTGAAATAGCGCACCCCGACGGTTTTGATCCATTGATCTACGAGTTCTTGTGCTTGGGCGATGGTGAGGTTTTTTTCCATAATTTCAGTCTTGTTTTCAAAGATAAAAATCCCAGCCTCAATGATGAACCCCAAACCTACCTCCGTCGAAGAATACTTTTCCTGGTTTTCTCCCGAAATCCAAGCCAAACTCCAACAAATCCGGGATACATTAAGAGCTGCATTACCAGGGGCAAAAGAGGTGATCAGCTATCACATGCCAGCCTTCAAGACTACGGAAGTATTGGTCTATTATGCCGCCGCAAAAAGTCATTTGGGCTATTATCCGACCAACTCCGGAGTGGAGGAATTCAAAAAGGAATTGGCGGAATATGTGACTTCCAAAGGTGCGATTCAGTTTCCTTATGACAGGGAATTACCCCTCGAATTGATCGCTCAAATAGCTCAGTTTAGAGCCGAAGAGGCAAAGTTTCGGGCAGAACAAAAAAAGAAGCGCTAAGCCAAAATCCGATTCAGCTCCTTCAAAAACGCATCCAATTCGGTCTTGGTGTTATAAATGTGTGTGGATACTCTGACGGCATTTACCTTTCCCTCATGGACCAATCTGACGCGAAAACCTGCTTTTCCCAACTCCGCTCCGCAGGCATTGAAATCCATGCCTTTTGGCCGAAATGAAATGACCGAAATGCGTGATTCCTTCTCTTCGGGGGTCAAGATTTCAAGTTTTGAACTCAATTCAGTGAGGCCGTCAAAAAGGTATTGATTCAATTCTTTGACCCTAGCTTCTACTTTTTGCTTACCAATCTGGCTATGGAAGTCAGCAGCAGCAACCATCCCGACTGCCAAGGTTTTGCTTTGGGTCCCATAGTCAAACCGGCGGGCTGATGGGACATATCCCTTGAATTCGGGAGGATTTACCGTCATATCCCAACCGATGTCTGAGTGTCCACCGATCATGACGGCTTTGAGCTTTTCCAAAGCATCTTCTCTTACAAAAAGAAAAGCCGTGCCGCTCGGGCCAAGCATCCACTTGTGAAAGCACCCTGCATAAAAGTCACAGCCCAAACCATACAAGTCCAAATCAAAGGTTCCTGCTCCATGAGCCCCATCGATTGCAGTCAGAATTCCCTTTTTCCGAGCCATGTCACAGATTTCTTTGATCGGAAAAACCAGACCGGTTGTACAGGTAACATGGGGTATTGCGATAACCTTGGTTCGAGGATTGATTAGCTTTTGAATCTCGGTCAGATTTTCTGCTTGAGTGGGTTTGGGTTCAAAGGTTCGAATAACTATTCCCTCCAATTTAGCCCGATTAAGCCATGGGAGGGCATTTCCTGCATGTTCGTGTGTAGTCAAAATTACTTCATCCCCAGCCTTCATAGGCACACCCCAAGCCATGATGTTGATTCCTTCGGTGGTATTGTGGGTGATGGAAAATTCGGTCGGTTTTATCCGAAAGAACTCGGCCAACTTTACGCGTTCCTGATCGGAGTTGCCATATTCTCCTGAAGTATTGATTTGAAGGTTGCTCACTTCCATAGATCGGAGTACGGAAAAAGGAGCAGGGCCAAAGGTGCCATTATTCAGATAGATCCGATCCGAAGTCAGAGGAAATTGCCTTTTCAGTTCTGTCCAAAAATCTTCTGCCTGAAGATTTGGAGGTGGAAAAGGAGGGATGACTTTAGTGGGTAGATCAAAGCTGGAGAGGGCTGGAATAGCCATTCCCAAGCCTAGTTGCTGAATAAAGTTTCTTCTGGTATTCATGAGATCAGGCGAATAACAGAAAAATAGGAAAGCGCATCCTGATAACTATCCCGCTTATAAAAAAATAGAAACTGGGTAGCCTAGGTTAGGTCAAATGCCTTATCCACATTGTCCGGAATATCCTCCTGATAGTGACTCACATAAAGGAGGGTAATCTTGGTGAGCTTGAGGATTTTCTGGACGGTTTCCCTGAAAATCACCCGCTGTCGTTCATCCATTCCTTGAGAAGCTTCATCCAAAATCAGCAGTTTGGGAGCTTTGATCAGTGCTCTTGCTAAAAGGGTCCAACGTTGTTGCTCTAAGGGAATCCGCTGGATTGGCTGGTTGGCAAAAGGTTCCAATTGAAAAAGCTGAAGCCATTGATCAGCTTTTGACTCTTGTTCAGCAGTGGTTTTTTTGAATAAACCCATGGTATCAAAAAAGCCGGAAAGGATCACTTTTCGCACGGTTTGATTGGCAGGGAAAAAACGAACGAGTTCGGGGGCTACAAATCCGATGGGTCGTTTAAGTTCCCAAATACTTTCTCCGCTTCCTCTTTTTCGGCCAAAAAGCCAGAAATTTTGGGAGTAGGCTTGGGGATTTTCTCCGATCAAAAGGCTGATTAAAGTAGATTTTCCGGACCCGTTTTTACCTTTGAGTTGCCATCGTTCACCAGCATTTACCTGCCAATAGACTTGGTTGAGAATGGTCTTTTCCCCATATCGGATACTCACGTTTTCCAGTCTTATAACCTCATTTTCAATCTTGGGAAACCTTTCCAAAAGTTCATTCAAGTGCTTAAGATTCCAAGGTAAATCCAGGTTTTGACCTTTATTCAAAGAGTAGTTATCTCGTTCCCAAACCTCCATTTTTCCACCGGATTTTAGCTCCCCCACATGCGTGATTCCTTCAGGAATTTCTGCTGAAGATGTGGTGATCAATACATGGATTCCTTCTGAAATGATGGCCTGAAGAAAGTCTCCAAATGCCGCCCTACTTTCCTGATCCAGTCCAGTCATGGGTTGATCCATGAGGTAGATTTTGGGTTGTCGAAGCAGTCCCAAAGCCAAGGCCAAGCGTCGGGTTTCCCCGTTGGAAAGTTTCAAAATCGAGGAGTCTAAAAGGGGAGTGAGACGAAGCAATTTCGCTACTTTTTCGAGGGTCCAAGTACCGGTAATAGGAGTGGAATTTTCTTCTAAATATTCCCTGACAGTAGCCGCTTCATCCGCTTCCGAGCTATTGAATCGCTGTTGAAAGTAGAAGTTTTGGAGGTTGGATTTGTTGCGAAATCGGTACTGTTGAGAGACGTACGAAATCAAGTCCCGAAAACTATGAACGATCCCTTCCTCGGTTTTTTGGGAGATATAATCGGCAGCAAATGGCCTCAGAATTCTCCCTTCCGGTAGGTGGGTAGTGCCTCTCAAGGTTTCTAAAAATGCAGTCAATTCCCTGCCAGAGTCTCCCGTGATCGCCCAGTGTTGGCCTTCGTTCCAAGTGAAATTAAGCTGATCAAAAGTAGCTTTTCCCAAGTAATTCACGTGGGCGTTTTCGATTTGAATCAGAGTTTTGGAAGTCAAGGGTTTAGGTTTTGAGATGCTTGGCTAATGTAATCGCTTTTAGCTTGATTATGAAAAAGTAGGATTATTTGCTTCAAACTGATCTAAAAGTAATGGAATATAAAAAATTGATTAGCAATAATTAAAAAGGCTTTAGCTAACTCGATGCTAAAGCCTTTTTTGCAATCAATCATTCGGATATGGAATGTAAACAAAGCTCGTAAATGCTCCGTCCATGACGAAGAGGCAGCAGAACTCGTCGGGATCTTTGTAGGCCTTTTTAAACTCTTCCAAAGCCTCCTCAGCGATGAGCTTGCGCTGGACAAATTCATCTACGTAGGTGATGAAATAATTCCAGTCCAGATCCTTCTCAGCCTTGCCGATAAAGATCTTTCCGATGGGCTGCATGTCCTTTGAAATCGGGAATATCGGATAGTCCGAAAATCCTCTGGAGCGTACCTGGTAAGAGGCCTCTTTGAGTACATCACAGATCTTGACAAAGTCACTCGTGATGGTGCCGAGATACTTTCCGTTGAGTTCGGGATCGTTGAAATCTGAGATCATGAATTGAGAGTTAATCGTACGACATTTTCTACATGGTAAGTTTGTGGAAACATGTCCACTGGCTTCACTTTTTCCACTCGGTATTTTTCTCCCAAAAGTGCTAAGTCACGCGCTTGGGTGGCGGGGTTGCACGAGACATAGACGATGGTCGGAGCCTCGAGTCGAAGGAGCATCTGCACCACCTTTTCATCCATGCCAGCGCGGGGCGGATCGGTGATGATTACGTCCGGTTTGGCATGCCTGGAGATGAACTCATCGTTCAAAATATCCTTCATGTCGCCGGCATAGAAAAGGGTATTTTCAATGCCGTTGATTTGGGAGTTGAGCTTTGCATCTTCGATGGCGGCCTCGACATATTCTACCCCGATTACTTGACTAGCTTGCTTGGCCACAAAGTTGGCAATCGTGCCAGTGCCGGTGTAAAGGTCATAGACTACTTCATCGCCTTTCAGCTGGGCAAAATCCCGGGCTACTTTGTAGAGTTCATAAGCCTGTTCGGAGTTGGTTTGATAGAAGGATTTTGGACCGATGCGGAACTTCAATCCTTCCATTTCCTCCTCGATGTAAGGAAGACCTGCAAAAGTTACCAACTCCAAGTCATGGAAGGTTTCGTTGCCCTTGGTATTGATGACGTAAAGTAAGGAGGTGATTTCCGGGAAACGACCTTTCAAAAATTCCATCACTGATGAAATTGACTCATGGTCATTTTCTCCAAACTGAACAATCACCATGGTCTGTCCGGTGCTCGTTGTTCGAATGATCAGGTTACGAAGTAAGCCAACCTGATTTCGGATATCATAAAAGCTGAGGTTATTGCTTCGGGCAAATTCGCGAAGTGCATTTCGCACGGCATTGGAGATTCCGCCTTGCAGGTAGCAATGCTCGATGTCGATGATTTTGTCAAACATCTTGGGAATATGGAAGCCCAAGGCATTTCGCTCAAACTCCTGACCGGAGTTGATTTCTTCCCGGGTCAACCAGCGGGAATTGGAAAAGGTAAAGTCGAGCTTGTTGCGGTAGTATTGGGTTTGGACCGAACCCAGAATTGGCAAAACTTCAGGAATCGGTACTTTGGCGATCCGCTGAAATTGATCCAAAACTTGCTGTCGCTTGTAGGTTTTCTGCAGGTCGTAGTTTATGTGCTGCCATTTGCAGCCTCCGCAGGTGCCAAAATGGGAGCAAAAAGGTTCGATTCGGTCCTTGGAATATTCGTGAAACCGGATGGCCTCGCCCTCCATAAAGGAGCTTTTTCCTTTGGTAATCCGCACATCCACCACATCTCCCGGCGCTACGTTGGAGACAAACACCACCTTGCCTTCATGATGTCCGACACATTTTCCTTCGGAGGCGATGCGCTCGATCAGCAGATTGGTGATGACCTTATTTTTCATTTTTCTCGACATGGGCGCAAAATTAGGGAAAATGGGGGAGAAGACCTTTGAGGTTTTTAAACCTCGAAAGTCTTACTCAAAAAGCGTTAAATTTTCCTGCCTTTTTTATTTGCGATTAGAGAATGTATTGAACCCTTGGATTTCATCACAGTTTTGAAAAACCATTGAGGTAATTAAGAGAATTAAGAATTTTAATAGACCACTAAGACCTTCAAAATTCACCTTAAAGGTTTGATTTAAAAGGACCTTAATGACCTTAATTTTCTAAATGGTTCAGACCAAGTTAAGAACTTGTAGCAGAAAAGGGTGAATTGGGCCATTGTCATTTTAGCATGGTTCTATCCTCTAAAATGAATTTACCATTCCTCTCTAATCCCTATCTTTACCCGAAATTTTACCCATGATTTTCAAAGACAAAGTCGTCATCATCACCGGTGCTACCTCGGGAATTGGCGAAGCTTGTGCGGAGGTATTTGGTCGGCAAGGTGCCAAAATCGTTATCACAGGACGCAATCCCCAAAAGCTGGAACAAACTGCACTTAAACTCCGGTCGCAAGATATTGAAGTTCTTCCAATCCTTGCGGATGCAGGATCCGAAGCGGACAACCAACGAATGGCTTCCGAAACGCTTTCTCATTATGGTCGAATCGATATCCTGATCAACAATGCTGGGATTTCCATGAGGGCGCTGTTTCAGGACATGGATTTGGAGGTTTTTCGCAAAGTCATGGATACCAATTTTTGGGGAACGGTCTACGCTACGAAGTTCTGCCTTCCTGCGATTTTGGAATCCAGAGGTTCCATCATTGGTATTTCCTCCATCAACGGTTATCGAGGCACTCCTGCCCGCACGGCTTACACGGCAAGTAAGTATGCGATGAACGGCTTTTTCGAGTCCCTTCGAACCGAAGTCATGAAAAAGGGAGTTCATGTTTTGGTAGTTGCGCCTGGTTTTACCTCCTCAAATATCCGGAATTCTGCACTCACGGCTGACGGTTCATCTCAAGGCGAATCTCCACGTGACGAGTCCAAGATGATGACTTCAGAGGAAGTTGCAGAGCATATTTTGAAAGCTACCCTGAAGCGAAAGCGGGATATTGTATTGACGTCTAAGGGTAGGTTGGCCGTGTTTCTGAACAAATGGATGCCGGGAATTCTCGACGGAATTGTCTATAATCAGATGGCCAAAGAAAAAGACTCGCCTTTTAAATAAATGCCCGAACCCATCTTCCAAACCTATCTGAATCGGCTTACCGATCTGTCTGCCAAAAACAGGTCTTTGTACCTGCCGAAATTGGAGGGAATGGGAATGTTGGATGTTTGGGAGTTTGATTTTTTGACCGGAGATCCCGCCTTTGAGATTCTTCGAAAGTCAATCGAAGACAAAAAGAAAATCCCGCTGTCCCCTGAACTCGATCCAAGGTCAGGGGATGCCAATCAAGTGTCCAAAGCACTTTCCCGAATGGCTTTTCGGGATCAATTGACTCAGGAAGAAACCGGTGAGCAAAGTCTGTATCTAGCTTGGCTATTTGCTGAAGGAAAGCTGATCAATGGTCAGCTGATTCGTAGTCCCATGCTCTTGAAACCGGTTCAACTCCACAAGGAAAATGGAGTTTGGACCTTGGTTTCTGAGGAGAATTGGCAGTGGAATCCGGCTTTTCTCCTGGCTTGGAGGCATGCCACTGGGCAGAATATGCCGGAAACCTTTTCCGATGAACTCCTGGAAAATCTACCAAAAGATTCAATTGAATTTCGGACGGCCTTAGTCAAGCTAATTCAAGAATTCTTCGCCATTCAGGTTCAATCTAATCTGCTGGAGAATCAGATTCTACCCTTTCCCAATTCCCAGATTTCACTCGATCAGGAGCGATTTTCTGAAGGAAAAGTCATTCTAAAGCCATACGCTGTTTTAGGCCAATTTGCCCAAAAGGGGAGTTTTTTGTTTTCTGATTATGAGCAATTGATTCAGGACCATTCCGAAAGTTCCTTGGAGGATCTGTTTCAGCATCTTTTTCTTTTGGAGAGAAATGAAACACAGATTCGAGAGGAGAACCTGTTTCCCGTTTTTCCCCTCGATGCTTCTCAGGAAAGTGCGTTGATCAAAGTTCGTCAAGGGAAAAGCTTGGTGATCCAAGGCCCTCCTGGGACGGGAAAGTCTCAATTGATTGCCAATCTGGTTTCGGATTATATCGCCCGTGGCAAAAAGGTATTGGTGGTTTCCCAAAAGCGAGCCGCCTTGGATGTGGTATTTGAGCGATTGAAGAAAGCGGGTTTTGGTCAATTTTTGGGCTTGGTTCATGATTTTCGAGCAGATCAGAAAAACCTTTTTGGAAAAATCAAAATCCAGATCGAATCGGTGGAGGAGTACCAAAGCCAAAACCGGGGAATCGATGCAATTCAATTGGAGCGGGAGCTTAGTCTGCTTTCTAAAACCATTTCGAGGCTTTCTGGAAAGTTTGAAGAGTTGCGTACAGCTCTCTTCGATGAAAAGCTCGCAGGAATTCCTTTAAAAGCCCTTTATCTTCAAGCGAATTTGAATCAACCTGCTTTCTCCAACCCCAAATTGATCCAGTTGGATGTTGAGCATGCAAAAGGATTTGAACAGGATTTAAGGATTTTTTCAGGGTATCAGAACAGGTTTTTGGGAAGCTTTTGGGAAAAGCGAGTATCATTTTCTGGGATTCAGCCCTCGGATTTCGCACAGATTTCTGCGTCTTTAATTGATTTGGAAAATCATCGAAAGCAGCTTCCCCAATTCCTTTATGGTGAGAATTCAAAGCCGTTTTTGAAAGCTATTTGGTCTGATCGGGTTTATTTGGAAAAAGTTAAAAAGCTTCAATTTTCAATTTCGAAGGTTTCCAATCCTGAGAAAGATATCAACTTCATTTTTCAACCCAAGGAACAAAAAGCGCTGACCAAGATCCGAAAGTTTCTGATTCAGGCTATCGAGACATCTCAAAGCTGGAAGTTTGAATTGGGTTCGGATTTGGAAAGCTTGAGCAAGGAATTGGAAGCTTTGATTCCGCTTTCACAAAGCTTTTTTGGAAAGCTTCAGGCCAAATTTTCAAAGGCCAAATTTCCCTTGGCTTTTCAGACTCTGAGCCAAAATGGCTTAGCTTTTACTACCCAAAATCTGCTTGATCTTCAGCTGGAATGTCAATCAAAACTCCACCTTCAAGCACAATTGGAAGGATTACCAGTTTCTACTTATGTCGAGTTAAGCGGACAATTTGCCGAAGATTTAATTGAGGTGGATCAGCTTTTAACTTGGAAATCGTATTGGGAGGCAGTTCCGGAAATTCAAGAATTATTGGATTGGAAAAAGCTTTCCTATTCAGAGTTTGGGGCTGCATTGGATCAGATTCGAATTTGGTCTGAAGACTTGTTCTCCCACTTGGTTTCGTCTCGACTTTGGTTAAATGAAGCGCAGTTTTTAGAACTGATGGAAAAGGGTTTGGAAGCCGTTTTTCCAGAAAATCCGCTGAACTGGCCCTCCGTTTTTGCCGAATTGAAAGGATTTGATCAGTTTTTAGAGGGATGGAAATTCCGGGATTTAGGTGAGCGGTTAGTAGAGGATTTTTTCGAATTAAATCTGGATCAACTTATTGAAGCTTTTTGGAATGGTTGGAGACTGGCATGGATCGGGGAGATCGAGCGGCAGCATCCGGTCATGTGTGAATTGGGTTCCCTGCGTCTCAGTCATGAAATGGTCGAACTCAAAACTGCAATTCTCGAAAAGCGAAAAAATGCCAGCCATTTAGCTTTGCTTCGGCTTCGTGAGCAAGTGGCCGAGCATTTGGAATACAACCGCTTGGGCAATCGGCTGACCTATCGGGATTTGCTTCATCAAGTGAGCAAAAAGCGCCAAAAATGGCCCATCCGTAAGCTGATTGCCGAATTAGGCGAAGAGGTTTTTCGGGTTCTTCCCTGCTGGTTGGGCAGTCCGGAGACGGTCTCAGCGGTTTTTCCGACGGATCAGGTGTTTGATTTGGTTATTTTCGACGAGGCTTCTCAATGTCCTGTGGAACGTGGTTTCCCTGCGATGCTGAGAGGAAAGCAGGTCGTTGTCGCCGGAGACTCCAAGCAACTTCGACCTTCGGATTTTTATCAGGTGAAATGGGAAAGTGAGGAAGAGGGCATGGAATATGAAGCCGAGTCTTTATTGGAGTTGGCAGCTCATTTCTTTGAAAATCTGCAATTGAGAGGACATTACAGATCTGCTGATCCAGGATTGATTCACTTTTCCAATTTCCATTTTTATGGAAATCGACTGGAAACTTTGCCGGATTACGAGACAGTCAAGGTGAGCAAAACTCCCTTTTCCTGGGAAAAAAACGAAGGAATCTGGGAAAATCAGATCAATCGAATGGAAGCCGATGCCGTCTTGAATCGAGTTGAGCTTATTCGAAAAGAAGCTCCTCAGGACTCCATCGGGATTGTTACAGGTAATTATTTCCAGATGGAGTTGATTCGGGAAGAATTATGGAAAGCTGGCTTTCAAGATGCTTCGATTAAAGTCCGCAATATCGAAAATGGGCAGGGAGATGAATTCGATCAGGTGATTTTGTCTTTGGGCTATGCGCCCAATCGGGAGGGAAAGCTAGTGACTAATTTTGGTCTCTTAAGCAAGTCGGGTGCTGAAAACCGGCTGAATGTGGCGATCACTCGGGCAAGGAAAATGCTTCATGTGATTTCTTCCATCGAACCGGAGGACTTCCGCCCAGGTCAGCTTGCCAATCCGGGTTTGGACTTACTGAGAGAGTTTTTGGCTTGGGTGAAAGTGCAAAGTAAAGTCCGAGAAATCCCTCCCCCCGAAGTGAAAGTGCCTGGTTTTGAGCTGCACTGGAGTTTGAAAAATCAACTTCTGAAGTCAGATAGTGGTTTTTCAAAAGAAATTCCTTCTGCGGTGATGGATTTGATCCGAACCGACCAAGAAGGGAATCAAATGGCGATTTTGACTGATGACCAGCGATTTTTTGATGCGCCTACGGCAAAGGCTGCGATGGCCTATCATCCGATTTTGCTGGAGGAGAAAGGCTGGAACTGGGAGTGGAAGTGGAGCAGAAGATTTTAGTGTCGTGTATCTGGTATCAAGTAGCTAGAGCCAAGACACAAGAATCAAGACATAAGACGTTAGACTTTTGGGTCAATAAATAGCTTAACTCTATTTTTAATGAATGAAATTTCATTCTTTAATTCATTTTGTTAATCATAGTGAATGATAATTCATGTATTGATTAATATTGGATATCGGCAAGTCTTGATTCTAATTTCTAGCGTCTTACGTCTATCATCTTTATTCTTATTTTTGATTTATTTTTCATTCATAAACTTGTAAATTTGGATTTAATGAATGAATTTTAAGTCATGGATATCGCACAGCTTTCAGATATGGCTATTCTCCGGATGATTGGGGACTTCATCAAAAAGAAGCGGATGGCCCTCAATAAGACTCAGGACGAGCTGGCCACGGAGGCGGGGATGAGCCGATCTACACTCAGCTTGCTGGAGCGAGGCGAAAAGGTGCATTTGCTCACCTTGATTCAGGCGCTTCGTGTTTTGGACGAGCTGCAGCTGTTGGAGGCTTTTGAGGTGCGTCAGCAGATCAGCCCTTTAGAGTACATCAAGTTCCAAAAGAAATATCAGCGGCAGCGAGTTCGTAAAATGGATATAGCAGCTGAGCCTCCCCCTTCAGAATGGTAGTCGCAGCAGAAGTTTGGCTTTGGGATCGGCTGGCTGGAGCGATCCTATGGGATGAGGCGCAGCAGTTGGCAAGCTTTGAGTTTGATCAGGCCTTCCTGCGCTCGGGTTGGGATATTGCGCCTGTCACCATGCCTTTGAGACAAGGGAAACGACTGTATACCTTTCCGGAGATTCGCCGTGGTCGCAATGATGCCTTTGATACGTTCAAAGGCCTTCCGGGACTTTTAGCCGATATGCTTCCCGACAAATACGGCAATCAATTGATCAATACCTGGCTGGTGCAAAATGGCCGCCCCACGGACAGTTTGAATCCTGTGGAGTTGCTTTGTTTTATCGGGAAGCGTGGGGTGGGAGCACTTGAGATCAAGCCTTCGCTCCGTTCCGAGATCGGCACTTCAAGCACTTTGGAGCTGGACAGTTTGGTAGCGATTGCCAATAAAATCCTCAACACTCGGGAAAGCTTCCAAACCGATCTATCTAAGGAAGAAGAATCTGCCTTGGCTGATATCCTGAAAATCGGAACTTCCGCAGGGGGTGCTCGGGCTAAGGCAGTGATCGCTTTTAACCCCGAAACCGGAGAAGTAAAAAGCGGTCAGGTCAAAGCTCCTGCGGGTTTTTCTTACTGGCTGATCAAGTTTGACGGGGTCATGGACAGTCAATTTGGGGCATCGTTAGGCTACGGCCGGGTGGAAATGGCCTATTACCTGATGGCACTTGAGGCAGGAATTGAAATGAATGAATCCCGGATTTTGGAGGAGAATGGCCGGGCGCACTTTATGACCAAGCGCTTTGACCGTACGGATGCCGGTGACAAAATCCACATGCAAAGTCTCTGCGGAATGCGTCATTTTGATTTCAATCAAGTGGGAGTGTATAGCTACGAACAAGTGTTTGAGACGATGCGGATGCTGAGATTGTCGTACCCGGAAGCAGAACAGATGTTCATCAGAATGGTCTTCAATGTGCTTGCGCGCAATTGTGACGATCATACCAAAAACTTTGCTTTCCTGATGGATCAGAGCGGAAAGTGGACCCTTTCACCCGCTTATGACATTTGCCATGCCTATCGACCGGGAAGCTTGTGGGTCAGCAGCCAATCCCTTCAAGTCAATGGAAAAAGAGAAGGAATCACTGACGATGATTTTTTGGAAGTTGCCCGGAAGATGAATATCAAAAAGCCGGAGGAGAAGATCGATCGGGTCAGAAAAGCGGTGAAGCGATGGAATGAATTTGCGGAGGAGGTAAAGGTAGAACCCAAGCTTAGGGATTCGATTCAGGCTACGCTTTTGGTGTAGTATGGTGCTACTAGAAAGACCTGCCAGGTCTGAAGAATTTTACATATACCCCACTAGGTTGTAAATCAAAATTCCGATCCACTCTTTGACTAGCTTGTGCCAATAGGAAATGGAATCCGCATCGGGGAAAATCAAGGCAGGAATATCGTATTTGACATCGTGGGAATAATAATCCACGGGAAAAGTTACTGTATTCAGCCCCACTTTATCAAAGCAGCCTTTTGCTCGAGTCATGTGAAAAGCAGAGGTGATCAGCACAAATTCCTGAGAAGTGGAGATTCCGTTTTTCTCCAAAAAATCACGGGTAAACTGTGCATTTTGGGCCGTGTTTTTACTCTGATCCTCTATCAGAATGTCCGATTCGGGTACACCGGTCATCAGTAAAAACCGCTGCAATATTTCCGCTTCGGATTGAGGATTGACGGGATTCAGGCCCGTGCCTCCTGTGATCAGGATCTTTTTGATTTTGCCCATACGGTAAAGTTGTAGGGCATGGGTGATCCTGTCTGCTCCTTTGTTGAAAAAGGTGCGGTCATAGGCAGTTTTGCTCAGGTTGGTAACTCCGGTGAGGACAATGCCGATTTCGTGATTTTCTATTTCTTCGAAAGACTTGAAATCAGGCTCCCAAGCCAATAAAGCTAAATTGGAAAGGAAAGGATTGGTGAAAAAGAGTAGAAGTCCAACACCTGCCCACAGCAACTTTTTACCCCATTTTCTCTTTATAAAAATTGTCCCTGATAGAATCAGGATCAATACAATAGTAAGCGGCATCGCCAAAAAACTCAAAAACTGGGAAAGGTAGAAGAACATTAGGACTTAGGTTTTGGACAAAGAAAAGCGGGAAGGATGGAATTTTCAAACTCAATTTTCAATGATCAATTATCAAGGGTTTGGCATACTTGATCATTGAGTTTGGTCATTGATAATTGACCATTGAGTTTGTTCATGGATAATTGATCATTTCATTTCTTTAATCTATCCAGAAAGCTATTTTTGACCATGCTTTCAAACCAACCTAACCTAGTACCTCATTTAGAAAAACTGGCCACCCAACTGGAGGGTAGTTTGCAGTTTGACCGACTCATCCGGACCCTGTACGCCACCGATGCATCTGTCTATCGAGAGATGCCTTTGGCAGTCGCTTTTCCCAAGTCCGAGTCGGATATCCAAAAACTCATTCACTTTGCTACCGAGCACGGCACGTCGTTGATTCCCCGGACTGCAGGTACTTCCCTCGCCGGACAATGCGTGGGAAACGGCATAGTCGTCGATGTCTCCAAGCATTTCACCCAAATCCTTGAATTCAACAAAGAAGAACGCTGGGTTCGCGTGCAGCCCGGGGTCGTTCGGGATGAATTGAACCGTTACCTCAAGCCACACGGTCTATTTTTCAGCCCCATCACTTCCACTGCCAACCGGGCGATGATCGGAGGGATGGTTGGGAATAATTCTTCCGGCACGACTTCCATCGTCTATGGAGTGACTCGGGATAAAGTAATTTCCCTGAATACCATTCTCAGCGATGGAAAAAAGGTCGTTTTTGGAGAGATCTCCCAAGACGATTTTGACCGGAAGTGTGGACAAAAAGACTTGGAAGGAAAGCTTTACAGACAGGCTTTTGACGAACTCAATAATCCTGAAATACGGGAGGAAATCCATGCCCAATTCCCCAAAAAGTCCATCCATCGCCGGAATACCGGCTATGCAGTGGATGAATTGCTGAAAGCGGAGCTTTTCGAAGGCAAAGAAAAATTCAATTTCTGTAAGCTGTTGGCGGGTTCGGAGGGAACTTTGGCCTTCACCACCGAAATCAAAATCAGCCTCGATCCGCTTCCTGACCCGGTGGAAATCGTCGTGGCAGCACATTTTGAAAGCATCCACGAAAGCATGAAATCCGCTCAGGTCGCCATGAAGCATCCGGCGACTGCGGTGGAACTGATGGATAAAATCATCCTGGACTGCACCAAGGAAAGTATTGAATATTCCAAAAACCGTTACTTCGTCGAGGGCGATCCTAAGGCGATTTTGATGATCGAGTTTCGGGGAAAAACACTGGAAGAGGCCATGGCCAAAGGTGAGGCGCTTGTAGCCGACCTGAAAGCAGGAGGCTATGGCTATGCCTACCCGATCATCGAGCCCGCCCGCGTGGCCTCTGCTTGGTCACTTCGTGCAGCGGGTTTGGGCCTTTTGGGAAATATTCCAGGAGATCGCAAAGCCGTAGCCTGTATTGAAGATACTGCGGTGGATATCGAGGATTTGGCAGATTACATCGACGAGTTGGATGAGATTTTGAAAGGTTTCAACCAAAACCCGGTACACTATGCGCACGCAGGGGCAGGAGAGATCCACATGCGTCCGATTTTGGATTTGAAAAAAGCCGAGGATGTGGAGGAGTTTTATCAGATTTCCTTGGCTTCGGCAAAGTTGGTGAAGAAATACCAGGGTTCACTTTCCGGGGAGCATGGAGACGGACGAGTGCGAGCGGCTTTTATTCCCTTGATGGTTGGGGAAAAGAACTACGAACTTTTCCGAAGGATCAAATACACCTGGGATCCGAAAAATATCTTCAATCCCGGTAAAATCGTGGATGCTGCTCCGATGAACAAGTTTCTTCGCTACGAACCGGGAATGGTCACTCCCGAGCACCAAACGGTCTTTGATTATTCTGCCGATGGAGGCATTCTTCGCTTGGCGGAGAAATGTAACGGTTCGGGTGACTGCCGCAAGCTTCCGGGTTCGGGCGGGACGATGTGTCCGAGCTTTATGGCGACTCGTAACGAGCGGGATACCGTCCGTGGTCGAGCTAATACGCTGAGGGAGTTTCTGACTTTGGATAAAACCGAAAATGCTTTTGACCATCCCGAGATTAAAGAAGCGCTGGATCTATGCTTGAGTTGCAAAGGCTGTACGGCGGAGTGTCCCTCAGGCGTAGACATGGCGAGCATGAAGGCAGAATTTCTTTATCAATATCAGAAGACCAATGGCGTTCCCCTTCGCTCCAAGGCTTTTGCCTACATCAATGAACTGAATGAATTGGGAGCGAAAGTTCCCGGAATCGCTAATTTCTTTCTCAGTAATTCCCTGACTGGTGGGCTGATGAAATCCATCTTGAACGTAGCGCCAAGCCGAAATCTGCCTGAAATCAGCCCGATCAGTCTGAGAAAGTGGTACAAAAAGAACTACGCGTCTTTGCCCGGACCTGCAAAAATGATCAAATCGGTGTACTTCTTCGTCGATGAATTCACTAACCATAACGATACCCAAATCGGTATCAAGGCAATTTCTCTATTGAAGAAACTCGGCTATGAAGTGAAAATCGTAGATCACCAGGAAAGCGGGCGATCGGCACTTTCAAAAGGATTGTTGCAGAAAGCCAAAAATCATGCAGAAGCCAACGTCCGCACGTTCGAAAAATTGATTGATGGAAATACCCCATTGATTGGTTTGGAGCCTTCCGCGATTTTGAGTTTCCGGGATGAATATCCAAGGATTGTAAGCTCTGAATTGGTGCCTGCGGCAAAGAAACTCAAGTTTCATGTCAAGTTGATCGACGAGTTTCTCGGACAGGAAGTAGCTGCCGGAAATATTAAAGCTGAGTCTTTCACCTCCAAATCCCAAAAGATCAAGCTGCATGGGCATTGCCATCAGAAGGCGCTTTCCTCCTTGACTTGGACGCAAAAAATACTTTCACTTCCTGCCAACTACACGGTGGAAACGATCCCAAGTGGTTGCTGCGGAATGGCTGGAAGCTTTGGTTATGAGGCAGAGCACTTTGAATTGTCCCAACAGGTAGGGGAGTTGGTGTTATTTCCAGCAGTGAGAAAGGCCGAGGCAGATACAGTCATCGCTGCACCGGGTACCTCTTGCCGACATCAAATTGCCGATGGTACGGGTCGCAAAGCCAAGCATCCGGTGGAGATACTTTGGGAAGCATTAAACCTTTGAGGTTTTCAATACCTCGAAGGTTTCAATTGATGTTTAGCTTAGAAATACGGTTGAAATACATAGAAATACAGCCTTCGGCTGAAATACATAACATCAGACCTGTTATCCTGCTTCTCCGGAAGCAGGATTTTTTCTTTTACCACCTCGGCCGAATCCCCGGCGCAGTGGGAAATCTCAGGCTTTTGTAATACTCCAGATCTCCCTCGGGCTGTTCGATTTCGCTTGGAAATGGTCTTTTGGATATGGATTGAAAATACAGCAAACAGGCATTTCTCCACCATTCGGCTTCTTGGACTTGGATTCCAAGAAGTTGACTCACATGGGAAAATTGCTCTGGATCGATCGCACCATTGAGGCTTTCCCAAGTGCTTTTCATTTTTCGGGCACTTTTTACGCCTTGATCGTAGTGAAGCCCGATTTCCTCCCAAAGTGTTTTTCCAGATTTCATGGTGTAGTCCCAAGGCAGGTGATGAAACCAAAGCAGGTATTTCTCAGGAATCTGTTCCGAGTCGGACCAAGCCTGGATGATCTCCGGAGCGTATTGTTCCAAAGCTTTGCTTCCCGTAAAAGTGCGGTCAAAACCAATTCCCAAACTATCCGCACGGTGATAATATAGTGCAGTCCAATCCGCTCTTCCCCCGGTCACCCAAGGTCCCGGGCCGTAGTGATGATCCCAACCCATGATGTGATGCAAGCCAAGCGGAGTCATGTAGGTAACAGCTGCTTCGTGGGAATCGAGCATGATTCCCTTGATTTTAGTCAGATTTTCGGGATTTTGACCAAAGGTTAGCTTGGTCCATTCCTCAGCGATCTGCTCCGAATTCAAGTATGGATCCCAAGCCAATCGCCCAAAAGCATACCAGTTGGCTTGGCCAAAGAGATGCCCCGTCCAATTGCGGTCCGTGCCGATATTGGACACGCCGGCCATGAGGGTGAGTTTTTGACCGGAGTCCGAACCGTCCACAATTCCAGCCACGGTAGAGTTTGGTGTAGGACGGAAGGTTTTGCTTCGCAGCACTTCTTCCCACATCGGGGAAAGGTAAACGAGTTGGGTGGCCTGACCGAGGTATTCTTGCGTGATTTGAAACTCAACTCCCAGATTGGTTTGCTTTACTGCCCCAAAAAGTGGGTGGAAAGGTTCTCTTGGCTGGAAGTCAATCGCCCCATTTTTGACTTGAATGATTACATTCTCACGAAATTTTCCATCTAGCGGCACAAATTCTAGGTTGGCTTGCTTGTGGCGGTCTTCGTCGATTTCGTGAGAATAAACAAAAGCCCTCCAGATTACCACTCCGCCATGTGGGGCCAAAGCATCGGCAAGCATATTGGCACCTTCGGCATGCGTCCGCTGATATTCATGTGGCCCGGGCTGTCCTTCGGAATTTGCCTTGACGAGGTATCCCCCAAAGTCGGGAATGTGCTGATACATTTCGTCGGTCTTCTTTTTCCAAAAAGCAATCACCTCTGGATCGAGTGGATCGGCGGTTTTGAGCCCTCCGATTTCGATTGGTGCGGAGAAACGGGCCGTTAGAAAAACTTTGATGCCATAGGGTCGGAAGATATCGGCCAGCACTTTGGCCTTCTTCATAAAGTCCGTGGTCAAAATCCGAGCATTAGCATTCACATTGGTTAAGGAAACCGCATTGATGCCGATACTCGCATTGGCGCGGGCATAGTCAATGTATCTTGGGTCGATGTAGCCCGGAAGGCGGTGCCAGTCCCAAATCGAAAAGCCTGCATAGCCTCGCTCTACCGTCCGGTCCAAGTTGTCCCAATGGTTGAGTATTCGAAGCTGGATTTTCGGGCTTTCCATTTTTACTTTATTCGAGTCAAAACTTCCGCTTTGCAGGCTTTTGAGCCAGTCAAAAAATCCATAAAGTACACCTACAGGCCGATTGCCCACAATCGTAAAGTAGGTTTTTCCCTGAAAAACCACCGGCCCCATCCAGTAGCCATCCTCCCCCAGATTTCGGATCGTGACCTGATCCTGAAGTCCAAAAACCTGTGCCAGTTCCTCCCTTGTTCCCAGCCAAACTTGGGTTTGGTTCAGTCGCTCGGTGGAGAAAATAGGCGCTTTTCCGGTCATTTTGGGAGCAGCGAGCTGAAGCTCTTTTTGGATAGCCTCATAGGTGGGATTTTTCCCAAAAAAGAAGATCCCTGAGAAAAGCCGATCTGCTTCCGAACGCATAATTGAATTTTCGATCGGTCGGTAGTCGAGCCAAAGTTCGTAGCCGTCTTTTGCAAAATTTGGCAACGAAAAAATCAGCAAGAGCACTAGAATCAGGTATTTCTTCATGGGTTTATCAGTTTCGAGGGGTTGAAAATGACCAAAATGCCATGGAATTCCAATTGGTTTTACTTAGTCGATTCCTGACAATAATCGTCAAAGTGATTTTTTGGCTGTAGGAAAAAGGTCCTGCTTTCCTATCTTCGACCTGTTACTTTTTGACACATGAACCAGAAACCCTTCATCATCTACAAATCCTCAGCAGGCTCGGGTAAGACCTACACGCTCACGCTGGAATACCTCAAGTTGGCCCTGCAAAATCCAAGGTCAGGCTTTAAGCAGATTCTGGCTGTGACCTTCACCAATAAGGCTACGGCGGAAATGAAGGAGCGGATTTTGGAAGTCCTTGAGCGACTGAGTCATGGGGTGAAACAGGGGGAATTTTTGGATGAGGAGTTGATGAAATATCTAAAGTTGGATGAAAAGCAACTTCAAAGCAGGGCCCGAGAGACGCTTTTGAGTATTCTTCATGGGTATGGGTATTTTTCGGTCAGTACGATTGACTCTTTTTTCCAGAAAGTGATTCGATCTTTTGCCAGGGAAATGGACCTGCAGGCCAAGTTTGACTTGGAGATGGATACCGATGCGGTATTGGAGAGGTTGGTAGATCGGATCGTGGAGAAGGTGGCTCAGGATAAAAATCTTCGGGCATGGCTGATTGGCTATGCCGAGGAACAGATCGAAGATGGAAAAACCTGGGATATCCGAAACGGCATCAAAGGTTTGGGTCGGGAGATTTTTCAGGAGCGGTTTAAGGCCTTTCGATCACTCTTTCAGGAAAGTGTGGCTCAGGAAGGGTTTTTGGGAGAATTCCGAAAACAATTGCATACTGAGCGTCGAAAACTGATCGCCGAGGCAGAAGAAATGAAAGTAAAATCGGAGTCGATTCGGGCTCAGTTTGGCTTGGAGTGGACGGATTTTAAAGGAGGATCGAGAAGTTTTGCGTTGCGATTTTCCCGATTGGGAGATCCAAAATTTCCTTTTCCCGAACTCACAGAAGTGATGCTTCGGGATTTGCCGGATTCTACTAATTGGTTTTCCAAAGGAGCAAAAAATGCCGCCAACATCATTTCTGCAGCTGAAGGCGGTTTGATTGACATTCTTTTTTCTTGGCCGGAAAAAGTCCTTCACTGGAATACGCTCTCCGCTCTTCAGCGAAATCTGAATGCTTTTGGGGTATTCCGAGACTTGATTTTGGAGCTTCGGGACCTGAAAGACGAGGAGAGTATTCTCTTGATTTCGGATGTCAATGATTTTCTCAAACAAATTACGGAAGGTAACGAGGCGCCTTTTATCTATGAGAAAATCGGCAATCAGTACCGCCACTTCCTCATCGATGAGTTTCAGGATACCTCCGATTTTCAGTGGTCAAGCTTTCGGCCTTTGCTGGAAAACTCTTTGGCTTCAGGAAATACCAACCTGCTCGTGGGCGATGTAAAGCAGTCCATTTACCGCTGGCGAGGAGGCAAACTGGAGCTGCTTTTGAATGAAGTTCAACGGCAGATCCGAGAGGATTTGATCGAGGTGAAAAACTTGGACACCAACTTCCGAAGCCTTCCAGGAATCATCGAGTTCAATAATGCACTTTTTGAGCAATTGCCGGCCTTGATGCAATCCGGTATGCAGGACTATTTCGCAGTGGATTCTCAAAATCTGCTGAATGATGCCTTTCTTGAAGTCGCACAGAAGGTGCCTCAGAAGAAAAAAGACCTGGAGTTTCAGGGAAAAATTCATTTAGAATTTACCGAAAAGAGCAATTCTCGAAGCTCTTCTGAGGAAGAGGAAACTGAGGAAGATGAAGCGGACGAAACCGTTTTGGCCAAACTGCCCGGCTTGGTGATGCAGCTGCAGGATCAGGGCTATGGATTAAGCGACATTGCTTTTTTGGTGCGAAAAAATGCTCAGGGAGCTGAAATTGCCGATTACCTGATGAATTACCATCGGGAAAATCCTGATTCGGGGTATCGCTTTGATGTGCTTTCAGAGGAATCTCTTTTTATCGACAAATCTATTGCGGTCAAATGCCTTTTGGCTTTTTTCACCTACCTCAATAATCCTTCGGATAAAGTCGCCCTGAAGACGCTTTGGCATTATTACGCCCTGCTTTATGAGGTCGAACTCAGCCATTCGCTTTTTTATCAGCATAGCCTGCCAAATGCACTGATGGAAAAGGAGACTCAACTGCTTTCGATGGAAAACAGGCTTCTTCAGCTTCCTTTGGTGGAACTGATGGAGGAAGGCTTGGCCTTTTTGGGTTTGACCGAAAAGCAGCAGGACTTGGCGTATGTCTCCGGATTCAAGGAGGCGGTATTTGATTTCGTGAAAAAGAATCGAGCCGATCTGATGGGTTTCCTGGATTGGTGGGAGCTCAATAAGGGCAAGCGAACAGTGAAAATCCCCGAGGATCACGATGCCATGCGCATCCTGACCATTCACAAGTCTAAGGGCTTGCAGTACAAAGTGGTGATTATGCCGTTTTTGGACTGGAAAATCGTTGCAAGCGGACAGCAAGCTCCGGTGATTTGGGCGCCGTATCAGTTGGGAAATTTGGAAACCGTGATTCCCCTTACGCATCAAAAAGATCTCAAGAACTCCCACTTCTCAGACTATTACCAAGACGAAGTTCGACTCGCTTACCTCGACTCGCTAAATATGCTCTATGTGGCATTTACCCGTGCAGAAGAAGTGATTTGGGGCTTTTCGGACTTTACCAAAAGCAAAGAAGGTGTCAAACTCAACCAAACCGGTAATGTGCTTTACACGCTCTTTTCCACAGGTTTTCATATCCCGGATCCATCTGATCAGGGTTGGAATTCTGAATTGATGACCTTCGATTGGGGAGAATGGGGGAGGAAAATCCCTCCAAAAGATCAAAAGCCGAAAGCACCTTTGGGTTTGCGATGGGAGATTTTGGACTGGAAGGAAAAGCTCAAAACGCGGAATTATGCCTGGGACTTTTCCGAGGACGGTCTGCAGGCCAGAAATCAGCGAAAGCTGGGTGTGATTATCCACGAACTCTTGGCCGATTCCCAAAGCTTTGAGGACGCCTTGCGATTGCTTCGTGAGTTTACTTTCGAAGGGCGATGGGATGAGGCCACGGCTGAGGAAGTGAAGGTTCAATTAGAAATGCTGTTTGCCTTGGATCAGATTCAGGATTGGTTTGGTCCTGCCTACCAGTCGTTTTCTGAACAGGGAATTTTGCTTCCAGGAGGAGCGCAAAAGCGTCCTGACCGAATCCTGATCGGAAAAGATCAAGCCTTGGTCATCGATTTTAAAACAGGAGAAAAACGGGAAAGCCATCTAAACCAAGTCAAGGAATACATGGACTTGGTCGCCAAACTCAGTCAACTCCCAGTCAAAGGTTATTTGTGCTATCTCGAACCCACTGAAATTTTGGAAGTATGAACCCATTTTTGAAAGAAACCGCCCAAAAGATCCTTGAGTCGGGTCGAGACCTGAAGGAAATCACCGTGGTGCTTCCCAACCGACGTGCGGGCTTGTTTTTCACCCGATACATGGGAGAGTTGATCGATGAGCCGGTTTGGATGCCGGAGGTGATCACGATCGAGCAACTGTTTTACCGATTGGCAGGGAACACACCTGCCGATGAGCTGTCATTGATCTTTGAACTGTACGAGCTGTACCGTCAGATTCAAACCGAGCCTGAGGACTTTGATCGCTTTTATTTCTGGGGTGAATTGATCCTGAAAGACTTCAACGACCTAGATCAGTTTCTGGCTCCTGCGAAGACTGTTTACACCAATCTGGCCGAAATCAAAGAATTTGAATCTGATTTAAGTTACCTCTCTGAGGAGCAAAAAGAGTTGATTTCACAGTTTTGGAAGGCTTTTGAACGGCAGAATGCATCCGAGCAAGAGCGATTCCTGAGATTTTGGCAGATTTTGGCCCAGCTCTATGAGGGCTTTCATGCTAGACTTCGCACGGCGAGTTTAGCCTATTCCGGTCAATTGTACAGGCAGGTAGCGGAAAATACAGACCTTATCACAAAGCCTGAGAAGCACCTAGTCTTTGTGGGTTTTAATGCCTTTACCCTGACCGAGGAAAAGCTGATCAAGCATTTTGTGAAGGAATTTGGGGCGGAGATTTACTGGGATGTGGATGCCTATTACTTGCATGATCGACTCCAGGAAGCGGGTTTGTTTTTCAGAGATTACCAAAAAGATCCCGTGTTGGGAAAAACTTTCCCGGAGGAAATCCCTGCTGAAATCAGTCAAAAAGCCGCATTAATCCATACCCATGCTATTCCGCTGAAAACCAATCAGGCCAACTTGGTCGGTAAACTTTTGGAAAAAGTGGGTACCGAGGAAGCCTTGGAAGAAACGGTGATTATCCTGCCTGATGAGCAATTGCTTTTTCCGGTCCTTCACACGCTTCCTGAGACGATTTCCAAACTCAACGTGACCATGGGTTATCCCATCCGAAATGCGCCGATTTATGCCTTTTTGGATGCGGTCTTGGACTTGCAGCGTTATGCGAAGTGGAGAAATGGCCAGGTGTTCTTTTACCACAAGCCGGTGATTGACTTGCTTTCATTTTCTTACCTGAAAGCCTCGGATTCGGAATTTGCCAAGGAAATCTCAGAAAAGATCAAGCTGGATAATCTCTTG
The DNA here is from genome assembly GCF_042657405.1 of Algoriphagus aquatilis. NCBI lineage: Bacteria > Pseudomonadati > Bacteroidota > Cytophagia > Cytophagales > Cyclobacteriaceae > Algoriphagus > Algoriphagus aquatilis. The sequence goes on from NZ_JBHSKS010000001.1 coordinate 82,958, forward strand.
GATGTGCCAGTAGAAGTTTTGGCCAAAGAGGGCACCTTGTTTCAACTGGTTTTCCGAAAGGTCGAGCCACAGGATCTTTTTGATTATTTGGGAGAAATCATCCAATACCTCGCGCAGGAACTGAAAGAAGATGTCATTCAGCGCAGCTATTTGTATCAAGCTTTCAAACAGCTGAATCGATTGAAGGAAGTTTTCCAAACTAACCAGGACAAGGGATTGAAGATGGACTTTGTGCTAAAGTTGTTTCGGCAGATTTTTAGGGAGTTGAAATTGCCTTTCGAAGGAGAACCGCTTCAGGGTCTGCAGATCATGGGCGTGTTGGAGTCGAGAAACTTGGACTTTCGCCGTGTGATCATCTGTGATGTGAACGAGGGCAGCTTTCCTCCAGGAGGAGGAATCAATTCGATGATTCCGTTTAACCTTCGCCGAGCTTTTGGTTTGCCGGTTCAGGAGCAGAATGACGCGATTTATGCCTATACTTTTTACCGTCTCTTGCATCGGGCAGAAGAGGTTCACCTGATTTACACCACAGCAGCTGATCAGGGGAAAGCCAATGAAGTCAGCCGATTTGTGCAGCAGATGCAGGCGGAGCTTCATGTCCCCAAACCTGAGACCGTGATGATTCCCGTGCAATTGACTCCAGGTAAGGAGATCACCTTGGAAAAGACACCTGAGATTTTGCAGCGGCTTGCCAGCTATGTGAAAAAGGAGGAGGAAGATTCGTATGCGAAAAGCTTTTCCGCTTCCGCGCTTTCCATGTATTTGGATTGTCGTTTAAGATTCTATTTCCGCTATGTGGCGGGTTTGAAGGAAAAGGAGGAAGTGGTGTCGGAGATCGATCCGATGACGTTTGGAACGCTTTTGCACAGTGCATTGGAGTTCCTATATGAAGTAGAAGAGGGTAAGTCCCATCGGGATATTGATTCTCATACCATTGATCGTTTGCTGCCTCAGGTGCCCGAAGCGGTAGATAAGGCCATTCGCAAGTTTTACAAAAAGGAAGCAGGAGAGGAGTTTGAGCTGAGCGGGCAGTTGGTGATCGCCCGGGAGGTTTTTATCAAGTATGTGAAAGAAATCCTGAGTTACGATCAGAAGAATGGCCCTTTCCGGGTGATTGGTTTGGAGAAAGAGTACCAAGCTGGAATTCCCTTAGAAACTTCTCAGGGTAGGGTAGAAATCGCGCTCAAAGGCGTGATCGACCGAATGGATATCAAAGACGGCGTGGTGCGATTGCTGGATTACAAAACAGGAAAAGACAACAAAACTGTGCGTTCGATCGCTTCGCTTTTTGATCGGGAAGATGACAAGCGAAACAAGGCGGCCATGCAAACCTTGCTCTATGCTTACTTCTATCAATACGAGCACCGAGCTAATCAGCTTCCTTTGAAACCGGGAATTTTCAATATCAAGGAAATCTACAATCCTCAGTTCAGTCCATTTTTGGTCATGGACAAAGAGGAAATTTCTGATTACCGGGATTTTGCCGCCGAGTTTGAAAGCGGATTAAGCGGATTATTGGCTGAGATCTTCAACCCCGAAGTTCCTTTTGACCAGACGGAGGACGAGAAAAAGTGCACTTTTTGTGCTTACAAGGAGATTTGTGGGAGGTGATTCCAGTAGGTAGTGGTCAGCTTCCAGTGTTCAGAAAGACTGCGATTGAAGGCTGATCACTGAACACTTCCTTTAGCGATCTTCCCATGAATCTCATTTACCATCATGAGCGCAGCAGAACCGTACCACTCTTTCAAGTCCATTTTGAGTACACCGGCTTGGATGGCTGGGTCAGTTTCGGTGAGGGCTTTAGCTTCGTCAATGCTTTGCACATCGAAGATGTATATACCACGTAGGTCATCATTTCCGAAGAAAGGTCCGGCCAATACCAGTTTTCCCATCTCTGCCATTTTTCCAATGTTAGCCATGTGACCGGCTTGGATTTCCTGCCGTTGTTCTGGGGTATATTCTGCCACTCGGTCACCTCTAAGGAGGAAAGCCATGACGTATTTTTTCATTCCGATATTATCTGCTCCTAATTTTTTGGCTAGGGCTTCGTCATATTGGCTTTGGGCAGATACACCGAAAGAAAAACTAAATGCAGCGAGTAAGGTAGCAATCCACAGTTTCATAGTCATTGGAGGTTATTTTAAGAGAAAGGCGAGGGTGTCAGATTTGGTTCTGACTTTTATCCAGTCTTTGAATTTTTTGATTTCAGATGCAGAGGGTGCAGGTTGGAAGTCTGCATAGACAGCAAGTAAGGTATCTGTCTTATTTGTTTTTAAATCTTTGAAAATGGTCCTCCCAAGACTGAATTTTTGAAGACCTGGATGATTTATTTGTGCCTCAGCGGAAATTTCCAATCCTAAAATCCTTGTTTCGGAATCCTCCGCCAGTTCTTTTTCCAATAAGGCAATTCGAGCATCCTTGTCCTTGATCAAAGCTTCATTTCGTTCGTAAAGTGTTTTCAAAATATCATTTGTCAGTACTTTGATATCAGTTCCATTTCCACTTTGATTAATAATCAATTTAGTGTCATTCAATCCAAAGTCCTTGATTTTCTTTTCCAAAATAGCTATTTCATCATCAGATAACTGATTACCAATCAGGCTTACTTCGATGATTTTCTCATCTTTTGAATAGATGAAATCGCTGTTCAAAATTTGGGTTTGGGGAAATTGGATTTCAACTCTTACAAAATCTTGTGCCTGCTGATTCCAAATCGATTTTTTTACAATACCATAAGCTAAGTAAACACTTGGGATAACCGTCAGGAGGGAGAAAAGAGTAATGTAGGTTTGTACTCGCTTTTCCTTTTTTGAGTCAAGAAATTGCTTTTTAGGATACTTCATAAACCTCACAATTAAATAAGTAGAGAGGCTGATGAAGACAGAGTTGATGAAGAACAAATAAAAAGCGCCAAAGAAGAAAAGTAGATTACCTGAAGCGAGTCCATAGCCAGCAGTACAAAGTGGTGGCATTAGCGCTGTGGCAATGGCCACGCCTGGAATAGCATTACTCTTTTCTTTTCTTGAGCCTGCTATGATCCCGGCTAGTCCTCCAAACAAGGCGATCAAAACATCCCAAACCGTGGGTTCCGTCCTGGCCAAAAGTTCTGACTGCGCATCATGGATAGGTGTAATGTAAAAGTATAGTGTGGACGTTAGGATGGAAATAAAGACTGCGACCCCCAGATTTCGAAAGGATCGCTTAAGTAAATCAAAGTCGTTGATTCCTGCCGCTAACCCAATCCCCATGATAGGTCCCATGAGAGGGGAGATGAGCATCGCTCCTATGATGACCGCCGTAGAATTGACGTTCAAACCAATGGAAGCGACGAAGATCGCAAAGATTAAAATCCAGAGATTTGCTCCCTTAAACTCGACATTTTTGGAGATGTAATCCATGGTCTCCAACTCGTCTTCTTTGCCTTCTTCCAAATCAAATCGGTCCCTTAGGTAAACTATAGATCGGATAAATCTACTTCGGGTTTTACTTTTTTGATTTTCAATTTCCATATAGGCAATATATCGATATACCTGATTTTTATCGGAAAGTGAATTTCATTTATCTGGAGTTTTTTGAATTAAAACAGGGGAGGCTAGACTTTTTTTATTTGGACTAATGAGTAAATATTCATTTGAAAATAAGCGTTGAATGTAGAAACCTATGCTTCATATGATGACAAATAACTAATTGATTTAAAGATTTTTAAAATACTTTTAAGCGAAACTTAATTTGTTTAAGCTAAAAAAATTAGACTTGGCTAAAAATTCAAAAACCGAGGTGGATCCTAGTTAGAATGTATTAATTTAAACCTATGGATAAATCCGGCTTTCGGTTTTCTTTCGTTTCTTTGATGTCACAAGTTCGATCCCACTAGAGGATCCCAGTAAGAGGAAGAAAAGTCGCATGACTCAGATAAAGAAAAGACAAATTGCAGTACTGGATGATGACCAAATCCAGCACATACTTTTTAGAAAAAGAGCAACTCAGTTGGCATTAGACATACAGTTGGATTTTTTTGAAGAACCTGAGACGTTGTTGGAATTCATGAAGAGTAATGAGGTAGAAACCATCATTTCCGATCTTAATCTTGAATCAATGAGTGGATGGTTATTTATTGAAGTATTGTTTAAAACCGGCTTTGAAGGAAAGCTGTTCATTGTGACGGCTTCTATCATCCCCGCCGATAGAACAAAAGCTAAAAAAGAGAAACGGATTCAGGGCTTCTATGAAAAACCGCTTTCTGATTCCGACCTTATTCAAATCCTGACCGCTTGAGGTAAAATCTCCAAGCCTTTTAATAAAAATCCTTATTTTGGAACATCTGAACTAAACTATGGCAGGACAAGCAGACGATCGAAAGCCCCTGCTTTCGAAGAAAATTGATAAGTTTTTTACCGGACTGGCGGACGCTTGGAATTTTGTAAGAAGGTTCTTTCAGGAGGTTTTTTTGCCTCCTTATGAATTCAGAGAAGTAATTCACCAATGTTATAGAATAGGTGTTGAATCTCTTCCGTTGATTTCCTTGACGGGGTTTATTGTGGGGATTGTGTTTACCAATCAATCACGACCATCTTTATCTGAATTTGGAGCGACTTCTTGGTTACCTGCGTTGATTGCCATTGCAATTGTAAGGGCAATGGGGCCATTGGTGACAGCTCTCATTGCAGCAGGCAAGGTAGGATCTAGCATTGGAGCGGAGATCGGATCTATGAAGGTGACTGAGCAAATTGATGCCATGGAAGTTTCAGCAACCAATCCTTTCAAATTTTTGGTGGTTACAAGAGTATTGGCGACAACGTTCATGATTCCTATTTTAGTGATGTATACCGATTTCGTAGCGCTTATGGGATCGTTTATCAATGTAAATGGAAAAGAATTAGTCAGTCTTTCGACCTTCTTTGTGCAGGTATTTGATGCGATTACATTTCTTGATGTCTTTTCTTCTGTTATCAAATCCATTGTGTTCGGATTTACGATCGGAATAGTGGGATGCTACAAGGGGTATCACTCTTCCAAAGGAACTGAGGGTGTAGGACGTGCTGCCAATTCAGCAGTGGTTATTTCTATGTTTTTGATCTTCATTGAAGAGTTGCTAGCTCTTCAGATCGTCAATGCAATCAGGGCAATGTAAGCTATGGATACTAGGGAAAAAGTTGTCATCGTTCGGGATCTGTATAAATCCTTTGGAGACTTGGATGTCCTAGAGGGGGTGGATTTGGATTTATTCCGTGAGGAAAATTTGGTGGTATTGGGTAGGTCAGGGACTGGAAAATCTGTTTTGATCAAAATTATGGTGGGACTTTTGAAGCAAGACAGTGGAAGCATGCATGTCTTGGGTAAGGAAGTATCCACGCTCAATACCAAAGACCTAAACGCACTCAGGCTGAAAATTGGGTTTTCGTTTCAAAACTCCGCACTTTACGATTCCATGACAGTAAGAGAAAACATGGAGTTTCCTTTAGTTAGGAATGTGAAGAATCTTACCAAAAAAGAGGTTACTATGAGAATTGAGGAGCTCTTGGATGCAGTAGGACTACCACAAACTATCAATCAGATGCCTTCCGAATTATCAGGGGGCCAAAAGAAGCGAATTGGTGTGGCCAGAACGTTGATACTAAATCCGGAGATCATGCTTTACGATGAACCTACTGCTGGCTTGGACCCAATAACCTGCGTGGATATCAATAACCTGATCAATGAAGTACGGGAAAGGTATAAAACCACTTCGATTGTCATTACCCACGATTTGGCTTGTGCCAAACAGACCGGCGACCGAATGGCTGTCCTTCTGGATGGGAAATTTAAAGCGATGGGCACCTTTGAGGAAGTATTTCCTCGTGCCGTCGATGAACGTATCAAATCATTCTACGATTATAATTTTATCAACTCATGAGAGGAGAAAATAAACGATCTGTCCTGGTAGGCATTTTTGTCTTTTTGGGAATCGCCATTTTGGTGGTTGGTATCCTGACCTTGGGAGGTCAGCAGAAAAAATTTGTGAAGGCAATACACCTTAAGGCGGTATTTGATGATATCGAAGGCCTTCAGACGGGAAATAACATTTGGTTTTCGGGCGTGAAAATCGGTACTGTTCGGAAAATAAATTTCTATGGAGATTCCCAAGTGGAAGTAGAAATGAATGTGGAACAGTCAGTATCAGAGTTTATTCGCAAAAATTCAAAGGCAACCATCAGTTCGGATGGACTGATCGGAAATAAAATCATCGTCATCTATGGAGGCAGTACAGATTATCCTGTGGTCGAAGAAGGCGATAGACTGGAGGCAGTAATGCCCTTGGACACGGATAAAATGATGGAAACACTCCAGGAAAACAATAAGAACCTGGTTGACATCACCAATGACTTGAAACTTCTAACTGGAAAGCTGGCCGCAGGAGAAGGTATTGTAGGTGCAGTAATGACGGATTCCACACTGGCAAAAAACTTCAGAACGATTCTGGTCAACCTAGAAAGAGCCTCTACCAACAGTAATAAAATGATTGCTGACCTGAATACCTTCAGTGCCAAATTGAATCAAAAAGGTAATATGCTGAACGACCTGGTCACAGATCAGACGATAGTTCCTGACCTGAAAGCTACCATGGAAAACCTCAAAGCTACCAGCGCAAACACTGAGGTACTCACCAAAGAGTTTAAAGCCATCACTGATAAGTTGAACTCGAAGGAAAATTCCTTTGGTATGTTGCTCAATGATCCTGAGTTTGCCAAATCCCTGAAAAGTACCTTGGAAAATACTGACTCTGCGACCTATAATCTCAATAAAGGAATGGAAGCACTTGAATACACTTGGCCGTTCAACAAAGGATTCAAGCGAAAAGCTAAAGCAGAGGAAAAAGCAGGGGGGAATTGAGAGTTCTGAATCCAAAAAAACAACGGCCAAAGTAGAACAAGTCAACTTTGGCCGTTGTCATTTACCCCAATTTGAAACTGATGGGTAAATAAAGCCAGGCTTTCACGGACTGTCTATCGACATCAAGGGCGGGATTGAAGTTTCCTTTAAATTCTTTTACCATTCTGAGTGCTTCTTTCACCAGATTTTTATCCATGATTGCTTCATTGGCTACCTCGTATTCCAGTAGTTGACCTGATTCGGAGATGAGAAGAGCTAGAAAAACAGTCCCTGATATTCCTGACTGTCTTGCCGCCATGGGGTATGTCAGATTTTTGGCCACAAAAGCTTTCCATTTTTCCACTTCATAGCCAGGTAAAAAGTCAGAATACGGCAGTTCGTAAGGTTCCGGAGTTCCTTCGCGCCAGATTTCATAGCGGTCATAGTTATGTCTGATTACTTGCCCCTTCTTGACCCCCTTGTCAAAATAAAGGGTCAAAGACTTTTGATTGTCTAGGTTAAGGAGTGTTTGACTGACGAGGTTTCCTGCTGTATCGTAGGTGTCAGTTAATTCCTGATTAAACTTCTCTGCTTCATTATAGCTGACTTTGATCTGTTTGATTTTTCTGTTTTGATTGTCAAAAATCAAGTAAAGCATCTCTTTGGAAGACAGCTTTGACTCGTTCATGGTATAGACTTTTTCATCAGCATCCTTTTTCGAGATTTCGTAAAAGTGCCGGTTGAGTGGAGTGGTTTTTTGGGCGTAACTCAGGTAAGAAGCTATCAATAAACTGAAGAGAAAAGTGAGTTTTTTCATGAATTGAACTAGATGAAAGGATGAATTAAACCGGTTTTACAAGCGATCCCAAAAGTTTTAATTTGATGTTTTACTTACCTGTAACATATCTTCTAGGCGAGTCTGTTCAAATTTTTTATGCCCAATTACTCAAACAGAAAGTGATCAATGACAAACTAAGACTTTTTGCAAAATAGGTCCTCTTTCAATTTTGTCCAATGCTTAATCGAGAAATCTTCTTTTTTGGATGATTACTTTTCATTTCGCTTTATGCCGTGATAAAGCATAAGGATAAATCTTATTTTTGCCAAAACCTTACCTAGACCTCATGAATACGATTAATCCTAGTACTACTCCTGCATGGGGTAGGTTAGTATCTCTTCAAGAAAAGTACAAGCACCTTTCCATAAAATCCCTGTTTGAAAAATCTGAACGCTTTGAGCGCTATAGTCTTCAATTGGAGGATCTTTTAGTAGATTATTCCAAAAACAGGGTAAATGGCGAGATTTTTTCAGCTCTGATGGATTTGGCTAGGGAGACAGAGCTTCATCAGGCCATTGAGAGCATGTTTTCAGGAGTAGCTATTAACCAAACTGAGAATAGAGCTGTACTTCATACTGCCCTTCGCAATCGATCCAACCATCCCGTCTATGTGGATGGCAAGGACGTGATGCCAGAGATCAATTCGGTCTTGACTCAGATGAAGGGCTTTGCAGATCAAATACATGGAGGTACTTGGCTGGGATATACCGGCAAGCCAATCAAGTCTTTGGTAAATATTGGAATCGGTGGTTCTGACCTGGGGCCTGTGATGGTCACCGAGGCCTTGAAGCCTTTCCAGAACCCAAACTTGGAGATCTTTTTTGTATCCAATGTTGACGGAACTCATATCGCTGAGACGTTAAAGAAGGTCGATCCTGAAACCACCCTTTTCTTCATTGCCTCCAAAACCTTTACCACTCAGGAGACCATGACCAATGCACATACTGCCAGGTCCTGGTTTTTGGAGCAGGCAAAGGATGAGTCTGCTGTGGCCAAGCATTTTGTGGCCCTATCCACCAATTCCAAAGCAGTCGCTGCTTTTGGGATTGACACCAAAAACATGTTTGCCTTTTGGGATTGGGTAGGAGGAAGGTACTCACTTTGGTCAGCGATCGGATTACCGATCGCCTGCGTGATCGGTTTTGATAAGTTTGAGCAGCTATTGTCTGGCGCCTATTCCATGGATGAGCATTTCCGTCACTCAACCTTTGAGCGCAATATTCCGGTAGTCCTTGCTATGATCGGTATTTGGAATACCAATTTCCTAGGGGCTGCATCTGAAGCAATTCTACCTTATGATCAATACCTGCACCGATTTGCTGCCTATTTCCAGCAAGGAAATATGGAAAGCAATGGGAAATATGTCACTCGTCAAGGTGATAAGGTCAATTATTCTACCGGACCGATCATCTGGGGTGAACCCGGTACCAATGGGCAACATGCCTTTTACCAATTGATCCATCAGGGTACTCATTTGATTCCTTGCGATTTCATAGCACCGGCGATCTCGCACAACCCCATCGGGGATCATCACCAAAAATTGCTTTCCAATTTCTTTGCCCAAACAGAAGCATTGATGAAAGGTAAGCCGCTGGATGAAGTGCATGCCGAAATGAGAAAGGCCGGAAAATCAGAATCAGAAATCGATCAAGTCGCCCCTCATCGGGTATTTGAAGGTAACCGTCCAACAAATTCCATTCTGGTGAAGAAAATCACACCCTACACACTAGGTCAGCTGATTGCCATGTACGAGCACAAGATTTTTGTCCAAGGCGTCGTGTGGAATATCTTTAGCTTTGATCAGTGGGGCGTAGAGTTGGGCAAGGTGCTTGCCAATGGCATTCTCCCGGAACTGGCAGGTGAAGAGGAGGTGACTTCCCACGACAGCTCCACCAATGGCCTGATCAATGCCTACAAAGCGATGAGAAAGTAAAATATTAGGGAGTAAATATCCCGTTCCAGTCCAATTCAAACATTCTCGGGGGAGTGCTGCTGCCTGCTAGGCTCAGCGACTCTCCCGAGATTTTTGTTTCTAGGGTTCCTGTAAAGGTAATCCCTTCTGTCTGGCCTAGACTGATGGGGCTTCCAAGGAAAAACTGGTATCCTTTGCTGGATGCGATTGTATTTCCATTGAAATTTGGAATACCCCAGACAAAGGCCCGTGAGGAAATCCCTTTGTTTTCATAACCGATCAGCACAAGGTGCTTTCCATCAGAAGTCACATCCGCTCCTGTGATCAATCCCTGCGTATCCCACTCCCCAATCAAGGCAGCGCTGTGCTTTCCCGCATCGCTGCTTAGTGTATAGTGTTTGGTTTTGGAATCCGTCCAGTTTTTGGAGAAAAGGTGGATTTTTCCATTGGCAAAAACCATCGCTTCACAGTCAAAATTGTGTGAATTGGCGGTGAAGGAAAACTGGCTTTGGTCGCTAAAGCTAAATTCGATGAGTTGAGGCTGTACCTTGGTTTGGCTGATCAGATCAGCAATCGAAATCTTCAGGATTCGAAGGTCTTTTCTATTCCCAAGGTTATTGCCAAAGTCACCTACAAATACATGCGTCTGACTTACGGCCAAGTCTTCCCAATCGATATTGCTGACACCTTCTACCGTAATGGTACGGAGCAAAGCACCAGTCTGAGGGTTAAGCTCGTAGATCTCCGCGGCATTTCCTCCGTCGTTGATCGAAAATAGTTTTCCTTGGACCCAAGCTAAGCCTGAAGTCTCACGCTGACTTTGGGGAAGATCCACAGGCAGATAAGGAACCAATTCGGTGGGGAATCCCTCAGGAGAAAGTGTAAAACTGCGCTGATTTAGGCTAAAATGTTTAGTGATAAATTGATCCGGATCAGTGTCTCCTGTTGCTCTAAATTGGAACTGGGCATGTGAAAAAGCCGAATTGGTGACCGGTAGCCTGATTTTTTTGCCTCCAGCCAAGGGGACATCCACTTTCAGAGATGTTTCCTTGTGATAGACATAGTAGAAGCCTGATTTTTCAACTAGTGGAGAGGATGTGCCATTTGCTAGCAAAGGTGGGGTTGGGACATTCCGTTTGGAAAATGTAAGTAGCCCATAGGTGGAATACCCTTTCAGTTTGAGGTTTACGGCTGATGCGCCTACCTGAACCTCCCCGGTGACTGTGATTGGGAGCTCTGAAGAAATTGGATTGGTATTGGAAGGGTTTCCCTGGTAAGAGTACGATCCTGCCGGTAGTTCAATGGAATAACTTTTTGAAAAATCGTTTGGATTGATTCTCAGATCATAACTTTTTCCATCCTGAGTGTTTTTAAATGTAACCTGAAAATCTGAGGGGAAAAGGTGATTCCAGCTGACACTTGCATTGGCTCTTCCGTTTGGAACAGTACCGGATATCAACTCTATTCCAGTGATAGTTATTTTGGTTTGAGGTACGCTTGGTTTTTCATTTTCCTTGCAGGAAAAAAGTATAATTCCCAACAGTAAAACAGTCCAGATTGGACTTAAATGCGGTTTATGGAAAAAATTGCTTTTCATCATCTTTGAAATTCGGGAGTCCTGACAAATATAATCTCTTTATCCTCCCTTTATTTCAAACAATATCATTACCCGTCTGTTAAATCAACAAAACTTCCCGAGGTATGAAAGAACTGTTAGAGGGTATAAAGCGGAATGGCAATGGAAATGGCAACGGTAACGGAGAAAAAAAGCCATTTTCCCAAGAATCGAAGCTTCTGGTTAAAGATGCAGTGTTTGTCAGGCATGAAGGCAGTTTGGTAAAAGTCAAGTTTGATGACATTCTCTGGCTAAAAGGAGACGGAAACTACACGACCTTGATTACTAAAAAGGCTGTTTTTTCAGTGAGGAATATTCTTAAAGAATTTGAAGGCGTGTTGCCTCAAGACCAATTTTTGCGCATTCACAAAAGCTATATCGTGCAAGTATCAGAGATCCAGTCCATCAATACCAAAGAAGTGATGGTGGGCAATGATCTAGTTCCGGTGGGCAGAACCTACTACCACGATCTCATCAGCGGTATTCAGAAGCTGGGTAATCTAGGAGATTAAATCCACAGCAAACTGCTGTCACCATAACTCAGGAAGTGGTAATCTCTGTCGAGCGCTTCCTGATATACTTTTTTCCAATCTCCTCCCAAAATCGCTGAAATAAGCAAAATCAAGGTTGAGCCTGGCTGGTGAAAGTTGGTGATCAATCCATCCACCAACTGAAATCGATATCCTGGGAAAAGAAAAATCTCCGTGGTTCCCAAGATCGTGTCAGCGGATTTCTCATTCATCTCTTCCAAAATAGCGGTCAAAGCTTCTTTTCTAGAAGGGATTCCTAATCGGTTTTGGTAAGGAAATAGCTTTTCAATTTGAAAGCCGCTGCCTTTCGATTCTAAAAGTTTGACCCCGTACCAAAATAGACTTTCTAAAGTGCGGACAGAAGTGGTGCCTACCGCCACGATTTTGCCGGAGTGAGAAAGAAGCTTTTCCACGGTTTCCCTTCTGATTTCCATTTGCTCGGAATGCATCGGATGCTCTAGAACATTATCGACTTTGATGGGCTGAAAGGTTCCTGCGCTTACGTGAAGGGTGACTTCAGCCTCCTGCACGCCTTTCGCTCTCAGTTTTTCAAAAACCTCTTCTGTAAAGTGAAGACCCGCAGTCGGTGCGGCCACAGCTCCTTCTTTTTTGCTGTAAACCGTCTGATATCGTGATTTGTCATCCTCCACAGGTTTTCTATTCAGGTAGGGAGGTAACGGAACTTCACCGCTTGCTTCGACGAGGTCCACAAAAGCTACTTGCTCATCACTCCATGAAAAAACCACCTGCTTTTTGTCCCGATCCACGATTTTGGCACTCAAGATGACCTCTTTGTCACCGAGTTGAATGGTTCCGGTCAGAATTTCGCCTTCTTTCCATTTTTTGGCATTTCCGATCATGGTTTCCCAAGTCACGGGTCTCTTCGAAAGCATAATCTCTGAGATGACCGTGGTGGGGGCAACAGGCTGCAAGAGGAAAACTTCGATTCGGGCACCGGTCTCCCGCTGAAAAATCAGTCTGGCAGGAATTACTTTGGTGTTGTTGTAAACCAATAACGTGTCGCTGGCAAGAAGATCAGGCAAATCGTAGAAATGGAAATGCTTCATTTCTCCGTTTTTGTACTGAAGCAATTGAGATGAATCCCGCTTTTGAAGGGGAAACTTGGCAATGCGCTCTTCCGGTAATGTATATTCGAAGTCTCTTAAGTCGATATTTGGGATTTCCATGAGAAATGCTGATTTCGGCGGCAAATATACTTAACCGAATTTATCCCTCAGGGTTATGCTTCTATGACTATCTCTTCCAAACTCAAATTTTCCTATCTCAAAAGAACATTGGATTTTCGATTTGATGCCGGCACCTCGCGCGGGGTGTTGAAAACGAGGGATGTTTATTGGATTAAGTGTTGGAGTGAATTCAATCCTTCTGTGATCGGGTGGGGTGAAGCAGCCCCTTTGGTGGGTTTGAGCCCTGATTTTCTGGAGGATTTTGAACAAAAACTTCAAGAGCAATTGGTGGCAGCGGAAAACCAGTCTTGGCCAACTACAGAAGATGAACTCCTACTCTTGATCAAAGAGCTTGTTCCGATGGACTTGCCGTCCATCAGGTTTGGACTGGAAACAGCTGTCCTGGACCTTTTGAACGGGGGCCAAAAGCGAATTTTGCCCAACAATTTTTTTGATCAGGGGCTCTCCATCCCCATCAATGGCCTGATCTGGATGGGTGACAGGGATTTTATGCTTCGACAAATCGATCAGAAATTGGAGGAGGGCTTTAACTGCATCAAGATGAAAATCGGAGCGATTGACTTTGATCAGGAGCTAGAGTTGATTAGATATATTAGAGAAAGGGTGTCTCCCGAAAAGATGGTGCTTAGGGTGGATGCCAATGGAGCTTTTTCTGTTGAAGAGGCATTGTGCAAGTTAGAACGACTGTCAGCCTACGCACTCCACAGCATCGAGCAGCCGATCAAAGCAGGTCAATGGAAGCAGATGAGAGCCTTGTGTCAATCCACTCCGTTGCCCATCGCACTCGATGAAGAATTGATCGGAGTCAATGATAAAGCGGAACTTCTTGACGAAATACGTCCCCAGCACATCATCTTGAAACCGACCTTGGTCGGGGGGATTTTGGAAACCCGAGAGTGGATCCACTTAGCTGAGGAGCGTGGAATCGGCTGGTGGATGACTTCCGCTTTGGAAAGCAATATCGGGCTCAATGCGATTTGTCAATTGGCATCCTCACTCAAGCCGAGTATTCCACAGGGACTTGGTACCGGAAAGTTGTATCACAATAACATCGACTCGCCGCTGCAAGTACACAGCGGGCAGATTCATTACCACGCTACCATTCCTTGGGAGACACCCGCTTAATTGGGCAATCGGTGCAGGTAAACCGGCTTGTGTACGTTAGCTTTCCAAGGAGTGAGAGATAAAATCCCTGAAATTGAGTCTCGTTCAAAAATCACAATGTCGTGGCTGGCTTGGTGTGCAGCTAGCAGGTATTTCCTGTCTCCCGTCAGATTAAAATTGCGCGGCATTAATCCGCCCGATGGAATATTTTGAACCCGGGTATAGCTTCCGTCGGGCTTTTTCCCAAAGACAGAAATGGTATTAGCCTCACCGCGATTGGATACATAGACGTGTTTGCCGTCAGGTGAAACTCTGATTTCCGCAGCTCCCACTGTGCCTTTAAAACCTTCATCCAATAGGCTTAGGCGTTGTTTCGGGGTCAGTACTCCCTTTTCATATCCGAACACATCCAACACTGCACTCATTTCCTCTACCACAAGGACCTCTGTTCCATCAGCAGAAAAGGCCAAATGCCTGGGTCCGTCTCCGGGAGTCATTGGATATTCTCCGGCCAATCGGAGCGGCTCATTATTCTGAGCATTGAAATCATAAACATAAATCTTATCCGTACCCAGATCAGCTACGAGCACTCGTTTTCCCTCGGGATCAAAGGTGGTAGAATGGACATGGGGACCTTCCTGTCTGTCAGGATTGATGCTCTTTCCACTATGCTGAATCTTTTGTACAAAATCGACTTGACCGAGACTGTCTACTTTGAAGACTGTCAGGCTGCCACCTGAATAATTTCCCAAAATCAGGAAATCTTCCTCGGGAGAAAGTGAAATATGGCAAGGATGATCCCCTTCCGAATCATCTTGGTCAATCAGATTGAGTTCGTTGGTTTCAGGATTTCTGGTGAATGAAAGGACCCTACCTCCTTTGATTCCCGCTTCTTCTTCCAGTGAAAAGACCTTTTTTCCATCTTTTGAAGCAATGACAAAGGACGGATTTGCAATGCCTGCTGCGATGGTCTGGACAGTCATGAGGTTTTCATCAGGAGAAAAATAGAGGTGATTGATCCCGTGGTGTAGCGAATCGGTGTAGGTCCCGACCAAAAATTCATACGAAATAGGAGCTGTGATTTCTGCTTTTAGGGCGGTTTTGGGTTTGCTGCAAGCGGTCATCAAAAGGAGGGTAGAAAGTAAAATAGCCTGTTTCATGAAAGAAAAATAGCAAAAAAATCCACGATGGGTGTCTTTTTGATTTTTTATAAAAAGTGAATTTTTGAATGAAAAAATAAAATATTATGCTCATTTGGTTACTAAAAATTCAAATAATATTCCAAAAAACGGAAATATTCCTAATTTGCCTAGCCTATTAAATTTAGACCCTAATGCACCAGATTTACGATACACAGGTTGCGAAGCGATTTACGATCTACAACAGCCTGTTTTTGGACCTTCCTTTTGATGATATCTATGTGACAGGTACCCTTCTTCCTTTTTTGGGACGGGCCTGCGAGCAAGGTTATGCCTCCGGGAAATCTCCAAGAGAGATCATCGATGGATTTTTTGAAGAAATGATGCATGGCCAATCCGAGGAAGCGAAGATTGATTTCCTTTTTCAAATGATCCAATACGTGGAGCGTCAGGTGGTCCTTTTTGACTCCATTGAAGATGCTGCTTTTGAAAAAATCAATGACATCTCAGGCAAAGGCTCTGTGAAAGCCCTCATCAGCAGGGTGGAGAACGACCGGAAAAAGGAGGCATTGATCGAAAAGTTGAAGAATTTCTCCGTTCGATTGACGTTGACTGCACACCCGACGCAGTTTTATCCGGGCAATGTCTTGGGAATTATCACGGATTTGGAAAATGCCATCCGTTCCAATGATTTGGAAAACATCAATCTCCTCATGCAGCAATTGGGAAAGACCGGATTTATCAACCGTGAAAAGCCAACTCCATTTGATGAGGCGGTCAGCTTGATCTGGTATCTCGAGAATGTCTTTTACCATGCCATTCCAGAGATCATTATCCGATTGCTGAATGGGCTTGGAGAACCTCTTCATACCTGGGAAAATCCGGGGATTCTGAAAGTAGGTTTTTGGCCGGGAGGTGATCGGGACGGCAATCCGTTTGTCACCCATGAGACGACCATCCAAGTTGCCGATCGACTGAAAAAATGGTTGATGCGATGCTATTACCGAGACTTGAGAAAGTTGAAGAAAAGGCTCACCTTCAAAAAAGTGGAGGAGCTCATTACCAAAGCAGAGCGAGGCATTTATTATACCTTATTTGAAAATAAGGAGGTTTATTCTTCCAAGGAAGACCTGTTAGCCATCCTTTTGGAGGCAAGAGAGGCGCTGATTACTTACCACGATGGCTTATTCCTCAACTTGCTGGACCAGTTTATTTTGAAAGTGAAAATCTTCGGGTTTCATTTTGCCCACATGGATCTCCGACAGGACAGTAGAAAGCATGATGCGTTTTGGGAGGAGGTATTCAGCATCCAAGGCAAAGAGTTTACCGGTACCGAGGATGAACTGATCTCTAAAGTAATGAAGACGAAAGGGCTGCCGGCTTTGGAGCATTTTGAGGAGCCTTTTCACCAAGAAATGCTTCAATCCATGGCTGCTGCCAAGGTAATTCAGAAGTCGAATGGAGAAGAAGGCTTACACCGATACATTATTTCCAACTGTCAGTCGGTGCTTCATATTTTAGAAGTGTACCAGATGGCCAAACTTACTTTTGCTGCCGAAGTTGGGAAGCTTCCATTGGATATTGTGCCGCTGTTCGAGACTATCGGTGATTTGTCAAGCGCCCCTGCCATCATGACCAAGCTGTATGAGTTGCCAGAGTATCGACTTCATCTGAAGAGCCGTGGAAACAAGCAAAACATCATGTTGGGATTCTCAGACGGTACCAAAGACGGGGGGTATTTAAAGGCCAATTGGTCGATCTTCAAAGCTAAAGAGGAACTGACCCGAGTATCGAGAGAGCATGGAGTTCAAGTAGTTTTCTTTGATGGTCGGGGCGGTCCTGTAGCCAGAGGAGGGGGAAATCTTCATAATTTCTATGCTTCTCTTGGAGAAAAAGTAGAAAACTCAGAGATCCAGGTTACGATTCAAGGACAAACGATCTCTTCCAATTATGGAAAAATCGTTTCGTCAACATTCAATTTTGAACAACTTCTCAGTGCTGGTTTGGAAAACCACCTGTATCCCGATGCTGAAAAAAATCTCAATGAATCGCAGCGCGAGTTGATTGAGGCATTGGCTGATGCTGGGTATCAGGCATACAAATACCTCAAAAGCCATCCCAAGTTTGTCCCATACCTGGAGCATGTGGCGCCACTCAAATTCTTTGGAATGACCAATATCGGTTCCCGTCCTACCAAAAGAGGTAAAGAACCGGGATTGAAGTTTGAAGACCTTCGAGCAATTCCGTTTGTAGGATCTTGGGCTCAAATGAAGCAAAACATTCCTGGATTTTATGGGGTAGGTTCGGCATTGGAAAAGCTCGATAAAGAGGGTAAAATGGATGAGCTCAAAAAGCTCTATCAGGAAAGCCTCTTCTTCCGAACACTACTGAGTAATTCCATGCAATCCTTGAAAAAGTGCTTTTATCCGGCTTCGGCTTACCTCAAGGAAAATCCGGAGTTTGGCGAGTTTTGGGGGTTGCTCAATGCCGAATTTTTGAGATCGGTGGAGGAATTGAAAAAAGTCGCAGGAATGGAAGAACTGATGCAGGATAATCCGGTATCCAAAGCTTCGATCGAGATCCGTGAGCGAATCGTCCTGCCGCTGATTACCATTCAGCAGTATGCGATTCAGATAGGATTGGAAAAAGGTGCTTCTTCAGCGATTTTGGACAAACTGATCCTACGAACCATGTTTGGTATCATCAATGCCACCCGAAATGCCGCTTAATACCATAGAAAAGGTTGCCCTCTCGGCAACCTTTTTCATTTCTATTGGTCAAAAAGTCTCATTGATATTCAGGTAAAATCCTGAATTGCCCTTTTGGCCAATGGCATAGTCAGCAGCAATCGTGGTTCGTTTTTCTTTGTTGATCATCACACGAAGTCCAAGGCCATAGCCGGGATTGATTTTTTCAAAGAGTTTTTCAGAGTAGGATTTTGATCCAAGCATGGGAACCGGCTTTCCTCCACTGAATGTAGCCCCATTTACAAATACCGTCGCACCAAAAGTTTCCTTGTTTTTCTGCAAAGGAAACCTCCATTCCGCTTCCCCATAAACCATATTGGCTCCTCTAAATCTGCCTTGCGCATAGGCCCGGCCACTCCGCCCAAACATATCCCAACCTATAGAAGGCAAGTTCATATAGGGTAAATCTCCTGAAATCAGAAAATTTCCCATTCCCCAAACTCCAATCAAGTGTCGCTTTCGTTGGGGATTCAGGTTAAAATAGTGGCGGTAGTCGAGTAGGAGCGTGCTTGAGGATTGATCCGAACCAAGAAAAGCAGGATTGATTTTGTACTGCATCCATGCAAAATTTCGCTCGTAAGGTGACACCGCCATGTCTCTATTTTCCATCACGGCATTTAGCGTGACACCTGAGAGGGTATAACGATCCGGATCAAAACCCTTGGAAAGGTTGTAATCCTCATGCGCAAAAACGACCAAAGGATCACTTGTCTCAGAGATAAAGTTGCTGATCCGGGTATGAATATCGAGGTGATAGCCTACTCCTAGGTAGAATTTTGAGTCTCCGACTCTTTTGAGGTAGGCCTCATAAAAGCGGATTAAGGTAAAATCCATCTGCTGCTCACCCCAATAGACTCCGTATCGGTTGGGGTTTTCTGCAAGCGCATTGGGGGTGGAGCTACCCAGTCCAAAGGTAGGCTGGGAAGTGAGGAAATATCTCCAGTCTCCGATGAGCATCGCCGAATTGTCAGCCAAATAAACGGTATGTCTTGAACTGAAAATCCATTGCTTTTTAGTGGTGTATAGCAGGTTTCCGACCAAGTTAGAAAGTTTGGTGGATTTAGGATTTCCCATATACCAAGAGGCTGAAGGCGCAAAGCCAAACATCCATCCGTTGGCTGGATTGGATGCTACAGCGGGAAGAGGGATGAAGCTGAATTGGTGAAATTTATTGGGAGTGTAGTTACCAGTTGTGTTTTCTTGGGAAAGCAGCAAGGAAGGAATCAGGAAAAGATAACCGAAAAACAGAGCCGTTTTCATAGTAAATTAAATTTTGGTGAACGGATATATTTTTAAAAATCTACTCGGAAAAGCCTTATCGTAGTTAAGAAAAAATCGGCAGATAGTGGGTGATTTGGCAAAGATTCTTTGAATGGAGCTGGTATTCTTATAAAATGAAACCTCTATCGAACTTAGGATTGAATGGTTCAAATCTTGGATGATTTGGATTCTTCTTTTGATTCGGATCGGTCTTTTTTGATTGATTACTTAGTGAAAACAGGACAGCAGGATTGATTTAAATCAAAATTCGGGTATTTTTTGTTCGAATTCCTCCTTAACCCCAATCTAGAATGAATCCCACCTACACCTACAACCAGACCTATATTTGGCTGATTTCCCTGACAGCCGCACTTGGAGGCTTTTTATTTGGTTATGACTGGGTGGTTATTGGCGGGGCCAAACCTTTTTATGAGCCCTATTTCAACATCACCTCCGTGGAAGATCAGGGCTGGGGTACGAGTTCGGCATTGGTAGGATGTATGGCCGGTGCTGCACTTTGTATTTTGATCAGTGATCGATTGGGGAGAAAGCGATTGTTGATATTTTCCGGGTTTTTGTTTTCCCTTTCTGCGATCGGGACTGCCTTGGCAGATACCTTTTGGGCCTTTAATTTCTATCGGATCGTAGGAGGCGTGGCCATGGGAATCGCTCTTAATCTTTCTCCGTTGTACATCTCTGAGCTTGCTCCTGCTGATAAAAGAGGTCGACTGGTCACGATCAATCAGCTTCTGATTATGTTTGGTGTACTTTTGGCCCAGGTGGCCAACTGGCAGATTTCACTATTGGATACCCAACTTTCGGATCAGGCAGGTTTTGAAGAAATTGCTCAAAGTTGGAACGGTCAGGTAGGTTGGAGATGGATGTTTGGAGCGGAATTGATCCCAGCGGCTTTGTTTTTTGTCTTGATGTTTTTTGTCCCTGAGAGTACCCGATGGCTGGTTAAAAACAATCAAATCGAGAAAGCAAGGAAAATTTTGACGAAAATCGGAGGGGCTGATTATGCTGAAGATTCTATCCGCGAGACCCAATCAACGTTATCAGAAGGAGATTTGGGGCAGGTGAATCTCAAAGAGCTCTTTGGGAAAAATGTCCTCTATCTGCTGGGAATTGGAATTTTCCTCGCATTCCTCCAGCAGTGGAGTGGGATCAATGTGGTGATTTACTACGCGGCTGATATATTTCAGGCCGCAGGATTTAACCTGAAGCAGATGATGCTCAACATCGTTGTGGTGGGGGGAGTGATGGTGCTTTCTGTTTTTGTCACCTTGGCTACAGTAGATCGTTTTGGTCGGAAAACGCTCCTGCTGGTTTGCCTATCTGCCATGACGCTCTTGTATGCAGGAATTGGATATTCATTCTATGCAGATTTGGGTGGTTCTATGGTAGTCGTTTTGGTATTGGCCAATGTGATGTTTTATTCCATTTCATTGGCACCCTTACTTTGGGTTATTTTGTCAGAAATCTTCCCTACACGCGTACGAGGAGCTGCCATTTCAGTGGGCGCATTGGCACACTGGGTGGGAAATTTTACGTTGACCTATTACTTCCCTGCGATTAAAGAAAATCTGGGATGGGCCAATAACTTTTGGCTGTATGGAGCGATATGTTTGGTGGGATTGATCGTGATCTGGAAAATTCTTCCAGAAACGAAAGGTAAGTCCTTGGAGCAGTTGGAAAAGGAATTGGGTGCTTAAAAGTCCCTTTCACTTTTTCTTATCATCATCCGATCTAATGGATTTTTAAGCTTTGTAGGAAATTGAAGAAAAGTCTATTCCAATACTTTCTTGATCAACTGTCTTTTGACAAACACGATAAAAAACCAGGAAAACCAAGCAGCAAGTGTACCCATGGCCGCACCTAGCAATAGGTCCCAAGGGTAATGAACACCCAAATAAATGCGGGTATAACTCACCACAAAAGCATAAAGATAAAGCCAGCGTAGGCCTTTAATTTTGCCCTTCAATTTTCGATTAACGAATACAGCCAGTCCAAATGTGTTGGCGGCATGGGATGAAACAAAACCATATAGCCCTCCGCAACGCCCGTAATTATGCATGACCCCTTCCCATCGGGGATCGTGGCAAGGGCGAAGCCGCTCAAAAAAAGGTTTCATGATTCCAGAGGTAACTTGGTCAGCAATAAGGATGGTCAGTAGAATTCCACCAAATACCCACCAGCTGTTTTTGGGGTCAACTTTATAAATTTTATAAATCAGGAATGCAAACAGGGGAAGCCAAGTGACAGTCTCCGTCATCTGAAAGATGATGGGGTCCAAGGCATCTGAGTGAAAGGAATTGAGCCAAAGGAAGAGGGCTTCATCCCATTGTTT
The DNA here is from genome assembly GCF_042657405.1 of Algoriphagus aquatilis. Taxonomy (NCBI): domain Bacteria; kingdom Pseudomonadati; phylum Bacteroidota; class Cytophagia; order Cytophagales; family Cyclobacteriaceae; genus Algoriphagus; species Algoriphagus aquatilis. The sequence goes on from NZ_JBHSKS010000001.1 coordinate 104,510, forward strand.
TACAAGTTCGATCATAAGTTGCCTGCCAGCCAGTCAATGCCTTTTTTCAGATGATTCAATGTGAACTCCTCCCGACTTCCGGCTTTTGGTTGGTGCATATAGGTCCACTCTGCCTGAGGAGGCATGCTCATGAGGATACTTTCTGTCCGGCCATTGGTATCCAAGCCAAACTTGGTTCCTGCATCCCATACCAGATTAAACTCCACGTATCTTCCTCTTCTGAGATTTTGCCACGCTTTTTCTTCAGGTCCAAACGGCAATTTGGAATTCTTTTGCATGAAGTACGTGTACACTTCCGGAAAAAGTCTTCCTAAAGCAAGGCTAAAATCCAAAATTGACTGAAATTGTTCGTCAGAATCAGCGCTCAGTCGATCGTAAAAAATCCCACCGATTCCTCTAGTTTCATCTCGGTGCTTCAAATAAAAGTAGTCATCTGCCCAATTTTTGAATTTGGGATAGTAGGAAAGATCAAAGGTGTCACAGGTTTCTTTGAGTTTTTGATGAAAGTAGGCTGCATCCTCGGGTACGATGTAGTGAGGCGTAAGATCGATTCCCCCACCAAACCAATGTACCCCATTCTCCATCTCAAAATATCGGATGTTCATGTGGATGATGGGTACCATCGGGCTATGGGGATGCAAAACAATGGAGACTCCTGTAGCAAAAAAATCAGCCTGCTGCAGCCCGAGCTTGTTCAGGATTTTCTCTGGAGTTGGTCCATGAACCGCTGAAAAAGCCACGCCCCCTTTTTCAATGATTGCTCCATTTTCAAAGATGCGTGTTCTTCCTCCTCCGCCTGCGGATCTTTCCCACTTATCCTCTATAAACTTGCCCTTTCCGTCGCCTTCTTCCAATCCTTTGCAGATATAATCCTGCATTTGCTGATAGATGATCGCGATTTCTTCTTTTGATTTTCTACTCATAAGTTGTTTTTCTCAGAATGGATAGCCAATTCCGAAATTAAATACAGTTTGTCCTCTTACCCCAAAAGGTCTTCGAAAGTCGATATTGTCCAAAACCCAGCGACTGCCTTCAGGCTTGGCAGGGTCTACAGCTTTGGTAGCCAGATCCAGACGGATCACCAGGAAGTCAAAGTCCATACGAAGACCAATGCCCGTTCCCACAGCTATTTCCTTATAAAATCGGTCGTATCTAAAATCCGCTCCCGGTCTTGCAGCATCTCTACCTATCATCCACGAGTTACCCGCATCGATAAAAAGGGCCATGTCAAAATATCCAATGAGTTTTCTCCGATATTCTAACATGGATTCTAAAATCATTTCGGCAGGCTGTTCGTTGGTGTAAGCGTATTCTCCGCCTTCGCCTGTTTGTGGGACCGAACTACCCGGTCCAAGTCGTCTAGCCTGCCATGCCCGAATACTGGTACCGCCTCCAGCAAAGAAATATTTTTCATACGGAAGAATCCCCGCACTGACTCCGTATGGGCTTGCCATTCCAAAGTTGAGCCGATAGGCAAAGGTTTGTTTTTCATTTACCGGATAATACCTTCTAAAATCGATTTGCCCTTTCAACCATTGAAAGTTGGCGTACTCGATCCCCGGTTCGTTATTGCTCTTTGCATTGACCAGGTTTAAGGTTGTCCCTCCGCTTTCCCCAAATAGTCGAAGCAAAGAGGCTCTTTTTGCATTGAAGTCTCCGTATCGGTTGAAGTTGATGATGGTCTGACCTGAAAAGCTACTGATCAAGGAAGGTAAAAATGACCAGATCAGGTTGTTTCCGTTGTTTTGAAGGTCATTTAGAATGGTCAGAAATTCATTTTGAATAAATGGAGTCCGGATATAGCTGATGTCAGCCGCGTTGACCGTGAATGATTGGCGGTTATTTTGGGTAGACCAAGTGTATGAAAGCAATCCATTAATGGCATTTCGTTTATACTCTGGCCTACTGGTGTTGAGGTATCCAAATGTGACGCGGGTATTTGGATTATATCTTCCAAATCGCTGAAGGGTTCCCGGTGAAAAAGGAATTAAAAACCTCGGGAAAATAACCGAAACAGAGGTGTTCAATTCACTGCTTTGGTATACACCCTGTCCAGTAGCTGAGGCCACACCTTCGAGGCCTGCCCTGAAGTTGAATTCAAGAATCTCTCCTGCCCTGAAGAAGTTTCGGTTTCGTAGCGCTGTACTGAAGAATGGACCGGGTAGCTGTTCCGTAATGGTCATACCTAGCTGGTTGGTCAACTGAAATTTTTGATTGGGTTGCGTCAGTATATTGGCAGTCAGTGAAGTTCCCAAGGTGTCAAAAGTGATATTGACAAAGCGGAATAAATCCAGGTTGTTGAGTAAACGTTGTGTCTCAATAGCTTGGGTTCTGCTGTAGGGAGCACCTTTTTGAATACGGACACGCGAGGCAAGAATTTTGGCGGAATATCGGTCACGATAAAATGAAAAGTCAATGCCATTGAAGTCGGTCTTCACTCTGCGATCTGCAAATTCATCGCTGGGAGGATTGATCTGAAAATTGATCGAATCTATGGTGTACACTTCATGCTTATCGGTGAAGGTGGGTTTTTGAATGACCTGCTCCAGGCGAATGGTTTTTGCAGAGGTGTCCTGATAGGCGAGGTAGTTGACATAAGACTTGGAAAACATGTAAAACCCATTGTTTTTCAACAATTCCTCAAGTCTGTTGCGCTCAGCAGCGATATGATCCTGATTGTAGATCTCTCCCTGCTTGATTAGGGTGTTTCGGGAATATTGGTTTAGTAGTTTAAGTATTTCAGGATTATCAGAGCGGGTATAAATAGAGTCAATCAGGTAGGGTTTGTTCTCAGTGATTTGATAGGTGACAGTTGCTTTTTGTTTTTTAGTCTCTACTGAGTACTTCACTTTTGAGTCAAAAAAACCATGGTTGACCAAGTATCCCTGCATGTTTCGGTACGTTTTTTCTATCAACCCACTGTCCAAAATAACCAAAGGGTTACCTGTTTTCATCAGGGCATTTCCGTACTCGAGTTTATCTTGCAGTGCCTCTGCTTTTGTTTTGAGTTTGTCTTCCTTTTTGCGGAGCCTTAGATTAGTTGAGACGGTATCGATTTGAAGCCTTACTTCAGCTAGTTCTTGATTTACTGTCTGGAGTTCCTGGACTACTTTAGCACTGTCGTAAAAGGATTCACCAAACCTGTAGATCAATACACCGATAGAAGTTCCTAAAAATCGAGTATTGGGTTCTTGCTCGATAAGATTGGTCAGCTCCTCCTGATTCGATTTTTCGATTCCGGATAGGTTGTTTTCGTAGACCATGTACTGGCCTTCATCAAGAGTCCTGGTGAGTGAACAGCCAAAGCAAAACCCAAGCAGAGTGAGAAAAAGTATATATTTGGAACGTTTCAATTCGGAATAAGCTGAGGGAATGCTAAGCAAAAATACAGTTAAGTTTATAAAATCCTTACATCAAAAGAAATACAGAGTAGCAGAGGGTTTATTCTTTGTCGAGGGGGAGAAAAGTGTGGTGGAAGTACTCAAATCAGATTTTGTAGTGGATTTACTTTTGGTAACGGAGAGTTTCGAAAGTAGAAATTCCCCGTTTTTGAAAGGGTATAAGAGTGAGCTGATTCGGGTGACTCAAGGCCAGCTCGAGCAGCTAGGGCAATACCAATCCAATGATTCGGCATTGGCTATTGTCCGAATGAAATCCAATACATCGTTTGTTCCTTCTGATCGTGAATTGATTATTGCCTTGGATGATGTAAGAGATCCAGGCAATCTGGGTACCATCATCCGGATTGCCGATTGGTACGGAATCAAAAAAATGGTGCTTTCTCCCCAAACGGCCGAGTTTTACAATCCCAAAGTGATCCAAGCAACTATGGGATCATTTACCAGGGTGCAGTTTTTCTATGAAAATCTGGATGTGGTTTTTGCAAAGTGGAAATTGCCTGTTTATGGGGCGTTTTTGGAAGGAGATAATGTACATGAGCTGACCCAAATAGAGCCAGGGGTAATCTTGATGGGAAATGAGTCCAAGGGAATTTCCCCGGAAATCGGAAAGTGGGTGACCAAAAAAGTAACCATTCCGGGTTTTGGACAAGCAGAATCCTTGAACGTCGCTATCGCAACGGCAATCCTCTGTGATAACTTCAAAAGGCTGATTGGTAAGTGAAAAACAAATTGATCCAGACGCTCAATAAGGTAGGAATCAATTGGTTTTTGATTGGTCTTTTTGTGGCAATTGCCCTGGCCGCCCTACTTCCTGAGTATGGATCATCCCAATCAGGCCTACCTTGGAAACCGGTGATCAACGTGGGAATTGGTCTGGTTTTCTTTTTTTATGGCGTAAAACTTGACCCTGTACAGTTGAAGTCTGGACTTTCCAATTGGAAGTTGCACTTACTCATTCAAAGCTGTACGTTTTTGTTGTTTCCTCTTTTGGTGTGGTTTCTCCTCAGGTTTTTCCCATGGATCGATGAGGATTTCAAGCTTGGAGTCAGCTATTTGTCAGCTTTGCCGTCTACCGTTAGTGCTTCTGTCGTGATGGTCTCGATAGCAGGAGGCAATTTGCCAGCAGCTATTTTCAATGCAAGTATTTCCAGCTTGTTTGGAGTTATTCTTACCCCTGCTTGGATGGGGGTTCTAGCCGGGGGAGTGGATGGCGAATTGGATTTTTGGTCCACTTTGGGAGAACTATCATTGAAAGTTTTGCTTCCGGTGACTTTGGGTATTTTGAGTCACGGTTGGCTGTTTCCGAAGTTGAAAAGGGTGTTGCCTAAACTCAGGTATGTAGATCAAAGTGTCATTATGATGATTGTCTTTACCTCTTTTTCAGATTCATTTTCCCAGCATATATTTTCTGCCTATTCCCTTCCGGTTTTGTTAGGAATAGGAGGGATCATGCTTGGAATCTTTATTTCAGTGATGATTCTTGTTTACAGCATGAGCACTTTTTTGGGCTTTTCGGAGGAAGATCGGATTACGGCACTTTTCTGTGGCTCCAAGAAGTCCTTGGTTCATGGAGTGGTGATTGGAAAAGTGATTTTCCCCGATCCTGCCATATTGGGCTTGGTACTTTTGCCGGTGATGTTTTATCACATTCAGCAATTGGTGCTTGGAAGTATGCTGGCAGGTTTTTTTGGGAGAAAAAATAAAGCCTGAATAGGCACTTCAGGCTATTGAAATTACATGTATTTGTTAGATAGCTCTTCGACTAAGTCCAGGTAATCAAGAGTTGCCTGTTCTTTAGATTTACCTTTCAGGATAAGCCAAGCATTGTATTTTGCTGCTGCCTTGAAGTCAAAGCCACCTGGCCTTTCCCCTTCATTATCTCCTTCAGTTGCTTGTTTGTAAAGGCCATAAAGTCGAAGAAGCTCCTCATTGCTGGGCCTGGATGTGAATTTTTGTGTCAAAGCAACTGCTTCTTCTAGTGTAGTTGGTTTCATGTAAACTGGAATGAAGTTTTCGAGTTTCCAAATATCCGTAAAAATCCAAGTATGGAAATGTGGAAAAAGAAAAAACCAGCTTGGCAAAGCTGGTTTTTTCAATTGTTTGATTTTTATCAATTATCGTTTGTTCATGGTCACGTAATCTCTTTCGGTAGCACCGGTATATACTTGACGAGGTCTTCCGATAGGTTCGCCGTTTTCTCTCATTTCTTTCCACTGAGCAATCCAACCTGGTAGACGTCCAAGCGCAAACATAACCGTAAACATATCTGTAGGAATTCCTAATGCACGGTAAATGATGCCCGAATAGAAATCTACGTTTGGATAAAGTTTTCTGTCCACGAAGTATTGGTCATTCAATGCAGCATATTCCAACTCTTTGGCGATATCCAATACTGGGTCTTTCACTCCAAGCTTGCTTAGGACATCATCTGCGGCTTTCTTGATGATTTTAGCTCTTGGATCAAAGTTTTTGTAAACTCTGTGTCCAAAGCCCATCAATCTGAAAGGATCGTTTTTATCTTTTGCTTTGTCTAGGTATTTTTTAGCATCACCACCGTCTGCTTTAATTGCTTCCAGCATTTCGATTACAGATTGGTTTGCTCCGCCATGAAGTGGTCCCCAAAGTGCGTTAATGCCTGCTGAAATGGAAGCATAAATAGAAGCTTGAGAAGAGCCAACAATTCTAACTGTAGAAGTAGAGCAGTTTTGCTCATGGTCAGCATGGAGGATCAGTAATGCATCCAACGCCTTAGCCACCATTGGATCGACCTCATATCGCTCTGCAGGGAGCGCAAACATCATTTTGAGGAAGTTGGAGCAATAATCTAGGGAGTTGTCAGGATAATTTACTGGGTGCCCCATCTTGTTTTTGTATGCCCATGCAGCAAATGTTGGCATTTTGGCAATCAAGCGGATGATACTGAGATTAACATCATCTGCGCTTGCATTAGGATTGAGTGAATCTGGATAAAATGCTGATAGAGAGCAAATCAATGAAGACAAAACTCCCATTGGGTGGGCATTGGAAGGAAAACCGTCAAGGATTTTCTTGATATCTTCATGCACAAGGGTGTGAGTCGTGATTTGTCTGGTGAAATCCTCATATTGTGCTTGTGTAGGTAGCTCTCCGTAGATCAGGAGGTATGCAACTTCGATGAAGCTGGACTTCTCTGCCAAGTCCTCAATTCGGTAACCTCTGTATCTTAATACTCCCTCTTCACCGTCTAGAAAAGTAATTGAACTAGTTGTAGAACCCGTGTTTTTGAAGCCTGAATCAAGGGTGATTAATCCTGTTGCACTTCTGAGTTTTGCGATGTCAATTGCTGGTTCGTTTTCTGTACCGATGATTACCGGGAATTCGTATTCTTGTCCTTTGTAGGACAGCTTGGCGGAGTCAGACATATATTGTTAGATTGTATTTCATTTTAAACTCTAAAATCGGCCTTAAGTTAATAAAACTGACCATTTTTTAAGGATTTTATTCCATGATCAAAGTCATTATTATGTGAGTTTTTCTTAACAAATATTCCTTAAGAGTAAATGACTGATTGTAAATCAATTACTGCCTAAATAGAGGATAAATTGGTTTTATAGAATGGATAATGTGGTTTTTTATTAAGAAAAAAAGCCCCGAAGGGCTTTAATTAATCGCAGAAATGTTCGAAGACCTCTACCAAGTGGTCACCGATCATTTTGGCATTTCTGCCTTCGATGTGATGTCTTTCAATGAAGTGTACCAATTCTCCGTCTTTGAATAATGCCATGGCAGGAGAAGAAGGAGGATATGGTAATACCAACTCTCGTACTTTGGCAACTGCATCGCGGTCGTTACCTGCAAATACAGTAGCGAGTGTAGTTGGTTTTTTGGAAGCGTGCTCCAAGGCAAATTTTACTCCTGGGCGAGCCGCTCCTGCAGCACAACCACATACAGAGTTGACCACCACAAAGGTGGTTCCTTTATGATTTGGTCCAAGATGTTCAGCCACTTGTTCTGCTGTCCGAAACTCCTGGAATCCTACGTTGGAGAGTTCTGCTCTCATGGGAGCAATTAGTTCTTCAGGATACATATTGTTGAGTTTATATTTTACGGTTTTAAAGAAATCCTAATTCAAGTTTGGCCACTTCAGACATCATGTCTTGGGAGTAGGGTGGATCAAAAGTTACTTCTACTTCCACGTTGTTCACTCCCATGATCTGTTGTATTTTATCCTTGACTTCAGAAGGTATGAACTCAGCCGAAGGACAGTTAGGCGAGGTCAATGTCATCTGCACATAGACATTATTGACCGGATAGACGGTAATCTCATAGATCAGGCCCAATTCATATACATCCACAGGAATCTCGGGGTCATAGACCTGCTTGATGGCCGCCACGACTTTGTCCCGAAGGTTTTCGACTTGATTAGTGCTTTCTATAGGTTTTTCAGCTTCCATATCAGGCGTTTTGCTTGGTTTGAAAAGCCAGTGCGTAGAGTTTCATTTGCTTGATCATTGCAGCCAATCCATTGGATCGCTGGCTTCCAATGATACTTCCCATTCCGATTTTTTGGATAAAATCCAGATCGGCATGAATAATTTCATCCGGTCTTCGATTGTCCAGTACGCGAATCAAAAGAGAAATCAGTCCTTTGGTGATATCTGTATTTGAATCTGCCTGGTACTGAACTTTTCCTTCGTTTTCCTCAGCGACCAGCCAAACTTTTGATTGACAGCCTTTGATGATGTTTTCTTCCTTTCGCTCAGTCTCTGGAAAGGGTTTAAGATTTCCTCCCAATTCCATGATGTAGAATATCGTGGATTCTTTGTCATCCCCGAGGATTTCAAATTCTGAAACAATTTCGTCCTGTACCTCCTTGATTGTGCTCATTTGTTTTTCAATCGTGCGATTTGGGCGACACCTTCCGCCAGCTTTTCAATTTCTGATTTGGTATTGTAAACCGCAAAGGAGGCTCTTACAGTTCCCTCGATTCCAAATCGTTTCATCAAAGGTTGGGTACAGTGATGGCCAGTACGGACTGCAATACCTTTGGCGTCGAGCATTTGCCCTACGTCGAACGGATGCATTCCATTGATGTTAAACGACAAAACAGAGACTTTTTCGGAAGCAGTTCCTACGGGAATAAATCCTTTGATTCCACTCATCAGTTCATTCGCATGGTCCAAAAGTGCATCCTCATGAGCTCTTATTTTGGGTTTTGTCAGGCTCTGAACGAAATCTAAGGCGGCTTTGAAAGCAATCACATCAGCAATATTGGGCGTGCCGGCTTCAAATTTAAAGGGGATTTCATTGTAGGTGGTTTTTTCAAAGGTCACCTCTTTGATCATTTCCCCTCCTCCTAGGAAAGGGGGCATTTCTTCCAAGACTTCTCTTTTGCCATACAGTACTCCAAGACCCGTCGGTCCATACAGCTTATGAGTTGAAAAGGCCAGAAAGTCGCAGTTTAAGTCCAGTACGTCAATATCCAGATGCGAGGTAGATTGGGCACCATCCAAAAGTACTTTTGCACCCACGGCATGGGCCGCGTCGATTATTTTTTTAACGGGATTGATCGTGCCAAGTGCATTGGACGCATGGACTATGCTGACCAATCTGGTTTTGGAAGAAAGTAGTATTTCAAATTCTTCCCAAATAATTTCACCGGATTCGGTAATGGGGATGACTTTAAGTATTGCTCCTTTTTCTTCACAGACCATCTGCCAAGGCACAATGTTGCTGTGATGCTCCATGGTGGAAATAAGGATCTCGTCACCCTTGCCGATAAAATTTCTCCCAAAAGTCTTAGCTACCAGGTTGATACTTTCGGTAGTTCCTTTGGTGAATATGATCTCGGCCGCTTCTCTTGCGCCAATAAAATCTCTGACAGCTTCTCGAGTCTCTTCATAATGGCGAGTTGCCCTGTCGGCCAAGGCATGAGCACCTCGATGGATGTTTGAATTGTCCTTTTCGTAGTATTCCTGCAAGGCCTTTAAAACAGCCTTTGGCTTTTGAGTGGTCGCGGCATTGTCAAAATAAATCAAGGGCTTGCCGTGCACTTCTTGATGAAGTACGGGAAACAAGCCCCTGATTTGATCTATATTAAAACTCATGGGATTAGAATTTGCTTCCCAATCGCTCCTGAATCAGGTTTACGACATGGTTACGGAAGCTTTCTTCTTCGATTTTTTCAAGTACTTCGCCAGCGAATGCATAAAGTAAGAGGCCCTTTGCGGAAGTCTTGTCAATTCCTCTTGCCTGAAGATAGAAGAGAGCTTCCTCATCCAGCTGACCTACGGTACATCCGTGAGAGCATTTTACATCATCCGCCCAAATCTCTAGCTGTGGTTTGGTATTGACGATGGCGTCGTCAGAAAGGAGGATATTGTTGTTTTGCTGGAAAGCATTGGTCTTCTGCGCATCCTGACGGACGAAAATCTTCCCGTTAAATACTCCGCGGCTTTGGTCAGCCAAGATGCCTTTGTAAAGTTCGTTGGACTCCGCGTGCGGAATGGTATGGTCTACGTTGGTGTGATTGTCCACATGTGTTTTCCCATTGAGCAAGTACACTCCAAACATATTTCCTTCGGAATTACTGCCAAGAAGATTCAGGCTAAGATTATTTCTTACCATATCGCCAGAAAGCGAAATGTTTACCGAAGTGAACTTGGCGTCTTTCTGAATATCGGTTTCGAAATTGCTGACTTCGATCGTGCCTTTTCCTTCATTCTGAAGCCTATAGTAGCTGATTTGCGAGTTTATTCCACCTTTCACTTCCACTACCTTATTGACAAAATATGCTGAATCACTCAGGTTAATACTTTGGTCAATAAACGTCACTTCTGCAAAGTCACCCACTTCAATCCAAACCCTTGGTTGGATTACTTGTCCAGCGTTTTCTTTGTTAAAAGAAAGCAGCAAAATAGGTTTTTCGATTTGAACCTTTTTTGGTACCGAAATGAAGATTCCATCAGCAAAAGAAGCTTGATTAAGCGCAACAAAAGGATCTTTGGAAGCTTTGGCAATACTTCCCAAAGCAGTTTCAGGCTTTTCCGAAAGTGTAGCTACTTCTACTCCTTCAATGGAAGAGGAGAGTTCTGGAAGAAATTTCCCATTAGAAAAAACCAACACATCACCTTGGAAATCTTCAAATAAAGCCGATTTTACTTGACTTTCGGAAATTTCAAAAGGAAGGGAAGGGGAGAAGCTTTTGATAGCGTTCTCCAGCTTTTTACTGATGTTGGTAAATTTATATTCTTCGGCTTTTACTGTCGGCAGGCCCTGAGAAAGAAAGCTTTCTTTTCCTAAAGTGCGAATGGAAAGGAAGTTTTCTGGAGCTGCTGCAAAAAGCCCTTGAAATGTATCTTGTTGGGTCAAGGTACTCATGAGTTATAGTTTTGAGTTCAGACAGTAGCTGTAGAATCAACTTCTTCTTTGATCCAGTCGTAGCCTTTTTCTTCGAGTTCAAGTGCGAGCTCTTTGGTGCCCGACTTTACAATTCTTCCTTTGTACAACACATGCACAAAATCAGGAACAATGTAATCCAACAAGCGCTGATAGTGAGTCACTACAATAGTAGCCGTTTTGTCTGATTTCAATTTATTCACACCATTGGAAACAATCCTCAACGCGTCAATATCCAATCCTGAGTCAGTTTCGTCCAAGATAGAGAGCGTTGGCTCCAGCATTGCCATTTGGAAGATTTCATTTCTCTTTTTTTCTCCACCTGAAAAGCCTTCGTTGAGCGAACGGCTAAGAAGTTTTTGATCGATTTCAACCAATGCCATTTTCTCTTTCATGAGTGAAAGGAATTTCACCGCATCCAAAGGCTCTTGACCTCGGTATTCACGTACTTGGTTGAGGGCTGTTCTGAGGAAGTTAGTAGAAGAAACCCCCGGGATTTCTACAGGATATTGGAAAGCTAAAAATACACCTTCTCTTGCACGATCTTCAGGAGCCATTTCCAAGAGTTCTTTTCCTTGGAAAATTACTTCACCTTCTGTGACTTCGTATTCTTCACGGCCGGCAAGTACAGAAGCTAAAGTTGATTTTCCAGAACCATTTGGTCCCATGATCGCATGCACTTCGCCTGCTTTTACTTCAAGATTGATACCTCTCAGGATTTCAGTTCCTTCAATTGAGGCATGAAGGTTTTTTATTGATAGCATGATTCTAGTTTTTCAATTTTAAATATTCCAATTTTTCAATCAGAGGTTTATCCTACAGAACCCTCTAGGGTAAGTGCCAATAGTTTCTGTGCTTCTACAGCAAATTCCATTGGGAGCTGATTTAATACTTCTTTTGCGTAGCCATTGACAATCAAGGCTACTGCATCTTCAGTGGCGATTCCACGCTGATTGCAATAGAAAATCTGGTCTTCACCAATTTTTGAAGTAGTTGCTTCATGCTCAACTTTCGCTGACGGGTTATTGATGTCGATGTAAGGAAAAGTATGAGCACCGCATCGGTCACCCATTAATAAGGAATCGCATTGCGAAAAGTTTCTTGCATTATCTGCACGCTTCATTACCTGTACTTGTCCTCGGTAAGAGTTTTGGGATTTGCCAGCAGAAATGCCTTTAGAAACAATCCTTGATTTGGTGTTTTTACCAATGTGTATCATTTTGGTTCCGGTATCTGCCTGCTGATAGTTATTGGTCACAGCAACAGAATAGAACTCTCCGATCGAATAATCTCCTTTAAGAATACATGAAGGATATTTCCAAGTCACGGCAGAACCAGTTTCTACCTGAGTCCAGGAGATTTTTGAATGATCACCTGCGCAGATTCCCCGCTTAGTTACAAAGTTGTAAATTCCTCCTTTGCCTTCTTTATCACCTGGGAACCAGTTTTGTACTGTGGAATATTTCACCTCTGCATGTGCACCAGCATAAATTTCGACTACTGCAGCATGGAGCTGATTTTCATCTCGTTGTGGAGCTGTACAGCCTTCTAGGTAAGATACATAAGAAGAGTCGTCTGCAACGATTAATGTCCTTTCAAACTGCCCCGTATTTGCTGCATTGATTCTGAAGTAGGTGGATAGTTCCATTGGGCATCTTACCCCTTTTGGAATGTAGCAGAACGATCCATCGGAAAAAACGGCTGAATTTAAAGCCGCATAGTAGTTATCAGTCATCGGAACCACTGATCCCAAATACTTCTTAATGAGTTCTGGATGTTCTTTTACAGCTTCACTAAACGAACAAAAAACAATACCAAGTTTACCAAGGGTATCTTTAAAAGTAGTCGCAACAGACACTGAATCCAAAACTGCATCGACTGCTATGCCCTGAAGCCTCTTCTGCTCATTGAGTGATATTCCTAACCTTTCATAAATGGCAATCAATTCTGGATCTACTTCATTCAGGTTTTTTGGTTTTTTGGCTTGTTTCGGAGCGGAATAATATTTCAAAGCCTGTAGATCAATCTTCGGATAATGAACATTAGCCCACTCTGGCTCAGTCATATTTTGCCAAGTTCTAAAAGCCTTTAATCTCCATTCCAAAAGCCATTCGGGTTCTTCTTTTTTGGAAGAGATCCATCTAATAATATCTTCATTAAGTCCTGCTGGGGCTTCATCTGTCTCGTAATTTACAGACCAGCCATGCTCATATTCCTTGGAGGTTAGTTCTTCTAGAATTTGGTTGTCTTTGCTCATGTGCTGAGTTATTTAGACTAATTATATTTTGGATGCGAATGTACAACAACTAATCAAAAAAATATGTTCGAAGTCATTTTAAAAATCTATGAAACATAGATGATTTGGGATGGAAAAAATTTATAATGATTTGATAGTGTGTGTGTTGATTTAAAAAATAAAAACCGAAAAAGAGTGAATCTTTTTCGGTTGAACTAGAGTAAATCTTTAAAATTTTTTAAATTAGATTTAATCTAAATAGAGGTATTATTACTTATCAAAAAACTGGATCGGTCTGTTGATACTTTCTTCTAGTACAATCAGGGTCTCAGTTCTGTCAATTCCGTCAACTTTTTGAATCTTGTCTAATACTAATCTGAGGTGATTTGTATCTCGACAAATAATTTTTGCGAATATGGAATAGTTGCCGGTAGTATAGTAAGCGCTTACCACCTCAGTAATTTCTTTAAGTTTCTCAATAACATTGTCATAGAGCGAGCTTTTTTCAAGATAAATTCCTAGAAATGCAGATATGTCGTAGCCGAGTTTTGAAAAATCGATATTTAGTGTTGCACTTTTGACAATACCCATATCTTCTAATTTCTTCATCCTCACATGGACAGTCCCGGAAGAAACAAATACCTTTTTAGCGATTTCTGTGTAAGGTGTTTTAGCATCCTCATTTAAAAGAGAGATGATTTTTAGGTCTATGTTATCGATATCTAAAATTTTGTCCATTTTCCTTTAGTGGATTTAGATGATTGTTAATAAAGGATGCCGTAAATTAGAGATTGTTCAAAATATTGCAAAATTATTTTTTCAATTTGTAATTGATCTTCGAATCTATTTATTTTGGACCAGTAGATTAAAAACAATTGAAAATTTGGTGCTAATGATTTTTACCTAGGTTATATGCTGTTGGTAGAATTTTATCCGAATTTTTAAGAATCAATCGAAAACTTTTAATCTCTAAAGTTATATTTGGGTTTATATTCTGAAAAGGGTCTTGCCAGTGGCAAGACTTTTTTGTTTCCTTTCCCACTAGTTTCCTAATTCTGAATTTGTTACTCGAAAGGTTTGGAAAATATTTTCCATTAGGTTTTGGCACCAAATGCTTTTTTTAAGGGTTGATTGACTCATTTTATTCAATTTTCTGCAAAAAAGTTTATTCAAAATTTTGCTGGAATGAATCTTAGCCGTATACTTGTATCAAATAAATGGTCATGAAAACCTCTTTTGTACATAGAATCGTTATCGCATTTGCTTTGGTAGGTCTTTCAACCACCTTTTCATTTGCTTTAAATGGTGAAGAAAAGACTGGTTTGACTATTAAATCAAGCAATTCCTCTTCTGTTGAGTCTCCAAGCTGGGAATTTGAAAGTGATGTAAATCAAATAATCGATTCCTACTCAAGCTTTATTTTTAGAACCAAGAAAAGCCAAGAATTGGATCAAGTTAAGTTTTTGGTTAACGTTGATTCTTTTGGAAGGATAGTTGGATTTGAGCTTTTAGAAGCAGAAGACAAGGGTTTGAAAGAAAGACTTGATTTTGTTGTTAGGCAGCTTCCTAATTGTAAGCCAGCTAAAGGGCATACATCTTTAAAAGCTGAGACTTTCGAAATAATGATAAAAAAGTAAGGCCTCTTGAAGGTCTTTTTTTTTGAGTGGTTGGGAAGGCTTTAGGCCTTCTTTTTACTTTTAAGAATTCCAACCCTATAGAATATGAGAAAAACCTACTTGTTATTGATATGCTTGCTAGGTGCAAGTTTTTCTACTGCACAGGTGAAATCTTTTCATCCAACTCAACAATTCCCGGAAAAAAACCAAAAATCTAAGTTTTATACAGTTTCTGGTGAAAGACACGGACCTTCATTTTTTAAGAAGTTTGTCTTTGCAGAAGTTGAATACACCCCCGGTGAAAAGCTTACCTTTAATAAATATCATACGGTGGATGTGATGTACCATTGGTATGAAAAATGGGCTCAGCAGTTTCCAGATATTGTGGATCTGTATGTGATTGAGTACTCTTTTGAAGGGAGGCCTATCTACCAAATGACCATTACCAATAAAAAGACTGGAAAAGATACTGATAAGCCTGCTGCTTACTTTGAAGGTGGTCGCCATTCAGGAGAAATCACATCCAGTGAATCCATACTTTGGTTGACTCAGCATTTGTTGGAGAACTACGGAAAAGATCCGGAAATCACTGCATTGATTGACTCAAAAGTTATTTACCTCCGCCCCCAAAATAACCCTGATGGATCGAATATGTATTTGTATACCGAACAGAGAAATAGAAGTACTGTTCGACCAAACGATACAGACAGAGATGGGCTTCTTGATGAGGACCCTGAAGAAGATTTGGACGGGGATGGTATTATCTATCAGATGAGGAAAAAAGCCTCTACTCAGGAAGAAAAGGAAAAGGCTAATTTCGTCATCGATCCTAAGGATCCCAAAGGGCGATTAATGAAGCGCACCTTTCCTGGAAAAGGAGATTACTTAGTGTATACTGAAGGAATTGATAACGACGGCGATGGTTCCTATAATGAAGATGGGATAGGAGGACTAGACCTTCATCGCAATTATCCCGAAAACTGGAGACCAAATACAGGTGGAGATCTTACCGGCAGAGGTTATACCCAATTTGGTGCAGGTGATTATCCTCTCAGTGAAATAGAAACACGCTCCACAGCCCTATGGGTACTCAGCCATCCTAATATTTCTGTGGTCAATTCCATGGATACCCGTGTGCCGATGCATTTGCGCCCACCTTCCACTTCCAAATCAGAGGAGCGCATGTATCCTCAGGATTTAGCAATTTATAAAGAGATGGATCAATTGGGATTATCCTTTACAGCCTATCCTTGGGCCGGAGATGTGTATGAAACCTACGCTACTCGCTATAAAGTCAATTCTATGACTGGTGATCCTTTGAAACCTGAACCACTTTTTGGTCATGGACCTGATTTCGGGTATTTCTATTATGGCAGTATCTGGTATGGAGATGAGTTGTGGAACAATGGTGCCATGAAGGATTATGACGGAGATGGAGTTTATGACGATTATGATGGATTAATGTGGGACGATGAGGCAAATGGAAGTAAGGGGTTCAAACCTTGGACTCCAATGACCCATCCTGTTTTGGGAGATATTGAAATAGGTGGTTTTCATCCTAAATTTTTTGGACAAAATGGTCCTCCTTGGCAGCTAGAGGATTGGGCTAAAAAACAAGCACTCTTCAACCTTGCAATGGCCAAGAGACTGCCGCAGCTGACTATCAATGATCTCAAGGTGAAAAAGCTCTCAAGCGGTGAATTTGAAATCACGCTGGAATGGACTAATTCCGGAAAACTGCCAGTGGCATTGGAACAAGCTAAGCTGGTTAAAATTGTGCAAGAAGACCGTGTATCCCTGGATTTTGATAAGGAATTGACCAAAGGCTATGAAAACGCCAAGGTGAAAATTACTTCTCCCTCATTATTTGATAAGACCATCTATTCTGGATATACCGGAGTAGGTGAGAAGAAGACCGCTACTTTCCAAGTGAAAGTAGATGGTAAAGAAGCCATAAAAGGGAAAATAAAGCTTTCTTCAACCCGAGGAGGTTATTTTGAAAGAGAATTTACACTAAACCAATAAGCAAATAGTACCATGTTGAAAGTAAAGCAGTGGGCTTGGGTGTTTGGATTGGCCTTGTTGACTCAGATTTCCTTTGCTCAGCAAAAGCGATCTTTAACTCACGCGGATTACGATGGCTGGGAGAACCTTTCCTCAGAAAAAATTACCAAAAACGGTCAATTCGTCGGATTTCAGATTTCTCCCCAAGATGGTGATGGAAGAATTGAGGTTTTTCCATTTAAAAATCCGACTCAAAAAGTCATTATTCCTAGAGGAACATCTTTCAATTTTTCATCAGATGATCAATATGCGATAGGGAAAATTACGCCTCAAAAGGATTCCATTCGGGTTTTAAAACTTCGGAAAAAGAAAGCTGATGACATACCCAAGGATAGCTTGTTTATTTTGAACCTAACTACCCGAAAAGTAGAAAAACTACCAAGAGTTAAATCTTTTGCGATTCCAACTGAAAAAGGAAGCTGGATTGCCATTCACTTTGAGAAAGAACTTCCCAAAAAAGATGCGCCAAAAGATTCTATAGCTACCAATAAAACGGATTCTACTGCAAAAATTGAAAAACCTAAGAAAACTGATGGGACCAAACTTTTGGTTCGATCACTTGATGGAGCAAAAACTTGGGAGTTTGAGCGAGTAAAATCCTACAGCTTCACACCAAATGGAGACTTTCTTCAGTACACCTTAGCTGAGGAAGAAAAAGCAGACAATGCAGCAGTTTATCTTCTGAATTTGTCTACGGGAGAAAGTAAACTTGTCCATGAGAAGATGACCACCTATTCCAATTTGGTGTTTTCACCTCAATCTGCAAAGCTTGCATTTATCGCAACAGATGATTCTTTGAAGGCCAAAAAGCCAACTCACACCTTATATATATATGATATAAAAGAAGGTGATTTGGCTACCCAAGTGGAAAAGAGTGCTTTGAAATTAGAAAACAGCCGAATAAGTCCTGATGGAAGCTTAAGATTCTCAGAAGATGAGAGTCGATTGTTTTTCGGAGTAGCAAAAGACTATATGGATTATGCCTATGAATCTGACACTACCATATTGGATGAAGAACGGGTAAGCTTGGATATTTGGGGGTGGCAGGAGGCTGAAATCCAGCCGATGCAGCTCAAAAACAAGTCTCAGGAAGAAAGAAAAACCTATTTGGCGACCTTGAATCTACTCGATTTTTCCATTACCCAACTTGGAACCCCTGAGGTAGAACATGTGATGATGGAAAACAAAATCACCAAAGACTTTGCACTCGCCTGGACTGACGCACCCTATCGAAGAAGTTACAGTTGGGATATTCAGATTGGCAGAGATTTATATTCGGTAGATTTTAAAACTGGAACCAGAACCCTGATCGAGAAAAATGCTTCTGGCTCGCCAAGACTTTCTCCGGAAGGGAAATATGCCTATTGGTATGACGCTCGAGACAGTTCTTGGGTAGCCTATGATCTTGAATCCAAAGCTAAGATCAATCTGACCAAAAGGATATCAGTTCCTTTCTATGATGAAATCCATGATTCACCATCCTTGCCGGGTAGTTACGGTTCAGAAGGATGGTTGGTAGGAGATGCAGCAATTCTGATCAATGATCGTTTTGACATTTGGAAAATTGATCCTAAAAATCCTACCAGTGCAGTCAGTCTTACTTTGGGTGAGGGACGTAAAAAGCAAATCACGTTCAGAAGGGAACAGCTGAAAGCAGATGAAACCTCAATCGATCCCAAAGAACTCTTGATCCTTTCTGCATTCAATGAATTAACCAAGGATAATGGTTTTTTCACTTCAACTTATGAAGGAAAGTCGGCGCCTAAGCAGGTACTGATGTCTGCTCACCGCTATTTGGGAATTAGAAAGGCTCAAGAGTCAAATCAGGTGATTGTCCGTCGATCAACTTACCGCGAAAATCCGGATATCTATTTGACGGATTTGACTTTCAAAACCCTTACCAAAGCTTCGAATCTTAACCCTCAACAGGCTGGAATCAAGTGGGGAAGTGTGGAATTAGTTTCTTACTTGTCCAATGACGGGACACCACTTCAAGGATTGCTCTTTAAGCCGGAAGGGTTTGATGCCACTAAAAAATATCCGATGATGGTCTATTTCTACGAGCGAAACAGCGAGACTTTGCACAATTACCGCGCTCCAGCTCCAAGTAGATCTACGATTAATATTCCCTATTTCGTAAGCAATGATTACCTGGTTTTCGTGCCGGACATCAAGTATGATCTTGGCCTTCCGGGACCAAGTGCCTATGACTGCATAATCCCGGGTGTGCAGGCCGTAATTGCGAAAGGCGGAGTGGATACCGAAAATATGGCTATCCAAGGCCAAAGCTGGGGAGGCTATCAGGTCGCGTACTTGATCACACGAACCAATATGTTTAAAGCAGCAGGAGCTGGTGCTCCGGTAGTCAATATGACTTCAGCCTACGGCGGAATCCGCTGGGGTACAGGCATGAGCCGCATGTTCCAGTACGAACAGACCCAATCCCGAATAGGAGGTACGCTCTGGGAAAAACCGATGTATTACCTCGAAAACTCCCCGCTATTTACCATGGACCGAGTGCAAACTCCCGTCCTGATCATGCACAACGATGCCGATGGGGCAGTGCCTTGGTATCAGGGCATCGAAATGTTTATGGCTTTGAAACGTTTGAATAAACCAGCTTGGTTGCTTCAGTACAATGGAGAGGATCACAATCTGGTGCAACGAAAAAATGCCAAAGATCTTTCCGTTCGATTGAGTCAGTTTTTTGACCATTACCTCAAAGGTGCTCCGGCTCCGCTTTGGATGACAGAAGGTTTGCCTGCGGTGGAAAAAGGAAAAACCCTCAAGTACGAGTTAGGAAATTAAAAGCAAAAGCCCCGAATTTTTAAAAATTCGGGGCTTTTTAAATTTTCTGGAAGTATTTCTGATAGTTAAAGGTATGTTCTCCAAATCTTTCAATCTCTTACCCTCTACACCGCTACAGGAGCTTTGATATGTGGATGTGGGTCGTAATTGAGGAGCTCAAAGTCTTCGTATTTGAATCCGAAAATATCCTTTACCTCGGGGTTGATTTTCATAGTAGGAAGAGGGCGGATATCGCGGCTGAGTTGGAGTTCCGCTTGCTCTAGGTGGTTTAGATACAAATGTGCATCGCCAAATGTGTGGATAAATTCCCCAGGCTTAAGATCACATACCTGTGCCACCATCATGGTGAATAGGGCATAGGAAGCAATGTTAAAAGGAACACCTAAAAAGACATCGGCACTTCGCTGATAGAGCTGGCAGGAAAGCTTGCCGTCTGCCACATAAAATTGAAATATGGTATGACATGGAGGTAAGGCCATGTGGTCCACATCGGCCACATTCCAAGCGCTCACGATATGACGTCGGCTATCTGGTTTGGTTTTGATCTGATGAATCAGGTTTTTGATTTGGTCGATTTCGCCGCCTTTTCCGTCCGGCCAATGTCTCCACTGATAGCCATAGACTGGACCTAAATCGCCATTCTCGTCAGCCCATTCATCCCAAATGGATACTCCGTTTTCTTTAAGCCATGTGATGTTACTGTCACCACGGAGGAACCAAAGCAATTCGACAATAATGGAGCGAAGGTGAAGTTTTTTGGTAGTAACTACAGGAAAACCATCTGCAAGGTTAAAACGCATCTGATGTCCAAAGATGGAAATCGTTCCGGTGCCTGTTCTGTCCGTTTTCTTTACTCCTTCTGCGAGAATTCGCTTCATCAAATCGTGATATTGCTGCATTTTTTTGGCTTATTTACTTACTTGGCAAGTTAAGGAATCGAAGAATTTAAAAAACATTCTTTTCCGATTTGCTCTTTTAAAAATTGAGTCAAGGCTGTTTTTACAACCCACAGACATTTATCTAATGTTCGGAAAATCATTCTCTTATTTTCTTCTTATTATCAGTGCTTTATTGACTGGATTACTGTTGATTTTCAGACCCATCCCTAAGTTTGACTATGACTTTGAGCAGTTTTTTCCTCATGATGATCCAGATTTGTCTTTTTATCGGGGAGTCTATGAAAAGAATTTTGGAAGCGATAATGATTACCTTCTTCTCGCATTTAGCAACCGGGAAGGAGAGTTGTTGGATTCTGCTTTCCTTTCACACCTAGCAACGGTCAAAACCGAAATACAATCTCTTAGTGGAATAGATACCCTAATTTCCATTTTTGACCTTGAGATACCAGTTGTCAATGCCTTTGGACTTCAGACTTTTCCGGTATTGGACTGGTCAAGCAAACAAAATCTTCAAAATTCGGAGTCAAAACTTAGGCAGTTCAAAGGTTCATTAATTGCCCAAGATGGAAGTAGTTTCCTTTTTTTGATCCAAAATGACTCTCAGCTCAGTAAAAAGGAGGGGGATCAGCTTTATGAAGAAATACTCGGAATTTTTGATAAGCAGGAAATAGAGCCATATGCTGTAGCAGGAAAAATCCAGACTCAGCGCGATTTTGTAAGCCTGATGCAGGAGGAATTTGTAATGTTTATCGGGGCCTCTTTGGGGCTTATGTTACTTGTTCTTTTTTGGGTTTTTCGCAAACCTTGGGGTATACTGATACCCATTTTGGTTTTGGTGATCGGGATTTTGTGGGCTTTTGGTCTGATACTTTTGGTAGGAAAGCCACTCGATATCATGTCGGTGATGCAACCGACTATATTTTTGATAGTGGGATTGAGTGCCTTAATTCATTATTTCACTCATTTGATCAAAAAGCTAGATACCGGACTTTGCAAAGATCAAGCGATTCAAGATACTTTTCGAGAGTTGACTTTTGCGGTTGCCTTGACGGTTTTTACTACCTCAATAGGATTTATTTCTCTGTATTTCACATCCATTCCAGCCTTGAAAGGTTTTGGTCTTTGGACTGGAATCGGGATTTTGATCTTGTTTTTAGCTATTTTGGGTATTACTCCCGGTTTACTTCATGCATTTCCAATTGGTCAATCCAATCACAAGCTAACTTCAAAAAGTGACCGTCTTTTTGTCTTTCTCCTGCAGAAAATCATTCAAAGGCGGAAAATGATTGCATTGTCTTTTCTGGCGATCTCCACGCTTGGACTGTGTTTAACTTCTCAAATCAAAATCAATGGATACTTATTGGATAACCTACCTTTGGACCATCCCATTCAGCAAGATTTCGCCTACTTCGATCAACAATATGGTGGGTCCAACCCCATTGAATTGTATCTGGAGAAAGGAAAAGATGGTAAAAGTTTACTTGACCTATCAGTCCTAAAAGAGATCGAAAAAGTAGAAGGCAAGCTCATTGAGCTTTTTGGTGAGGGAGAGTATATCTCTCCGCTCAGCTTAGTCAAGACGCTTAACCAAGCACAAAATCAAGGAAATCCAAAAGCTTTTTCACTGCCCTCTCAAGGTCAATACTTACGGATGAATCGCTATTTTGATCAAGCGTTGAGTCTGGATGGGCCGAAAGTGCTTTCGGCTGACCGAATGACAGGTCGGATCACTGGAAGGTCTCCTGATCTTGGAAGTCTGCAAATGGGAAAATTGCGGGCCGAGCTTATAAATTTTTGCAATCAGGAGATAAATCCAAACCTCCTTAAAGTAAAGTGGACAGGTACAGCACACTTGATAGATCGAGGACATGAGTCTGTGACCAGACAAATGGCAAAAGGGCTTGGTGTGGCTTTTTTGATTGTTGGCCTGATTGGTGGAGCTTTGTTTAAATCTTGGAGATTGTCATTAGTATTGCTGATCCCCAATCTGATCCCATTAATCTGGATGTCTGGATTGATGTGGCTACTTGGAATTGAATTTAAACTGACAACGGCAATATTATTTACGGTCGCTTTCGGTATTGCAGTCGATGATACGATCCATTTTATATCAAAACTTAAATTGGAACTAGCTAAAGGGAAAAATCTCCATTATGCAATCAAGCGCACATTTATCGATACAGGAAAAGCGATAGTTTTGACTTCTGTAATCTTGGTTAGCGGTTTTGGATTGTTGATTTTCAGCCAGTTTGGGGTGACTCACTTCACGGGATTACTCATTAGTTTTTCACTCATTTTCGCTCTTTTAGCGGACCTTTTTTTACTTCCTGTTTTACTTTTTCCATTGAAAAAGGTATGGGATCAAAAAATCAAAGATCCAGTCCATCCCAGGTAAATGTGGCAGACACTGGATAATGATCAGAATAATCCACTTCCCGATGGGTATCAAACTGCACTGGAATAATGCTTGGCGTGGAGAAAATATGGTCTATTCTTAGGAAAAAAAGCACTCGGTTATAGGTAAAGCCAAAGCCTCTTCCTGCTACTTCAAAGGCGTTTTTTAGCTTTTGGCTCAGCTTAAAATAGGCATAAGAATAAGGGATTTCGTTTAGGTCTCCCATCAGGATTACCGGATACGGACTGTTACTGAGATGCTCATAAATTAAACTCAGTTGTTCGTTTCGTTTTAAACTTCCGCGATGAAGTTTGCCAAGAGTCTGTCGATAGACCTGTTTTGCCTGGTCATAAGTCTCCAGTGCTTCAGCTTGAATAGCCATTGATTCAAGATGAACGTTGTAAATACGAAGGGTATCTTTGCCCACTTCAATATCAGCAAACATCGCCCCATTTGATTTTTGATTATCAAAAATCAGCCCCTCATTCACTATTGGGTATTTGGAAAATATGGCCATGCCCATGAATCTTTTTTTGTCGTTTCCATCGAGAACTTGGTAGGCATATTCATACTCACCGTTTTTGCTGAATATTTTGACTGCATTCCTGCTGCTTGAAGTATAATCTTGGTAAAATTCTTGAAAAACTTTAATGTCAGCAGGATGATCAGCAAGCCAAGTAAAGACATTAGAATCCAACTCATCACTTTTCTCTTTTCTATAAAAAAATCCGTGCGTATTGTATGTCAATACCCTTAGTCCAATAGCATCATCTTTTTTGGGATTAATCTGAAAGGTGATGAATAAAAATTTATACCCCAGCAAAAGGCAGGCGAGCGGTAGAAGCGCAAGTTTTCTCCAAGCAAGGGCTAAAAGGAGAAATAGTAAAATATTGAAAATGATCACTACAGGAATCAAAAATGGAAGAAGTCCCGCATATGGAAAGATTTCAGGTGAAATATACACGCTGGAAAAAATAAATAGACTCAAAATAAAAATGATCCCGGTGAGGTATTTCATCTGATTTTCATTCTTTTCATAAGCTCGCCTCTTGATTGAGAAGGTAATCCATTTTGATTATCACCTCAATAAAAAGGCATTTCCTTGACTTTATTGGACAGCTCCTTTCAACTGTGGATTTCAAAAATGGCAATTTTTACTCAAATAGAACGAGCCATTATCACAATCCAAGGTAAAAACGTTCGATTGGTGACTTTTGCATTTGGAATGTGGTTTTTGTTTTTTAAGTTACTTTAGAATCAGTTCTATCCCATTCTTGACAGATGCCTGCAGGTTTGATTTAGCTGATGAAGTAGCTAAAATTTGAATTTTTAGGATCCAGCATTTAGCTAATCAGGATCAATGGATAAAATTTTTTCAGATCATTTAGTTTAATTTTGCGTACTTACTATCGGTCAATCATTCAACCTAAATATGAAAAAGCAACACAGCCTTTGGATTGCAGCTTTGGTTTTTACCTTAATTTATTCCTGCCAACCAAAAACTTCTGAAACATCTGAAGTGGCATCCGAAGCATCAGTGGAAGAGACGGCTACCGAACAAAGACCAAGTCCGTTGGAGGTAAAAGAAGGTCAAATTGGCGGAAAGCAAATTAAAATTCAGTATGGATCCCCATCTGTCAAGGGAAGGACAATCTGGGGAGATTTGGTGCCATATAATGTAGTTTGGAGGACAGGCGCAAACGAGGCAACCTACATCGATTTCTCTTCTGATATGGTCATTGAAGGTCAGCCAATCAAAGCTGGGAAATATTCCATTTTTACAATTCCTAAAGAAAGTGGGAATTGGACGGTCATATTTAATTCAGATTGGGATTTGGAACACGGTCATTTTCAGTATAATGAAAAAAATGATGTCCTAAAGGTTGAAGTTACCCCTGTTTGGGAATCAACTTCTTCTGAAAAACTATCAATAGATCTTGAATCTCCCGGCTTTGTCATAAGATGGGAAAAGTTAAAACTTCCAGTTTCTGTCCGATAATTCGACATGAATCCCCAGGTCAAAATTCTGGGGATTTTTTTGGCTCTAATTTTTTTTAGTAGTTTATAGTCCAGTTACCCCTTATCGACCTACTTCTCAATGAAATGAAATATTTATCATTCATTTTTGTCTTTAGCCTCACCTTGGCTCTAGGCATCTTTGTCTCTAGGCCTTTCGGACAAATCCCTCCTTTGGCACCACTTCTTGATCCCTATCATGGATTTTGGCAAAATTCCTTCAGTGAGGATCAGTTAGCTGATCAGGAATTAGTCTTAGAAAATCTCTCTAATGAAGTGCAAGTTATTTATGATGAGCATCTTATACCTCATATTTTTGCTCAAAATGATTTGGATTTATACCGAGCTCAGGGATATATCACTGCAAAGCATCGACTCTGGCAAATGGAGTTTCAGACCCGGGCAGCTGCGGGAAGAATTTCTGAAATAGTTGGTCCGGTGGCCTTGGAATTGGACCGGATGACAAGAAGAAAAGGTCTAGCTTATGGAGCTGAGTTGGGGATCAAATATTTGGAAGAAAATGATCCAGAAACACTGGCCCTAGTGGAGGCCTATGCCGATGGAGTAAATCAGTATATTAATCAACTCACAGCTGCTAAGCTCCCAGTAGAGTACAAAATACTGAATTATCAACCTGAGCCCTGGTCTGCCTATAAGTCTTTATTGCTTTTAAAGTACATGTCCGATATGTTAGTCGGGGATAGAGACCTTGAGTTTTCAAACCTTAGGAAAATTCTTGGGGAAGCCAAGCTAAATAGGTTATATCCTGATTTTCCAAAACAAAATGATCCCGTAATTGAAAAAGAACGTGTTTGGGATTTTCAACCTCTGTCAATAACTAAGCCTGACAGTATCAATTTTCCTAATGATGAATTGGTCATTGAACCCATAGATCAACCTGTGGAAGGTACGGGATCCAACAACTGGGCTGTTCACGGTAGCAAAACCAAAAATGGAAATCCAATTTTGGCAAATGATCCCCATTTAAGTCTGAATTTACCTTCGCTTTGGTATGCAATGCAGCTAAGCACACCTGAGCACTCTGTAAAAGGTGCCACTCTTCCAGGTGCATTGGGAGTTATATCAGGATTTAACGAGCATGTCGCATGGGGAGTAACCAATGCGACCAAGGATACCAGAGACTGGTACAAAATTGAATTTAAAGATACTGAGAGAAGTGCCTATAAATACGGGAATGAATGGAAAGAGACTAGGGTAAGAATCGAGGAAATCAAGATAAAAGGAAAAGAAACCTATGTGGATACTGTTGTCTACACCCATTATGGCCCTGTGGTGTATGACCGCACATTTAAAAGCAACCGTCAGGATGTAAATTTTGCCCTGAGGTGGATTGTGCATGAAGGTTCCAATGAGCAAAAAACATTTTTAAAGCTCAACAAAGCTAAAAGTCATGCAGATTATAATGAAGCGTTGGACCATTATTCAGCGCCGGCTCAGAACTTTGTTTTTGCCTCAAAAAGCGGAGATATTGCCATGAGGATTCAGGGAAAATTCCCGCTCAAATGGCCTGGCCAGGGTAAATTTTTCTTGGATGGTTCTGATCCTAGAATGGAGTGGCAGGGATTTATCCCGAATGATCATAATGCCAGTACTCTAAATCCTCAGAGAGGTTTTGTTTCCTCCGCCAATCAGCATCCAGTGGACTCATCTTACCCCTACTATGTGTTTGATAACTCCTATGAGCACTATCGAAACAGAAGATTAAATTCTAAACTCATGGAGCTGAGTCAGATCACAGTAGAGGATATGAAATCGCTTCAGTTTGATAATTTCAATTTACAAGCTGCTGAAGCTTTGCCGGTCATGCTTAATTTGCTAGGTACCTATGAGGTAGAATCGGCTGAGGCAGATAAGTATGTCAAAGAGCTTAGAGCATGGGACTTCTTTGCTGATCCTAACAAAAAGGGACAGACCCTTTACAGTATTTGGTTTGGCAAGATAATGGAAAGTGTTTGGGGTGAATTGATGGAAAATAAAGCTCCGGTAGTTCGTCCAAATGCATATCAGACCATTGATTTGCTTGCCAATTATAGAACTGATTCCATTTTTGACATCAAATCTACAGAAGCATTAGAATCTGCCGAGTACCATGTCAAAGTTGGGTTTGATTCTCTGATGGTAGCCATGAAAAAATGGGAGCAGGAGGAAGGGGATTTTACATGGGCAAATTACAAGAGGACTACCATACAGCATCTGGTGCCCAATTTCAAATCTTTTTCAGTTTCAAATGTTTACACGGGTGGTGGATCTGGGATTTTGAATGCTACTGGCAGTAGGCATGGAGCGAGCTGGCGCATGGTGGTAGAACTAGGAGAACAGATTCAGGCATTTGGGATTTATCCAGGAGGTCAGTCAGGGAATCCTGGTAGCCGATTTTATGAGAATTTTATTCCTATTTGGGCAAATGGTGAGTATGTGGATTTCAGTCTTAAAAAATCCTCCGAAGAAGACGGAATTCTTTTCAAAACAACTTTAAAGAGACAATAGATGCGGTTTATTTTATTGACAGTCCTGGTAGCATTACTGGTGGTTTTCCTGAATCCTGTGGCCCCTTATTGGGTGGTTATGATTGGCATATTGATTTTAAGTACGCTGCTTAATCCAAACGGCTTAGGTGGATTTTTTGGAGGAGGCTTAGGAATGGGGCTAACTTGGCTTGGGCAGTGTATTTACTTGGGTATTGTTAACTCAAGCTCACTACCGGATAGAATGGGGGAATTGATGGGTTTGGGATCTGGGACTTCGGTAATAGCATTAACTGGCATTATAGGATTTCTTTTAGGTGCATTTAGCGGATTGTCAGGTGTGCTCTTTAGAGGGGTCCTCCAAAAAAAGCCTTTGGATGTTTATAAAGGATAACTTATAAATCTTTGAAAAGTGCTCTTTTTTATCAAAAAAGAGCACTTTTATTTTTTCAGTTTCTGTAAATGAGTACCTTTGTTACTCATTCTTACAAATTTTTTATGTTAGAGTCATTAATCACATCTAAGACGAGGCTGAAGCTTCTGATCAAGTTTTTTGTGAACTCACAAAACCATAGCCACTTACGAGGATTAGCCGAAGAGTTTGGTGAGTCTACCAATGCAATCCGTAAGGAATTGAATAATCTAACCCAAGCAGGTATACTGATATCTCATCTTGATAAGAATAAAATAGAGTACCAAGCCAATCAAAATCACCCCTTCTACACCAATATCCGGGATATTATTAGAAAATACCTTGGACTTGACATGCTTTTAGAGCAAATATTGGATCGAATGGGCGAAGTAGAGCAAGTCGTTTTGACCGGAGATATTGCTCGAGGTAGCGATACTAAGGTGATCGACGTATTGGTTACTGGCGAAAATCTAAACGATGAATACATTAGCCATTTGACGAAAAAAATAGAAGAATTGATTGATCGAAAAGTGGTATTCTCACTGTCCTCGGGAAGAGTCTCTCCTGTAGGATTGGTTCTTTTTGATCGGCAGGCAGGAGTCTGAGCTTTATTTTAGTATAAAAATTCCCTTGTAAGTTCCAAAAAATGGGACTGAAAGGGCGAAGCTTTAGTCAACTCAGACTATTCACTGATCAAAAAATGAGTAGTCACAGGATTGAACAAGATCAGAATAAATTCTGATTACATTTATTGAACTAAACACCAAATCGGTCAGGGTCATTGAAATTGAAATGAAAAGAATAATCCTAGTATTTCTGGTTCTAGTAATTATCCCACTCGCCTATTCTCAATCCCTCATGGATATACAGAATCTGAAGGTGGACAACCTTTCGGATGCACAGTTGGAGCAACTAATCAAAAGAGCGGAAGCATCGGGATTAAATGAGGAACAACTTCAATCTGTTGCAATAGAAAGAGGGATGCCTTTAAGCGAAGCGGCTAAACTTCGTCAGCGAATAGATGCATTAAAATCAAGAAGGTCTGGTCCAAAATCAAGGTTGGAATCAAATGCCGGTGGAATACTCAGATCGGTGGAAGGTAGGGAAAGTGAAGATGATATATTTGATTCGTTGAGAAAATCTGATCCATACTATGAACTTTCGCCAATTCAAAAAAAGATATTTGGGTTCACACTTTTTTATAACAAAAAGATAAATTTCACACCTAGTCTAAATATTCCTACTCCGCCAAATTATGTCTTGGGTCCTGGTGATCAATTACTTATTGATGTATATGGTGCTTCCCAGCAGTCATTTGACTTGAAGATTAATCCAGATGGCAGGATTTTAATACCTAATGTGGGATCCGTTCAGGTGGGTGGATCCTCAGTGGCTGCAGCTACATCAAGGATTAAAAGTTCACTTAATCAAATTTATTCAGGATTATCTGCAGGCAATACCTTTTTAGAGGTTAGGCTGGGGAATATCAAAACTGTGAATGTGTCATTAGTTGGCGAGTTAAACAATCCAGGAACTTATACCTTGCCTTCATTTGCTTCACCTATCAATGCACTTTTTGCTGCTGGTGGTCTTAATGAGAATGGATCATTTAGGCATATTCAGATTTACAGGGACAACAGGCTACTTCAGGAGGTAGATATTTACAATTTCATCTCTAAGGGTGAGTTTAATAGCAGCCTTGTTTTAAAAGATAACGATGTAATTATTGTACCCCCATTCAAAAATCGAATTGAAATCATTGGTCCAGTTCGTAGAGATGGCTTATTTGAATTGAAATCGGGCGAGTCGATTGAAGATCTTTTGAGGTTTGCCGGCGGCTTTGGAAGTGATGCGTACAAAGATCGCATTACGGTGTCGAGAAAAACAGGAAAAGACTTAAAAATAGAGGACGTCGATAGGACCAGTTACGGTTCGTTTTTTCCAGTAGATGGAGATATCATCAGAATCGGCAAAATCCAGATGAAATTTGAAAATCGCATCCAAATCTCTGGTGCTGTGCAAAGACCAGGTTCGTTTTCGCTTTCAGAAGGTATGGGTATTAAGGATTTAATCGCGAAAGCGGATGGAATCAGAGAGGATGCATTCCTTAATAGGGCAACTCTTTACCGAACCAAAACCGATTTTTCATTGGAGATTTTGGAAATTGATATTCCTTCCATAACCAATGGAACTACCCCTGATATCTTATTGAAAAGGGAAGACTGGTTACATATTCCAAGTATTTATGACCTCAAAGAGGAGTATTATGTTAAGATATCTGGAGAAATAAACAATCCTGGTACTTTTCCTTTCGGCGAAAATATGAAGGTCGGCGATTTGATTTTGCGAGCCGGAGGCTTCAAAGAATCTGCAACTTCCTCCAGAATAGAAATTGCTAGGAGAATAAAGAATGATGTTTCTGGAAAATTGGCGGAAATCATCATCATAGACATCACGAGCGATCTGAAAATAAGTGGTCAAAATTCTCAAACAATTCTGCAGCCATTTGATCATATCATGGTTAGAAGAAGTCCTGGATTTCAACGTACTCAACTTGTCAGCGTAGAAGGTGAAGCTATGTATCCAGGTGAATTTGCTATTGCACATGCTAACGAAAGGATTTCAGATCTGTTAAAAAGAGCAGGTGGATTGACCAATTATGCTTATCCAAAAGGTGCCACGTTGATCAGAAGGAATGAATTTTTTAAATCTCCCACGGAAGAAGATATAAAGCTGAGTAACTTGGAAGAGTTACAGAAGATCATGGATAGGGATAGTTCAGAATGGACTCAAGCTGAGCGTATCCTTATGAAAAGTATAGAAACTAAATTGCTGAATAAGCAAAAGGAAATGACTGAAAAGTCAGGTTTTAAAGGAAACTCTGAAGACACACAGTCAGAAGACTTGAAAAAGGAAAATTTGATGCTTTTGGCTGATACGGACGAAAACATCAAACCTCTTAAAATCAAGGATGTCGAGTTGATTGGTATTGACCTCAATGAAATCTTGGCAAATCCCTACGGCCCATTTGATTTGATTTTGAAAGAAGGAGATGTTTTAAGTATTCCGAAAGAACTGCAAACTGTCAGAATGAGAGGAGAGGTTTTATTTCCTACGACAGCAAGATTTGAGAATTTTAGAGGGTTTAGGTCTTATATTTCTAAATCAGGAGGCTTTACCGACAAAGCAAGAAAGGGAAGGTCTTACGTAGTGTATGCAAATGGAGATGTTAAAAGGACAGAGAAGTTTTTGTTTTTTAATTCTTATCCCAAAATAGAACCAGGCGCAGAAATCATCGTGCCTTCAAAGCCTGAGCGTGAGCGGCTATCGCCTCAAGCTTGGATAGGTATAGCCTCAAGTCTAGCTACTTTGGCTTTGATAGTCAATCAGTTGGTGCAATAACTTTTCCCAAGCTTTATCAATAAAAATGTCCGAAAGTAAATTGAATAATACCATTGACGAGATAGATTTGGTTTATCTAGTCAAGCTTGTTTGGGTTAAAAAGTGGTTTATTACCAAATTTACATTGGTATTTATGGTGTTGGGAGTACTAGTTGCAATACTCACCCCCAAGGAATTTGAAGCTTCGTCCACCTTTATTCCACAAACAGGAGAATCTTCCAAAGGAGAAAATGCTCTCGGTGGATTGGCATCACTAGCAGGTATCAATTTGGGAGGGGGGGCTCCGGGTTCTGAAATTCCTCCCACGCTCTATCCTAAAATTGTTTCCTCGGTAACTTTTCAAAAAGCGTTATTGGAGGCTAAACTCACCGTGGATGGACTGGAATCACCAATCTCCTATAAAGACTATTATCAAAAGTATTATTCTCCGGGAGTTTTTGAAGGTATTAAGAAGTATACGATAGGATTGCCTGGACTTTTACTTAATTCAATCAAAAGTGAAGTCCAGGAAGAGTTTATTAAGAAAGAGGATGGTATCATCCGTGTAAGCAGGGAAGAGCATGCACATTTTAAAAGATTAGCAACTCAGCTAAAGGTTACACCCAATGAGAAAGAAGGTGTGGTATCCATCAACTTTGTAATGCCCGATCCTTTGATGGCCGCAGAAATGGCAAAGTTTGCGGAGATCTTATTGCAAAAAGAAATTATTCAGTTCAAAATCCAGAATGCTAATGAACAATTGAAATTTACCGAAGAGCGGTTTCTTGAGAAAAAAACAGAGTTTGAAGAGGCCCAGCGAAAATTGGCCTATTTCAGAGATAGAAACCAGGATTTGGCTTCAGCTTCAGTCTTAAATCAGCTTCAGAAGCTCGAAGCAGAATATAATTTCACTTTTGGAGTATATACAGAGCTAGCTAAGCAAGTCGAGCAGGCCAAAATGCAAGTCGCTAAAGATACTCCTGTGTTGTCTGTCATACAACCGGTCACTGTACCCATAGAAAAAGCCAATTTAAGTGGATCAATTTTGCTGCTACTTTTTACCTTTATCGGGTTGTTTTTCTCGATATCTTATATAATTACTTTAGAATTTTTATCAAGACTAGGCGTATAAAGTCACCAATAATGCCCAAAATCATCTTTCTAAAAATCTTCTTTAAATCATGTTTTTTTGAATTTTGGGTAGAGAAAGCTTAATTTCAAATATTTTTAATTTATTGGTGCTTCAGGGCATGAATTATATCATGCCATTGGTTACGTTTCCGTACTTAGTCAGAGTGCTGGGAGTTGATCAATATGGAGTTCTTTCTTTCTCTTTAGCGGTATCATCTTATTTTATATTAGTTACAGATTATGGTTTTAATCTATCTGCAACACGTCAAGTATCTATTCATAGAGATTCACCTAAAAAATTAGAAGAGATTTTTTCCTCTGTGATGTTAATAAAATTTCTGTTGATGGCGATTTGTTTTCTTTTGATGCTTTTTTTGATTTTTTTGATTGAGTATTTTATGCAGTTAAAGAACCTACTGTTACTATCTTTCGGTATGGTAGTAGGGCAGATACTTTTTCCAGTTTGGTTTTTTCAGGGTATTGAAAGGATGAAATACATTACCTATTTGAGTATTGTAGCTAAATTGATTTTTACTTTAGGTATTTTTCTATTCGTTAGAGAAAAATTAGACGTATGGTTGGTTCCATTGCTTAATTCTATCGGTATATTAATTGTAGGATTGATCTCTACTTTTCTGATTGTAAGAAAATTTAAAGTGAAATTCTCTGTTCCCAAAAGAGAAGTCATTTCTTTTTATTTAAAGGATGGTTGGAATATATTCACTTCTAATCTAGCTATTCTGGGCTATAAAAATAATTCTATAGTTTTATTGGGATTTTACCTTGATCCTGTAAATCTTGGATTTTACTCAATTGGAAAAAAGATTTTTGAAGCGATTAATGGATTAAATGTGGTCATCTCGCAGGCATTTTTTCCTAGCGTTTCTCAAGCCCAGGTAAGTGTTGGATATTCAATTTCAAGTAGGCTTAGGGATTTATTTTCAATCTCTTTAATTCTGTCAATAGTTATTTTTTTTAGCACATTCTTCTTTGCGGATTTTATTTCTTATCTGGTTTCCGGAGAACAGCAGCCTATAGTGATAGAGATTTTGCAACTTCTTGCTGTAGCTTTATTTATAATTGGTATTAATGTTCCCGCTGTTCAATATTTATTGGCAACAGGAAATTCAAAAAGATTTAGTTTTATAGTTTGGGTGGGTGTATTAGTAGACCTTATTTTGCTTTTTGTTTTAGTGCCAACTTATGATTATAGAGGGGCTTTGTATTCTACTTTAATTTCTGAAATTTTAATTACAATATCTTTATATTATTCAAGTTATTTGATCTACAATGCACACCGATAAGTTTGACGATATACTATTTGATTATAAATCTAAATATGGCAAATGCGTCCTTGAATTAGGCCCTGGAGAAACTAAACAATTTGAGCATTGTATTGGGTTAGATATTATGGCCAAGGAAAGTGTAGATTATGTGTGTGATTTATCTAATGGGTTCAGTTTTATCCCAGATTCATCTATAGATGAGATTAGGTCCAGTCATTTTTTGGAGCATATCGATAATCTACCAAATTTTTTAAGAGAGGTTTCTAGGGTGTTGAAGCCAAATGGAAAGATGATAAATATCGTGCCTCACTTTTCAAATCCCTATTATTACAGCGATTATACACACAAAAGTTTTTGGGGGCTTTATTCTATCTCCTACTTTAGTAAAAATTCATTTTTTAAGCGCAGGGTGCCTACCTATTATAATGACTTGGATTTTGATATTGTGGATGTGAAACTGATTTTTAGATCTGATTTTAGGCTAAGAAATTTGTTTAAGAAGTTTCTTACTAGAGTATTTAATTCTTCTAATTATATGAAAGAATTATATGAAGAGACATTTACCTATATTTTTCCTTGTTATGAAATTTATTTTGAGATTCAGAAGACTTCAAAATAGTTTATGAATTTGGATATTTTGTATAGGTTCTACTTTTCTTGACTATGAAATGCAAGTAGTTGCAGTAATTGTAACATACAGTAATAGATTTCATCTTTTGGAACAAGTCGTTAAAGCGGTGTTTCGTGAAGGAGTTAGTGAAGTTTGGGTAGTGGACAACGGATGTCCCAAGGAGATAAAATTGCAAATTGATGAGCTGAAGAATAAAACTTCAGACCTTAGAGTCTTTACCAATCAAGAAAACTTAGGCACCGCAGGAGCCTATTCTTTGGTATTGGACTATGGATTTAAGCGACAAGAGGATTTTTTTTTCTGGTTTTTGGATGATGATAATTTGCCTTGCGCCGGTTCCCTTTTTGCTCTTCAAGAAGCCTACAAGTATCTTTCAGTAAGAATTGCTAATCCTGTATTGTACAGTTATAGAGGCAATCAATGGAAAGATGATTTGGCAGCGGTTACTAAAGGAGAAATTAAAGGCCCTTTAATTAATGGCTATTGCGGTTTTGATATTTTTAGGTACTTGAAAAGTAAGTTTTCTAAAAATAGTCTAGAGCTAATTCCCAAGGATATAAATTATCCAATTGTTGGGGTAAAATATGGTCCATATGGAGGCTTATTTTCCCGTGTAGATAATTTACGTAGAATTGGTTTGCCCAATAATGAGTTTTTTGTTTATGTGGATGATCATGAGTATACACTAAGGTTATATAGATCTGGTATTCCGCAATTTTTAGTGTATTCTAGTCAGATTGAGGACTTGGATATGTCCTTTAAAGATGGAGAAGATATATTTAGTCCAAGTATTTCTTTATTTAAATTGTATTATTCTTTTAGAAATACTGCTTTTTTTTATCAACAAATCAAAAAGAGTAATTTAATATATTTTATTAATAAAATTTCCTTTCACTTAATTATTTGTTATTGGTCAATGTTCAAGTTTTTACAAAAACCAGCATTTATTTATAAAAGGATTAAGTTTTTATTTAATGCAGTTCGATTAGGTGAGAATGGTATTTTCAAAGAGTTTTCTAAACATTGAGTCATTCGCTTTGACTAGGTTTTAATAATCAAATGTAGATTTTCATGTGTGGAGTTTCGGGTTTTGTTGACTTTAAATTTTCTTCTGATGAGGTAATTTTAAGAAAGATGACTGATTCATTGATTCATAGGGGGCCCGATGATGCCGGATATTTTTTAACAAATACTGCGAAATCACAAATAGGGTTAGGACACCGTCGTCTTTCTATCTTAGACTTGACTGAACAGGGTCATCAACCTATGGTTTTTGGTAAATTGAAAATAATTTTCAACGGTGAAGTTTATAATTTCAAAGAAATTCGTGCCGACTTGGAAGCTGAAGGATTTTCATTTGATTCCAATTCCGATACAGAGGTCATTCTTAAAGCCTTTAGCCGTTGGGGCAAAGAGATGGTTCATCGATTAAACGGCATGTTTGCTATAGTAATCTTTGATTCCGAGCAAGGGATTTTGACGTTGATTCGTGATCGTGCGGGGGTTAAGCCTTTGTATTGGTATTATCATGATGGGCTATTTTTATTTGCTAGTGAGCTAAAAAGCTTCCATGAGCATCCCTCGTTTATTAAGGAGATAGATACCCAAGGGTTGAGTTTGTTTTTTCAATATGGATATATTCCAGAGCCTTATACTATTTTCAAAAATTCCTTCAAATTAAAGGCTGGCCATATTTTGGAATTTTCTGTCTTTGAGGATTCTATAAAGACCTCCTCCTATTGGAATGTAATTGATTGCTATAATAAAGAAAAACTTGTCTTAGAACCCGACGAAATATTGGATCAGACAGAGACTCTATTGAAATCTGCCTGTGAGTATAGAATGGTGTCGGATGTTCCGGTCGGCGTGTTTTTGAGTGGAGGCTACGATTCATCTGCAGTTACTGCACTTTTACAGTCTTCACGAACTGAAAAGATTAAAACTTTTTCGATTGGTTTTGCTGAAGAACAGTATAATGAAGCCCATCATGCCAAAAAGATAGCCGACTTTTTGGGTACAGATCACAACGAATACTATTGCGGTGAAAAAGACGCATTGGAAATTCTACCTGAACTCCCTCTTTTTTTCGATGAGCCATTCGCTGATAGTTCGATGATACCAACTATTCTGGTAAGTAGATTAGCAAAGCAGCAGGTGACTGTTTCTCTTAGTGCTGATGGTGGGGATGAATTGTTTGGGGGCTATGAAAAATACCTAACTGCGGGAAAATATTTTGATCGTTTTAGTAGATTACCAAATAGGAAGGAGGTTTCCAATGTTTTGGAAATGGTTACACCGAGGAAAATTAGAATCAATTCTATGTTTCCAAAGTTTACAGAAAAATATTACCGGGCGATATCTTTTATGAAATCTGAGTCCCAAACAGATTTCATGGAGAGTCTCCAGAAGTTTTTTACCACCTCGGAGTTGAATGATCTTGCTCAGTTTGAAGCTCACAAGACCCTTACAGGCTTTGATGAATTGGCTCTGTTATCTCAAGATCTGTCAGAATTGGACAAAATGTTGGCCCTTGATTTCAAGACCTATCAGCTTGATAATATTTTGACTAAAGTAGATAGGTCCACTATGTCTATCAGTCTCGAAGGAAGAGAGCCCCTACTTGATTATCGACTTATTGAATTTGTATCTCGAATTGATTCTAATTATAAAATTAAGAATGGAAATAAGAAATATCTCCTGAAAGAGATTACCCATAAGTATATTCCAAAAGAACTTCTTGACCGCCCAAAAATGGGGTTTAGTATTCCTCTAGAAAGATGGTTGAAAGTAGGGTTTTATGATTATATGGACTATTATTTCAGTCCGGAAAAATTAAAAACCCATGGCTTATTTAATGTGTCTCAAATCATCCGGATTAAAGACCAATTTTTAAAAGGTCATGATTACCTTCTGGGGAAAGTTTGGACTATTCTAGTTTTCCAGATGTGGTATGAAAAATGGATGAAGTGAACCTGGAACGATTAGTCGTCTATACAGCACTTTTTGGAGATTACGATGTGCTAAGAGATCCTGTGGGAAAATTTAGTGATGTGGATTTTGTCTGCTTCACTGATCAGGCAGGATTAGTATCCCAAGTGTGGGATATCAGGCTTGTGCCTACAGAGGGTCGCAGCCAAGTGGAATTGAATAGGATATATAAGTTTTTCCCTCACATTTATCTTAAGGAATATTCAATGAGCTTTTATGTGGATTCTAATATCCAGATCAAAGAGAAAGCTAGTGAATTATTCCGCTTTTTGAAGAATTGCCCACATACGTTCGTTTTGCCGGATCATTTTGCAAGAAATTGTATTTATCAGGAAGCCGAGATAATTATTAAATCTAAAAAAGGAAATTCAGCCTTGGTGGTGTCTCAAATGAATTCCTACAAGGAAGATGGATTCCCGGAAAACTATGGGTTGACTGAAAATAACCTGATATTTAGAAGGCAACATGATCCTAAAATAATCGCAGCTATGGAAATGTGGTGGGAAGAGTTTTTTCAAAAAACCAAACGGGACCAACTTTCTTTGATGTATGTATTGTGGAAGTTGAATATCGACTACGTTACAGGAGTTTATTCAGCTCGCAGAAGCCCTTATTTTTCAGTAGACCTTCACAAAAGGTATCAAACAAGATTCAATACTTGGATAGGTTATGTGGCTTTTAAGCGTTTCTATGATTCCAATCAGCCTTTGAATAGATTTTTTGATTGGATTGATATATTGTATGGATTGGTTATACAAACTCGTTGATCTTATTTAATAACTTGGGTTTGATAACACTTATTTTTGCTGTTTATGAAAAGAAATCCAAACTAAGAGAGGATGTATTACAGTTCCTTAATTTTGTTTCCACAGATCCTTCTTTTCAGGTTTTGTTAGTCTACAATGGAGAACTGACTAATTTAAATGATTTGCCTTCCAGTATCAAATTTATATCAAATCCCACACAAGGGTATGATCTAAATTGCTATCTACGAGGATTTTTGGAATGTAAACAGGAAGGGGTTTCTAGACTTATTTTCTTAAATAATTCTATTGAAATAACTGATCCTCTCGTTTTTATTAAAACTTTAAAAAAGATAAGTGGCCTATTGGACAACTCTACTTTTGTGTCATTTAGCTTGAGTGAAGAAATAAGGCCTCATTTTCAATCCTTTTTGTTTGGGATTAATCTTATTGATGATACCAATTCTCAGGTTTTATTGAAGCAAATTTGTCTTGCAAACGACCGACCTTTTTCGAGATACGAAGTGATTCAGGAGTTTGAGCTTAAGACTTTTGAATTTGTGGTGGATTATTTAAAGTGGACATATTCAGTTTTATTTATTCCGAGTTTTTTTATGAGACTTAAGGCGTACGTTAATTTTTTGCTTCACTTTGGTTTTTTTGATAATATCCGAGCAGTTTTTCATCCTAATGAGCTCAATTTTAGCATCTTTCTTAAGAAAGATATACATAGTAAATTCGGTTTTAAAAAAATAAAATCCTCATCCATACTTAATAAGTGGAATGAAAATTAAGGATATCCAATTGACCAATTGGATGTTTTCAGTTTGGCCAATTTTTTTATTAGTGAGCCAAAAAGCGCTGTTACCTGTACAGGTAGTAGCATTCCTCTTATCCAGAAAAGATAAGATATTATTTTATTTTATGCTTTTCTTCATTACATCAGGTGGTTTTTTAGCCCTGCTGTGGATTAATGATTCCTTACGAAATGAATTTGGGTTTATTCACTTTTTAGGCTTTGCTTTATTTGTTATATCGGCAATATTAATAGGTCACTCCTATCGAACCAATTTTTCCTTTGATCTGAAGTGGATTACTATTTTTAATTTCGTATCCATAAGTTTAGCGATTGTTTTTTATGTTTTTAATCTTGATTTCAGCTTCTTTAGAGGCTTAAATTTTATCCGTGGCACTGATGGTGCTATTCATAGAGTCTTTATAGAAACTACTCCTTTGATTGTCCTTAATGATTATAGACTTTTCAAAAAAAACTACCTGAATGTAGTCCTTTTTGCCCTTACTTTTTTTTATGTATTTGTATTGTGTAAAAGTTTTTTTATCATTATTTTCTTCGTTTGGAGACTTTGGATGGATCATAGATTACTTATAATGAAACGAATTTGGTATTTCTTGCCATTGATTCTTTTGGGAGTTTTTTTCATAGGACTAGAGTTAATTTCATTTGTAATCAGAGCTGATTTGGCTTTGAGTATAATTTTTAAATTCAATCAGTTAATGAGTATTTTTGGATTGATCAGTAGTGATTACTTTTTTTTTGGTAGGGGATTTGGTTTTGTGATGGATGAGTTTGTGACAGATTTTAGCCAACCCTATCAGATAGAAATGCAACTACCAATGTTGTTTCTCCAATTTGGTTTAATTGGATTTTTAATGTTTGGGATTTTTATTCTTTTAATTTTTTATTTCAGCGGAGTGAAAAGACCCCTTGCTAGTACTATGATGTATTTTTCCGTGGGATTTGTCAACCCATGGCTGTTTTTGCCGATTTGGTTTTTGACTTGTTGTTATTTCTTTAAAAAAGTGGATGATCAAGATCGCGCTAATCTGTAGTCATAACGGGGAAGAATACTTGTCGGATCAGGTAAGGAGCATGCTTAGTCAGAGCGTTCCTTTGGATCAAATCATTATACATGACTACTTTTCCTCTGATGCTACACGAGCGGTCATCGAATCCTTAAAGGAAGAATCGGGAAAGATATCCTCTCACTATTTCGATGAAGCCAAATCAGCTTGTCATTCTTTTCTTAACTCTATTTCCTGGATAAGAGATCATTATGATGGTTTGGATTATATTTTGTTTTTAAGTGATCAGGATGATGTCTGGGTGGATAAGAAAAATGAATCTGTTTTGAAATACCTTCAGGAAGGTGCTGATTTTGTTTTTCATGATGTGATGATTGCAGATTCTGATTTGAGGGTTCTCAAACCTTCGTTCTATCAGAAATTTTGGGACATAAAAAGAGATTTTTCCTTACCTAGCCTTTATTTGTCGAATTGCGTGATCGGACACACGATCACCGTCACAGGGAAATTTTTAAAACAAATCAATCTCCAATTTGACGATCGTATACCTATGCATGATTGGTATTTGGCCTTGTGGGTGTTGCGGGGTGCATTGCCTTACCAATTTATTCCTGAGGCCTTGAGTTATTATAGGCAGCATGACAAAAATGTATTAGGAGCCTCTCAATCCAATCCTTTGGCCAAAATCAGAAAATCCTATCGTCATGGCAGAGTTTTGTTGAGATATCAAGAATTTCTCCTCGAAAGAGGTTTTGATACGAGTAGCGATTTATGGTATCTATTTAAAAATTCATTAAAAATTAGGCCTTTGAACAAAATGTTTTTTTTGCTTCTGACCTTGTTTTTTTCCACGTTATATCGCCTTGGTTTCTCTAAAGGATGATCAAGTTAAAAGTTAAAGAAAAGCTAGATTTCAAAATTTCCATATAATATTCATTTTATGAAAGTCAAAACTATTTGTTGTATCGGTGCAGGTTATGTGGGTGGACCTACCATGTCTGTCATTGCTCAGAAATGCCCTGACATCAAGGTAATTGTGGTTGATATCAATCAAGATAGAATCGATGCATGGAACCATGAGGATCTTTCTCAGATTCCTGTTTATGAACCTGGTCTGGACCGTGTAGTGGCTGAAGCTCGTGGACGAAATCTTTTCTTTTCCACCGATGTGAATTCCTCTATTCAAGAGGCAGACATGGTCTTTATCTCAGTGAATACTCCAACCAAAACCTATGGAGAAGGAAAAGGAATGGCAGCTGACCTTAAGTGGGTGGAACTTTGTGCTAGACAAATTGCTGAAGCATCCAAATCGGATAAAATTGTGGTTGAAAAATCTACACTTCCTGTTCGTACAGCCCAGGCCGTAAAAGATATTCTTCACAACACAGGCAACGGATTAAAGTTTCAGATTTTATCCAATCCAGAGTTTTTGGCAGAAGGTACAGCCATACCTGATTTGGATAATCCAGATCGAGTCTTGATAGGAGGAGATGATACTCCTGAAGGTAAAGAGGCTATCCAGGCTTTGGTGGATGTATATGCAAATTGGGTTCCAAGGGAAAAAATTCTTACGACCAATGTTTGGTCATCTGAGCTTTCCAAACTTACAGCTAATGCCTTTCTGGCTCAACGAGTATCCTCGATCAATGCGATTTCTGAGCTTTGTGAGGCTACAGGTGCTAACGTGGAAGAAGTGGCAAAGGCAATTGGCACAGACTCCAGAATTGGTCCAAAGTTTTTGAAAGCCTCAGTTGGATTTGGAGGGTCGTGTTTTCAAAAAGATATTCTAAATATGGTCTACATTAGTAGGAGTTATCAACTTAACGAAGTAGCAGATTATTGGGAGCAGGTGATCAAAATGAATGACCATCAGAAAGTCAGATTTGCTAAGAAAATTATAAAAAATTTATACAATACGGTCAGCGGTAAAAAAATCGCCTTCTTGGGATGGGCGTTTAAAAAAGATACTAACGATACGCGTGAGTCAGCCGCTATCTACGTAGCAGACTTCCTTCTGAGTGAGCGTGCCAATATTT
The DNA here is from genome assembly GCF_042657405.1 of Algoriphagus aquatilis. NCBI lineage: Bacteria > Pseudomonadati > Bacteroidota > Cytophagia > Cytophagales > Cyclobacteriaceae > Algoriphagus > Algoriphagus aquatilis. The sequence continues at coordinate 146,240 of NZ_JBHSKS010000001.1, forward strand.
GTGTTTACGACCCTAAAGTCCCTAAAGAAAAAGTTTATGCCGATCTCGATTATTTGAATACCCGATTTCCGGAGGAAAACAGACAACTAGTTCAGGTTGCAACCGACCCATATGAAGCATGTAAGGATGCACATGCAGTAGCTATTCTGACGGAATGGGACGAATTTAAAATTCTTGATTGGGGTCAGATTTATGAATTAATGCTTAAGCCAGCTAATGTGTTTGATGGGCGGAATATACTTGATGGAGCAGAAATGAACCAGCTGGGATTTAGATTTCAAGCTATCGGTAAATCCTACTAATGATTTTAGAAAATGAATTTTCCTTTCACTTTTTAAGTCACTTTATTTTTTTGATTTTTTCGTGACAACAGGAAATTACCACTTCGGATTGTTTTGCATCCAATCACATTTTTAATCATAAAGTATTTCAATGAATAAAAAAAAGTTAGCAATCCTTGGAATTGTTGGAGTACCTGCTAACTACGGAGGGTTTGAAACTCTCGTAGATAATTTACTGGATCATTTGCCCAAGTATTTTGAGGTTACGGTCTTTTGTGAAAGCAGGTCCTATCCAGAAAAATTCGAATTATACAAAGGAGCAAAGCTTGCCTATTTAGATTATAAGGCAAATGGCGCTCAAAGTATTATTTATGATTCCATTTCCTTGATTAAATCCTGTAGAAATCATCATTTTATTCTTCTATTGGGTGTTTCTGGGGCAGTCATGATCCCCTTTCTTCGTCCTTTCACCAAGGCAAAAATTGTCACTCATATTGATGGCTTAGAGTGGAGGAGAGATAAGTGGGGGTGGTTTGCAAAAAGGTTTCTAAAATTCTCTGAAAGATTAGCAGTGATGTTTTCTCATGGAGTTATCGCTGATAATAAGCATATTCAAGATTATATCCTCGCCGAATACCAAAAAGATTCCTGTTTAATTGCCTATGGTGCTGACCACGTGTCCCCTGTGGATACAAATGACTACAAGAAGAAATTTTCCTTTTTGGATAGCCCCTATGTGTTCACAGTATGTAGAATTGAGCCTGAAAATAATATTGAAATGCAGCTTAGAGCATTTAAGGAATGTGATATAGGTATGCCTTACGTAGTTGTTGGAAATTGGAGCGCCAACGAGTACGGAATGAAGCTATACCATGACTATTCAAAAGTAAAAAATATTATCCTCTATAATCCGATTTATGAAATGGAGGAATTAAATGTGCTTAGGTCAAATTGTTTCTTTTATCTGCATGGTCATAGTGCCGGTGGAACAAATCCTTCATTAGTTGAGGCGATGTATTTGGGACTTCCAGTAATTGCTTTTGGAGTGAAGTATAATAGAGAAACAACTTTTGGAAAAGCATTGTATTTTAATAATTTCGATGAATTAAAATCATTGTTATTACAAATCAGGGAACTAGATCGACTTGCGATGATGGTAGAATTAGCTAAGCTTGCGAAGAAAAATTATTCTTGGAAAGCAATTTCTAAGAAATATATTAAAATGTTTAAATCATTGGACAGTTAAATTTTTGATGCGATTTTTCTTTTCGCTTTTTTTTATTTTATAGTTTTCGTTTTTGGATTAAACGGGCAAACTCTTCCCGCAGGTATTCCAGTTTTTGAAGAGTTTGCAAGAAGACAACAAATTTTAGGAAATGGATATAAAGATTTTTCTTTTGGATTAAGGCCAATTCCTTTGAAAGAAGATTTGAACCTAAGATTGACAAAAAATTTGAATAACAACATTGAAGTCGTTGATTCAATTACTTTGGAAAAAAAATCAATAAAAATTCTCCCGCTTTTTAGTACGACAATCTTAAATACAAATCGACCCTTTGGTTGGGGTAATTATGGACTTAAAAATGGTAATGGTATACAAACATTACTTTCTCCTGGTATTTTTTTCAAACTTAATTTTTTGGAAATCCAATTTAGGCCAGAATTTATGCTCAGTCAAAATAAAGCTTTTAATGGTTACTCAGATTCCCTTTCAGGGACTTCAGCATTATCTAGGTTTAGATATTGGAATTTTGGGGATAATCCTGAATGGTTCCCAAGTGAATTTAATAGGTTGGCTCACTTAGGGCAGTCTTACATTTCGTTTTCTATTGGCAAAGCTCATCTTGGATTTAGCACTCAAAATATTTGGTGGGGACCAGGTCAATTTTCTGGTCTTATTTTTAGTAACAATGCTAGGGGGATTCCTCATTTATTTTTGGGAACAAAGTCTCCAGCAAATATTGGAATTGGCTTTCTGGAAGCTTCTTTACTTTTTGGCAAAGCAAAGGACTCGGGCATTGCCCCAACTCAAAATCAACGATTAAATTCACTCTATTTTCAGCCTTTCTCTGGGGATTGGAGGTATATTAATGGACTATCATTGACATATTCACCCAAATTTTTAAAGAATTTCTCAGTGGGTTTTAACAGGGTTTTTCAACGATACAGTAAAGATACCCCTCGAACATTCTCTGGCATATTGCCTGTTTTCGAGGTTTTTCAGAAAGAAAAATTATTTCAAAACGGAAACTCAGTGATTTATGATCAACAAGCCCAGGATCAGATCGTTTCGGTATTTTTTAGGTTTAAAAGTGCTAAAGGTAAATTCGAAATATATTCTGAATTTGGAAAGCATGATCATAATTTTAATTGGAGAGAATTCATTTTAAATCCCGAACATACTAGGGCTTATATTTTAGGGTTTCAAAAATTATTTCAACTTCCAAATCCTGGTAAGTTTATTCAAGTTAGGGCGGAGATTGTCCAACAGCAAGAATCAGTAAATAGGTATATTCGATATCCTCTGTTAGGAGTTACCAATACAAGCTGGTTAACTCATTATCAAGTGAGGGGATTTTCTAATTTTGGCGAATCTATGGGGCCTGGAGTGGGTATTGGAGCTAACACTCAAATACTAGAGGCTTCAATTGTACATGGATATTCTAAGTTAGGTGTGATTTTGAAAAGAATAGAAAATCATCAAGATTTCTATTATCAAATCAAACAAGAGGTTCCAAATCAGTTTCCATGGCTTGATTTTTCAACGGGCGTTTTAGCTGATTTTAAATGGAATAAATTTAACATTAGTTCATCTACAGAATTTGTTAAGGCGACGAATTACCAATGGTATGGATCAAAAAAAGCAACACTGGATTTTCAGGGAGGGAATAGGCTTTTCACTGTTTCTGCTAATCTAAATTTGGTTTACTCCTTCTAAATGAGGACAAACATTTATCAATCGAAAAGGCAAGCCAAGAAGTAAAATGAGTAACTTTGGTACTCATTAATTTTTCGAATCATTTCTCCCCGGAGTCCTTTTGGCTATCTACGTAGGAGATTTTTGTTGATCGTATGGTTCGTTTTATAAAAAGGCTAACTCTTTCTTTTGGGACTGAGATGGCGGAGCTTTGAATTTTTGGAAGAAAAATGAAATAAATAGCTTAATGGGTTTATAAGTCTAAGCAGTTTATTTTGAAAGTTAATCTAATCATTGCCTAAAGTTAAATCCTATTTAAAACATTAATATCTAAAATGTTAACATCTATACAAGACTCAAAAATTGCTGTAATTGGATTAGGATATGTAGGTCTTCCATTGGCAGTTGAGTTCGCAAAAAAGTTTCCTGTCATTGGGTTTGATATAGATAAAAAAAGGGTGGGTGAACTTCTCAAGGGTAATGATCATACTCTTGAGGTGGAAGACGATCTGTTGAAATCCGTTTTAACTTCCAACTCCCCTAAAATCGGGCAAATAGGTTTGTTGCCAACATGTGATCCTGAGCAACTTAAATCCTGTAATGTTTACATTGTTACCGTTCCTACACCTACCGATAAGCACAATAGGCCAGTTTTGACACCAATGCTAAAGGCTTCAGAGAACATTGGAAAATACCTGAAAAAGGGTGACGTGGTCATTTATGAATCTACCGTTTATCCGGGTGTTACTGAGGATGAATGTGTTCCTGTACTTGAACAAGTGTCTGGTTTAAAGTATAATGTCGATTTTTTTGCGGGGTATTCTCCTGAGCGAATCAATCCGGGAGATAAAGAACACACAGTTTCCAAAATTCTAAAGGTCACTTCTGGAAGTACACCTGAAGTTGCTGAATATGTGGATCAACTTTACAAAACGGTGATTACAGCGGGCACTCATAAGGCGTCTTCTATCAAAGTAGCTGAGGCTGCGAAAGTGATTGAGAATTCTCAACGTGACATCAATATTGCATTCGTTAACGAGCTGTCAAAAATCTTCAACTTGCTTGGAATTGATACTCATGAAGTTTTGGAGGCAGCGGGTACAAAATGGAATTTTCTCAAATTCAAACCTGGACTTGTTGGAGGACATTGTATTGGAGTTGATCCTTTTTATTTGGCTCAAAAAGCGCAAGAAGTTGGATATCATCCAGAAATTATTCTGGCAGGTCGGCGCTTAAACGACAGTATGGGAAAATATGTGGCTACAGAGGTCATAAAGCTCATGATGAGAAAAGATCTGAAAGTTATTGATTCGAAAGTTTTAATATTAGGTTTTACATTCAAAGAAGATTGTCCTGATGTCAGAAACACACGAGTAATTGACATTTACAATGAATTGAAGTCATTTGATATGGATGTTGATGTGTACGACCCGTGGGCTAATCCAGAGGAAGTACAAAAAGAGTATGGAATTTTTATTACATCAGCAGATCAAGTTCCTAAATTATCTGACTATTCAGCTATTGTATTGGCGGTTTCCCATAATCAATTCCGTACATTACCATTGAGAAAAAATCGCAATCAAGTAATTTTTGACGTGAAAGGATTTTTACCAAAATCTGAAGTTGATGCAAGACTTTGATTTTTAGAAGTAAATAGAACTTTATAATCTTGATAAATTCATATTTTTGAAAACCACTTTACCCAAATTCAAATGATTCTAAAGCAACTTCGATTAATTCTATTGTTCTGCATTTCCCTAATAATATTGAATTCGTGCGTCTCAAATAAAAAGCTTGTTTACATGCAAGAGTTAGAAGGGAGCACTACTCCCCTTGTAGAATCAAGCGTAAAGTATCCTTATCAGACAGAACAATACTTACTGCAGGTCAATGATATCGTAGAAGTAAATGTCAAAACAACTGATCAAGATCTCAATAGATTACTCATGGCGACAAGTAATGATCAGGTAATGAATCAAATGGCTGGAGGTCAAAGTGTTGGGGATGTCTTTTTTATGAATGGCTTTACAATTGATGATGACGGTAAAATTGAATTACCTTTAATTGGAGAAGTGAGGTTAGAAGGTCTGACTATAGAGCAGGCAAAGATTTTGGTTGAAGAGGAAGTGAAAAAATATGTTAAGGAAGGAGAGTATTTTGTAAGGGTGCGATTAGGTGGAGTTAGATTCAGCGCGCTTGGTGAGTTCAATAATTCTGGTAAGTTCACTATTCTTCAAAATAGAGTTACCATCTTCGAAGCCATAGCTTTTGCAGGTGATTTGAGCAGGTTGGCTAAAAGGAACGAAGTACTTTTGATAAGACAATATCCAGATGGCTCCCAAATCCATAAGATAAATTTATTGGATAGAAGTTTACTTACATCTGAATACTACTGGCTAAAGCCTAATGATCTAATCTATGCTGAACCCATGAAGGTGAGGGAAATAGGTGCAGGAAGTACCTTAGTTGAAACCCTTACCTTGCTTTCAACCTCAATTACCGCAATTGCCTTAATACTTACTTTAGTCCAGAATAATTAAAACTATGAGCCTTGATTCCGAAGAGAAAGAATTTTTTAATGAAGAAAGTTCTTTTGATATTCGATCTGTAATTCCCAAGATAATTCGGATTTGGCCGATTATTCTTGTATCAATATTAATATTTTTTGTAGGTTCCTATATCTATACAAGAATGACTACTCCGGTTTTCAGAGTGTCAGGATTATTTTTTGTGAAAGATACAGAAGGGCAATTCAACCTATTCAGTAGCCCCGGCATAGATGGTACTGTAAAGAATGGACTGGTAAATGAGATTACAATCCTAAAGTCAAGACCTATCGCTGAAGCCACTTTAAGACAGCTGGACTTCAATGTTGAATATTATACGAAAAGCACTTTTATTAATAATGAGCTTTACCAAAATACACCAATTTTGGTAGAAGTAAATTGGAAACAGCCTCAGATTACTCAGGGCCTTCTTACAATAAGATGGACAAATGAGCAAAAATTTTCGCTCTCTTTTGAGGATAAAGATTATATAAAATACCTGCCTGATGGCTCAAAAGCTAGGCTGGAAATAATTCCAGAACCTACTGAGTATGCATTTGGTGAATGGATCAAAACTAACAATTTTGAAATTAAAGTCACCAAGACAAGCGCTGATTCAGAAGGTGAAATTTTGGTAAAATTCAGAGATCTAGAATCTTTAATTGGGGAGTATGCGGGCAAACTAATTGTTGAAAATTCTCAAAAAGAGGGTACAATTTTGGAAATGGGTCTGCAGACTCCGAATGTAAGAAAAGGTGAAGTTTATATCAATAAATTGATGGAAACTTACTTATTCCTTGAATTAGAAGAAAAGAATGAAGTAGCATCTAATACAGTCCGATTTATTGATAGTCAAGTTGCTGGAGTTTCTGATAGTTTAAGACAATTTGAAAATCAACTTCAAACATTCAGATCCTCTAATAAAATTTACAATCTTGAAACTGAGAGTTCTTCCGTATTTACACAATTGACTGACCTAGAGGCCCAGCTTTCTCAGGAACAATTTAAAAGGACTTATTACCGAAATTTATCAGGTTATTTAGAAAGAGAGCAATACAGTGATTTGGTTGTACCATCTGGAATTGGGATAGATGATCCGATTTTGAATTCCTTGATTTCTAATTTAATGGAGCTTCAAGTCGATAAATCTAGACAATTGGCAACACTAACCGAGCAGGCTCCTGTTGTTCAGGCTACGTCAAACAAGATTAAAGAGCTTAACAGATCTATACAGGTATTATTAAAAAATGTAGATAGTAATTCCGCACTTTTAATTCAGGATTTGAAATCAAGGATTTCTCAAATAGAAGGCTCATTTAGGAATCTTCCAGAAACGGAACAGAATTTAATCAGGATTCAAAGGCAGTTTGCTCTAAATGAAAATATCTATAATTTTTTAATGGAGAAAAGGGCCGAGGCAGCCATTACTAAAGCATCAAACAAGGCAGAAAATAAAATTATTGAACCTGCTACTGGCGGATACCTGGTTAGTCCAATTCCGATTCGAAATTATTCGCTTGGTATTTTTGTCGGTTTTATTATTCCAATTTTAGTTCTTTTAATTAGGGAATTAACTAGAACCAGAATTGAGGATGTGTCATACTTGGAAAAGAAACTTAGAATTCCCTTGCTTTCTACAATTCTTTACAATAAGAAGAAGTCAAATCTTGTAGTATTGGAACAAGGAAAGTCAGGATTGGCAGAAGGTTTCAGATCACTCAGAGCCAACATTCGATTTGCTGCGCCAAATGAAAATCAACTTACTGTAATGGTTACTTCTACTATCTCAGGCGAAGGAAAAACTTTTTGTGCAATGAACTTGGCTTCTGTCTACTCCTTGACAGGTAAAAAGACCGTGTTGGTTGGTTGTGATATGCGAAAGCCAAGAATCTTTAATGACTTTGGAATTTCTAATGAAGTTGGACTTTCTACTGTTTTGAGTGGACAAATAGATTGGGATAAAGCGGTTAGTAAATCAAAATATGATAATTTAGATATTCTAGTATCAGGTCCTACTCCTCCAAATCCGGCTGAATTACTCTTCACAAAGAATTTTGGAGATCTCATAACAGAGCTTAAAAATAATTATGAAGTTGTAATCCTTGATACGCCACCAATTGGATTAGTAAGTGAAACTATTGATCTGTTGCCTTATGTAGACCTTACTTTGTTTGTATTTAGACAAAACTACAGTCAAAGGACATTCGTAGAGGCTTTAAATGGTCTAAAAACTAGTAAGGGGCTAAAGAATTTATATGCAGTATTTAACGGTGTGGATGGAAGTAATGTTACCTATGGCTATGGTTATACCTATGGTTATGGATATGGATACTATGATGATGATAAAAATGAGAAATATAACTTTTTAAATAGATATTTCAGAAAGAAAGCGTAGCTAGTTTGTGTTTCGATTTAAGAAACAACTAAAAATAAGTGACTGATTTAATTACCTTTTAATTGTAAGTTTACTTTCTTGTCCTAATTATTGTTTATTCCCCAATAAAATGAGTTATGTCATTCTTTTAACTGCTACAATTAAACCTTTGGGTGTTCTTGAGCCAAATGGTAGAAATGATGTGAAGGAAAGAGAAATTGATTATTTTAAGGCTGTAAAATTTTACTTAGAGCAAGGTTATCGTGTTGTTTTTATTGAAAATTCTAACACATATTCCAGATTAATAATTGACCTTAAAAAGCAATTTGATACCTTGGAATACATGAGTTTCCTTTCAAAGGTAAGTCATTTGGGTAAATCACATGGAGAAGTCGAAATATTTCATTATGCGATGTCTAATTCTCAGTTCCTCAAGGAAGTTGATTACTTGATTAAAATAACGGGGAGATATGTTATTAAGAACATAAATGATGTTATAATACCTACTAATTTTGTTTCAAAAGAAGTTTATGTTAATCCTACTAGAAACCTTAAATGGGCAGACTCTAGATTGATGATAATGAAAAAGACTTTTTATTTTAATTATTTTATTCCATCTGTTGAAAAGTATCTTGATGAAAGCAAGAAAGTATTCATGGAATATGTATTGATGAAAGCAGTCTTTCTATACCTTTTAGATGCTGGTGAATTAAATCTTTGGCCAGCTTACCCAGCTTATGATGCCTATGATGGCACACATAATGAAAAGATTAGCTTCGGTTTCTTTAAAAGATTAAAATATAATCTATATTACAAATTAAAGACAATAATCTTCAAGCATCGAGCTTGATCTAAAATGAATAAGTTATCTTTATTACTTGAAAAGTACTTCAGACACTTTTTTTTCTTTTATTCCTATTTGGGATATAGGTCAATCGTGTTGATATCATTCAGCATTTTTGTGGGGCTTCTAGATGGGTTTGGATTGGCAATGTTCATTCCTGTATTCCAACTGGCAGCTGATGGTGGGAATCTAGAGTCATCTCAATCTATGGGAGAACTTCAATTTTTAATTGATTGGTTAAGAATAATTGGACTTAATCTCAACCTGACCACTGTTATAATTGTATTGGTTGTTCTTTTTATATTGAAAGCGATTTTGAAATTTATTGATGGATGGTATAAAATCAAACTCCAAAATCAATTTGTAAAAAACCTTAGAAACCAATTAGTGGATGGTCTTAGTAATCTAGATTATAAAAACTTTTTAAAACTAGATTCTGGTAAAGTTCAAAATGTACTTGGTTCTGAGGGTATTAAATTAACTTATGGTTTTTTGGCCTACTTCAATTCTGTTCAACACGCTGTTTTACTTTTGGTTTACATAGGTTTAGCTATGTTGTCTAACTTTCAATTTGCCATTCTTGTTAGTATTGGTGGTTATTTATCTAATTTTGTTTTTCGGGTTCTTTTTAGGAATACTGAAATAGCCTCAGTGGGCCTTTCTAATTTGGGTCATACTTATCAATCTTTCTTGGTTCAATCAGTTTATAATTTCAAATATTTGAAGGCGACTGATTATTTTTCTTCCTATAAAGAAAAGTTAAAGGATATAATTGATAGAATTGAGCATAATCAACGGAAAATAGGAATATACAATGCAATTATGTCAAGCGCTCGTGAGCCAATGATTTTATCCGTTGTAGTTTTGATTATTGCCATTCAAGTTAATTACTTCGGTGGTACGATTGCCACTATAATGCTGAGTTTAATGTTTCTTTATCGAGCATTAAATTTTATAGTAACTCTGCAGGGAAGTTGGCAAGGATTCATTTCCAATATTGGAGGACTCAGAGCTTCTGTTGATTTAATTGATGAATTCAAAGATGGTGCAGAATCATTTCCATTGGATAATGAATTAAAGAGAATAGATTCCCTAAAACTCGATAGTATTAGTTTTTCCTATCCAAATGGATTTCAAGTATTAAAAAATATACAACTTGAATTACGACCTCTTAAAACTTATGCATTCGTAGGAGAAAGTGGTAGTGGTAAAACTTCTTTGGTTAATCTCATTATAGGATTGTTGACTCCAACAGAGGGTAATGTAATAGTTAACCATGAAAATAGGAGCTTGGTAAATCTTTCTACTTACAGAAAAAGGTTTGGATATATTACCCAAGAACCAGTGATCTTCAATGATACGATTTTTAATAATGTAACACTTTGGGCGCCTGATAATCTAGAGACTAGATCTAGATTTAATCAAGCCATAAAGCTTTCTAACTTGGATGCTTTTGTGTTAGGGTTACCTGATCAAGAACAAACGAAGCTTGGTGATAATGGTATTTTGATTAGTGGTGGGCAAAAGCAACGAATTTCTATAGCTAGAGAATTATTTAAGGAGGTAGATATTTTAATTTTTGATGAAGCAACTTCTGCTTTAGATTCTGAGACTGAAAGACAAATTCAGGATAATATCGATATGCTCATGGGGAAATTTACCATGATCATAATTGCTCACCGATTAAGTACGGTTAGGAAGGCAGATGTCATTTCGTTAATGTCTAAAGGGCAAATAATTGATTCAAATAATTTCGAGAGTCTTTTGGAATCCAATCCTCAGTTCAAGAGGATGGTTGAACTCCAAGAATTTTAATTTTTATTTTGAAGAGAGTTTTAATTTCTAACACACCTCTTCCTTCTACTAGAATTGGTAGTTGGACTAATAGAATTACGAGGTTAATAGAAAATAATCCGAATTTTTTTGATTTTATTCTTTCTCCAACAGAAATACCTAATGACTCCTTTATTTTCTGCGAGAAGAAAAAGTGGATTCCATTTTTCCCTGCAAGATTTAGAAGTTGGCATATCCTTTCCCATGTTTCTAGACAATTTGTAAATAGATTTTTAACGCTGGATATTCATCGCGAAAAGGTCCAAGTGCTGATCATGGATGATCTTATCCTATTGGAAGCTTTCGCTAGACTTAAGTCCAAAGGATTTGATTTTGAACTTGTATTTTCTTTTCATGGGCACTCATTTCTTTTTGGTGGGGGATGGTCGCAACAAGTTGATAAAGTTCTTTTTTTAACAAATTTAGGCTATGAGGAATCGGTAGAAAGAAATGAAGTCTTTACACCTATTGTATCTGTAGTAGGCAATGGAGTAGATTCTTCCCGATTTTTTCCGCTATCTCAAAATGAAAAATTGGCAAGAAAAGTTGAATTGGGATATAATCCCGAATCAAGGATTTTGATTTGGTTATCCAATCCGCGGCCTAAAAAGGGGTTTCATTTATTTAAAGAGCTTTTAAAACGGATAATCCCTAAGTTTCAAGGGCTAGAAATAATAGTTATTGGTTCGGAGTCACCAATTTCAGAAGACATTCCAAACATCAGGTATTTGGGTAAGATCCCTAATAATGAACTCCCTTATTTTTTGCAAATAGGAGATTTTTATGCGTTTACTTCTTTGTGGAAGGAGGGGTTCGGGCTTTCGCTCGCTGAAGCTGCAAAGTGCGGAAACCGTATTATTGCAGCAAATTCGGGAGGTATCCCTGAGGTAATCAGTAATTTGCCCGGAGCATTATTGGTTCATCATCCAAACATATTGGAGGAGTGGGAAGCAGCGTTTGATATTGCTTGGAAAGAAAGAGATGACTTTTTCCCAAACAAGAATCTGCTTGATGGATTTCAGAGTCTTGAAAATTGGGAAAAAAGATATTTAAAAGCGTTGGTTTCCTGATATGTGTGGTATTGCGGGTATACTAAGTTTAAAGAATGACCTCACTCCAAGCCACCTGAATAGGCTAGAGAAGTCGCTGCAATTGCAAGCTCATCGAGGGCCAGATGCTAAGTCAATTTGGGCAAATTCTAAAGTGGCTTTAGGTCACAATAGGCTTTCCATTATTGACCTCTCCTCATCCGCCAATCAGCCATTCTATAATGAAGATCTGGGATTGACCATTGTCTTTAATGGGGAGATATATAATTACCTAAGTTTAAAAAAGGAATTAAAGTCATTAGGTTACCACTTTATTACTACCTCGGATACAGAAGTTCTTTTGGCAGCTTTTAGGCATTATGGTAAGACTATCTGTGAGCATCTGATTGGCATGTTTGCTTTTGTGATATATGATCATCAAAATCAATCTGTATTTGCAGCTCGAGATCGTTTCGGAGAAAAGCCTTTCTTTTACATCCATACTGACGAAGAATTTTTGTTTGCATCTGAATTAGGTGCATTAGCTGAGCTATATACTCGGGCACTTACCATCAATCAATCTGCAGTGGTGGATTTGATGGAGAATATGTTTATAAATCCTCATCATTCGATCTATTCTGAAGTAAGCATCTTTCCTCCTGGTTCTCAAATGGTTCTTGATGGTAGTGATCTTAATTTTTCAACTTATTATTCATTTCCTAAACAAGTAACTTCTTCAATTGGATTTACTTCGCTTAAAAAGCAAGTTAAATCTCTGTTATATGATATTGTTGATCAAGAACTACATGCCGATGTGCCTGTAGCCACTTTCTTGAGTTCAGGTATCGATTCTTCTGTTATTTCGGCTATTGCCAAGGAAATCAAACCAGATATCTTGGCTGTAACCATGTCCACAGGAGATCCATCAAGCGATGAAACTGCTGATGCTAAAGAATTTGCGAAAAAGCTAAATATAAGACAAGAGGTGGTTCATGTGGATCCGGGAGCACTTTCAATATTGGCTAAGCTTTTTAAATCGATTCAGCCTCTTGCAGATGCTTCAGTTATTCCCACTCACTTGGTCACTGAGGCAGTCTCTAAACATACCAAAGTTATGTTGTCTGGGGATGCCGGTGATGAGGTTTTTGGATCGTACAATAAACCTAATCTTTACAAATCTTATGGAACTAATCCGATTCTTGGTGGAGAACTTGGTTTAAATGCTTTGTTAAATCTGCCCCAAAAAAAAATAGGCAAATACCTTTCCGATAAAAATAGATTTAAGCTGGGTGGCTGGAAAGGTTATTACATGAAAAATAACCTTTCAGGTTGTTTTAAAGAGGTTTTTAAATCTGGTGTTCCTATCAACTATGTTTCTCATGTGGCCGAGGAACTGATTTCTGAATATCAGGGAAATCCTGAAAAACTATCTTTTGGTGTTGACTTACTTACAAGACTACCCGGGGACTTTTTGTTTAAAGTTGACGCCGCAGCCATGAGAAGTTCGCTGGAAGTAAGAGCACCTTTTTTAGATCACAGGCTGGTGAATTTATCTCTTGAAAGTGATTTAAACTCCTTAATGCCAAATCAAATCGATAAGGAAATTACAAAATCTATCTATCAGGATTTTGCAGGATATCCACATAGGGGAAGCAAAAAAGGTTTTTCAATACCATATATGACCTATTTGCAACACTCATGGGGTGATATTTTGGAAGGCTTTTTAAAAGAGCCTCTCTCAGAGACCTATTTCAACTTCAATCCTGTAGGCCTATTGAAAATCTTAAACCAACATCGTCAAATACCTCAGCAATCGCTGGCAAGAGTCTTGTTTTCTGCATTGGTTTTGGAAATTTGGCTGCGAGTATTTCACCTCAAAAGAGAAGTCCACTTTTCTTTTAAATAACCTATTCATTAATGCGTATTTGTTTGTTGATTCCTGACGGAGTCGGAATTAGAAACTATCTATATTCTGATCTTCTTGAAATTTTAAAGAAAGAAGGTCACCAAGTCGTACTTTGGCATAGTCTGGATTCTCAATTGAGCCAATTGGTGGAAAATAGACTTGGAATTAAGTTGGAGCAATACCAATTCGAGCACAAGCCAAATGGAATTTTAATTCAATGGTTAAGAGAGGCAGGACGATACGCAAGGATTCGCCTGAATGCCACTAAAATGAATAATTCTACCATTTTAACCAATTGGTCAGGTGCAGCTTCCTCTACAAAAGGTAAACTACTTAATAAAGCTGCAGAATGGTTAGGTAAGCGAATTTCGACCTATAAGGCAATTGAAGTTGTAGAATCACAAGGATTTAGATTGCTTAAAAGATCGGATGAAATGATTGATGCTCGCAATATCTTAGAGAAGATCAAACCTGACCTATTATTTTGTACTCATCAACGTGTATTTTCAGTGACTGCAGCCATTCAAGCTGCAAAATCGTTGGGCATCCCAACTGCAACAGCCATTTTTTCTTGGGATAATTTACCAAAAGGAAGACTCCCATTTCGGGTAGATCGATACTTGGTGTGGAGTCAGTACATGAAAGAGGAGTTGCTAAATTACTATCCTGAAATAACGGAGAATAAAATTTCAATTACTGGATCTCCCCAGTTTGACTTTTATTTTAAAAAGGAACTTTTACTTTCTAAGCAGGAGTTTGCTGAAAAATATGGCTTAGATCTTTCAAAAGAGTGGATTTGTTTTTCAGGATGTGATACGTTTACCTCTCCGAATGATCCTAAGTTTTTGAGAGATGTAGCTGAAGAATTAGTGAACGAAGCAGGTATTCAGCTTCTTTTTCGACCTGTCCCAGTAGAGTCAATAGATCGATTTTCATCCGTTCTCAACGCTTGTCCGAATATTAAATTAATCCCCCCTAAATGGGTTCAGGGAGATCATTGGGGAAGCTTTTTTCCTTTATTTGAGGATCTTCAGCTTTTGGTAAATCTAGCGTATCACTGTAAGGTGGTAGTCAATATGGGATCAACAATGGCTTTGGATTTTTCTGTTTTCGGTAATGTAGGTCTCTATTTGAGATATGACCATGAAGGCATCAGACAAGATGCTTCAGTAGATACTATCTATCAATTTCAGCATTTCAGATCGATGGGTGATTGGAAGGCAGTCGGTTATATCTACTCCAAAAGTGAAATTCTCAAACAAGTAAAAACCGCTTTGGAAAATCCGGATCAAATAGCTCCTGACCGTAAGCTGTGGTTTGATAAAATAGTAGAGCCCAATCCAGAAAAGTCTTCTGCAATCCGAATTGCTGAGGTATTTTCAAGTATGGCAAACACCAAAAATTGATTTATGCACCTGTGTTACCTGACAAATGAATATCCGAAACCTGGTCAAGCTCATGGTGGTATTGGAAGTTTTCTTAAAGTGATTTGCCCAGCATTGGCCAAAGAGGGCCATAAGGTTACCGTAATTAATGGTACTGATGGAGAGAGGGAGGTAGTCGAAAGAGAAGGGGTCACCATTATCTATACCCCTTTTTCCTATAGAAGAGGATTAGCTTGGTACCATAATTACAGTGCTGTTGACAGAGAAATCGAAACCCTCCATCAGAACAATCCAATCGACATTGTGGAAGGTTCTGAGTTAAGTTTCGCATTTATTACCAAAAGGAAAGACATCGCTTATATCATCCGTCTTCATGGCGGGCATCATTTTTTCGCAGAAGGTGAAAACAGAAAGATTAACCTATGGAAAGGATACCAAGAAAAACGATCCTTTAAGAAGGCGGATGGATTCATTGGTGTTTCCAATTATGTAGTTCAACATACTTCTAAGTTGCTTTCATTGAATAATAAGCCTGTTCAAGTGATCATGTACCCGATTAATCTTGGAATGTTTGAAGGACAGGATTTTTCTAAAATTGAACCCTACAGTCTTGTTTTTGCTGGAACTTTAATTGAAAAAAAAGGAATTCGCCAACTGTGCTTAGCAATGGAGTCGGTCGTCAAGGCCTTCCCTCAAGCCGTTCTTCATGTCTATGGAAGGGATTGGAATGATCCTAAAGGCAAATCTTACCTTTCTTACCTCAAATCTCAATTATCTCCAGCGATCTTAAACCATGTTCTCTTTCATGGACCTGTGGACCAAAAGGACCTCCCTGAGATTTATGCTAAGGCAAATTGCTGTATTTTCCCCTCTCATATTGAGACTTTAGGATTAGTAGCTCCAGAAGCTATGGCTATGAAACGTCCAGTGATATATACATCACTAGGTCCGGGGCCTGAAGTAGTGGAGCATGGAATATCGGGTTGGTTATGTGACCCACACAGTCCTTTGAGTATTGCACAGCAGATCATCGAAGTATTTTCTGACCCAATTGAAATGCAAAAAAGGGCGATTGCTGGCCAAATTAAGGTTAATCAGCAGTTTAATATTAAATACATCCTGCCTCAAAATTTAGAGTTTTATCAAAAGGTTAGAGCGGGTTTGAATTTCAGATGAGATTTTTGATCGTTTCCCATGTAGTTCATAAGCGAGTAGGAAGTAGTTTTTTTGCTTATGGCCCATATGTCAAGGAAATGAATCTTTGGCTGAAGTATGTAGACGAGGTGGTAATCCTTGCTCCCAAAATCGAGCATGTTTCTCCGGATCCGATTGATTTGTCATATCAGCATCAGAAGATCACCTTCGTAGAAGTGCCAGAATTCAATCTTTTGTCTTGGAGATCTAGATTCCAAACGATTTTTTCACTGCCCTCGATTTTTCAAAAGGTCTTTTCAGAAATGGCGAAAGCGGACCATATCCACCTTCGATGTCCTGGTAATATGGGATTGATCGGCGCTTTGGCTCAAATCTTATTTCCGAAAAAAAAGAAAACTGCGAAATATGCAGGTAATTGGGATCCGGAAAGTCCTCAGCCGCTAACCTATAAGTGGCAAAGAAAGATTCTTGCCAGTCAATTTTTGACTAAGAATATTCAAGTCTTGGTCTATGGAAAGTGGGGTAAGCCAAATAAAAATCTCCTTGATTTTTTTACAGCAAGCTACTCTGAGCAGGAAAAAACTCCTGTAACTACTCGAATCCTTCAGGAAACTCTTCAATTGATCTTTGTAGGCAGCCTACATCCAGGTAAAAATCCTATGATCAGTTGTCATACCGTAAAATCCTTAGCTGAAAAGGGGATTGTAAGCGAACTGCATCTTTATGGAGAAGGTTCAGAAAGAAGGGCGATTGAAGAGTTCATCAAATCAGAAAAGCTTCAACACCAAATTATCCTTCATGGAAATGTATCTTCTCAGGAGCTAAAAGACGCCTACCAAAGAAGTCATTTCTTGGTATTTGCCTCTGAGACTGAAGGTTGGCCGAAAGCTGTAGCAGAGGCAATGTTTTGGGGTTGCTTACCGCTTACTACGAAGGTTTCTTGCGTACCCTACATGATTGGAAATGGGGAAAGGGGAGATTTGGTTAAAAAAGATGCTCAGGAGATCGCCGATAAACTTCATCATTACCTCCAAGACAGAATATCATATACTCAAAAATCACAACTAGCCATGGACTGGTCTAGGCAATTTACCTTGGAAAGATTTGAGTCAGAAATCAAAAAATTGGTGGTTGGGTGAGAAAAAAGGTATTTTTTCAAATTGTCGACACGCTCTCCATGGGAGGGACAGAGCGGATGAGTATCAATATTTCCGCAGTTTTTTCAGAAAAGGGTTGGGAAAGCCATTTAATTGTTTCTCGTAGAGGCGGAGGGCTTGAAGCTCAAATTCCGGAGGGTGTAATTGTTCATTTTTTAAATAAAAAAGCATTCTATGACCTATTCGCCTTTTTTAGGTTATGGCGTCTTGTTCAAACCTGCGGTCCGACTTTGGTACACGCTCATAGTACTTCCATTTACTGGGCTGTAGCGATCAAGTGGCTGACCTCTAAATTTTTCCTTGTTTGGCATGATCATTTTGGATTAAGTGATCAGTTAGATGTTTATCCAAGAAGAGAAATGAAGTTTTTTGCCCGATGGATCAATAAACTCATGGTTGTCAATGAAAAGCTGGAAAATCATTGGAGAAAAGAACTTTCTGGAAGGGAACTGGATATCCTATTTGTAGGAAATTTTCCTTGGCTCAACTTAAAGACTCAAGATAAATTTGAAATTTTTACATTTCTGAATTTGGCGAATTTTAGGCCTCAAAAAGATCAACTCAATCTTATAAAGGCAGTTAAGATTCTTACTTCTCAGATCCAAAAATTTCAAGTCTTGATGGTAGGGGAGTGGATTGATAATGAGTGGATTGCCAAAGTCAAGGATGAGATTTCTAGCCACGGATTGGAGGAATACATCCAATTGATAGGCCCATCCACATCTGTAGAATCTTACTTGGCAAAGTCTCATGTGGGTATCCTTAGCTCAGAATCTGAAGGCCTTCCGGTTGCTCTTTTGGAATATGGACTCGCCAGTTTGCCAGTGATTTGTACCAATGTGGGTGATTGCCAAAAAGTTATTCCCAGTGAAGAGTTTGGCTGGGCAGTGAGTCCAAAGAACTCTAGCCAACTTGCAGGATCAATGCTTGAGGTACTTACTAATTATCCAGATGCAATTCAAAGAGGTAAGCGGCTGCAAAAGAAGGTCGAGCATGAATTTGGAAAAGAATGCTTTTGGAATGCTTATCAAACTTTGATTTCTCCAAAAATTCAACTCGTTTAAATGGGGAATTGGATTTCAGTTTTCAGGCGAACTACCACTGGAAAAGGCTTTATTCCTGAGATAGATGGTCTCAGATTTTTAGCAATCATGACTGTAGTCGTATTTCATTTCCATTATCTTTTTTCAAAAGAAATAGAAGGAAAAGTAACCATGGATTGGGTAGACGGTGGTATGACTACTGCTGGCTGGTGGTTTTCCAGATTGGATTTGGGTGTCAAGGTGTTTTTCGCAATTAGCGGTTTTATCTTGAGTGTTCCATTTATTCAGCAATACTGGTTCAATGGTAAATCTATCTCTATCAAACAGTATTTTATTCGTCGGTTGACTAGGCTTGAGCCACCATTTTTAGTGGCCATTACAGGGTTTCTACTAGTCCACGTGGTGGTTTTAGGAGCAGATTTTGGACAATTGCTTCCTCATTATTTTGCCACGTTGGTGTATTTGCATACGGTGATTTTCAATGAATATTCCATTATTAATCCTGTAACCTGGAGTCTAGAGACGGAGGTGCAATTTTATATTCTCATTCCCATATTAGCGTTGGCCATTTTAAAACCCAACCGTCGACAGCTGGCATTCTGGGTACTTATTTCCTTATTTTTTGGTTCCATCTACATGAGAGGATGGATTCTAAATGAGGGGCCATATGGAATGATGGCCAATATTGCAGGCTACTTCAGTCATTTTTCAATAGGCATTGGTTTTGGTTACTTATTCTTAATCCGGGGAGAATGGTTAAAAAAGAAAAGCCTGATTTGGGATGTAATTGGACTAGTTTCATGCATCTCTTTTTTCATGTTTTATAAACCTCAGGCTGGCTTTTATAATCAATTGATTTTCAATATTTCCATCTTTATTTTGTTTTTGTCAGTTTTTAAAGGCTCAATTCATAACTGGCTTTACACTCGACCACTAGTTTATCTTATAGGAGGGATGTGTTATACAATTTACCTGTTGCATTTAGCCTTCTTTGGATTGATAGTAAAGATTTCCCCTTCTATTTTCCTTTTTGAGAATTACAGTTCAAACTTTTATTTTCATTTCACTATAGCGTTGGTCTTATTGATGGTGATTTCTGCTCTATTTTTCATCTGGATAGAGAAGCCATGTATGGATAAAGAATGGCCTAAAAAGTTAAAGGAAAGATTATTCGCCAAGTAAGGTTTCTATCGTACTGAATTCAAGTTTGTGATTAAATACCTTTTAAATTATCGATCAGTTCTTTTTTGGATGGGCATTCATGCCTTGTTGGGTTTTGCATCCTTGCTAAGTCCTTTCCCGCTGATCATTTGGTTTTACCTAAGTTTTTTTACATCCATGGTTCAAGTTCTTCGGCCATCGACTCCACCATCCATATATGCTGCGATGATGGTGTATTTGCTTTCTTTTGAGCTGATTGCCCGTATGGCCCAAACCTCTCCATATATCCCATATGAGATGGGGAAATATCTATTTTTCATTCTTCTTGTAATCGGGATTTTGAAATATAGGACTAGCCAATGGCCTGCTTTATGGATGGCCTTGGCCCTCATCCCAGGAGCTATATTGGATCTTTCAGGTCAAGTTTCTTTTCTTGACATGATTTTTAATTTTCTAGGTCCACTCAATGTTGCTTTGGCGATTCTCTTTTTTAAAGGCAAGCGCTTCTCCAGAACCATGTTTATGAATCTGATAATTTTGATGATTTATCCAATGGTGGCTGTATTGGCTCACGCTATTTTTAAAGCTCCTGATCTTGGTGACGTAGAATTTGAGTTAGGTGCAAACATGGTAACTAGTGGTGGCTTTGGTTCGAATCAAGTTTCGACTGGACTGGGTCTGGCTTCATTTCTGGTATTTATTTTCTGGATTAACAATTGGAAACTGACAGGATATCGATGGTTAGATACCACTTTACTGGCAGTCTTTATCCTTCAAGGTTTATTGACCTTCTCCAGAGGAGGAATGGTGACTGGATTTTTAGGGATTTTTGTCCTACTAGTTGTTTTGAGAAATGCCAAAACTTGGCAAATAAGGAAATACAACCTACCTAGGATAGGGAAATACCTCATCCCATCGTTTATTCTCATCATGGGGGTCTTTTTTGCTGTAAATCGACTTACCGATGGAATGCTTTTGCTCAGGTATCAAGGTGAGACCGCTGGCACAGTATCTGGATCCAAACAGAAATCACTAAATACCATTACCTCTGGAAGATTTGACATATTTACAGGGGATATTGATTTGTTTTTGGAAAACCCGATTTTGGGTGTTGGCGCGGGTGCTTCTAAATATTTGAGAGAAAAAATGACGGGTGTGGTGGCTCACGTAGAATTAAGCCGCCTTTTGGGTGAACATGGGCTTCTTGGGGTAATTTACTTTCTTATTTTGGTTAATTATGGGCTTAAGCTACCAAGATCCAATCCCAACCCAGCCTTAGTTGGGGTAGTAACTGCACTTTTTGTGGTTGGCGTATTTACCAGTTTTCATGCTGCTATGAGAACTTTTGTTTCTCCTATGACGATTGGGTTAAGTATGGTTTTTATCCGAGGTATAGCTAATCAGAAGGTAAAGCCAAAGAATGAGGTGAATCAAACCGTGGTCAAGCTCTAATAGGGAGCATTTTCAAAATGAGGATATTGATTTTTTATCAGTATTTCGGAACTCCAAAAGGTGGCTGGAGTACCAGATATTATGAGTTTACCAGGAGATGGGTAATGGAAGGAAATGAGGTTACTGTTGTGACTTCTCCCTACTATAAATCTGATATTAGGGCTGAAAAATTCATCGAAAGGAGTTCGATTGAGGGAGTCAATTTGATTATCATCAATTCGCCAGATTCGAATAAAGATTCATTTGTCAAAAGAGCATGGAATGCGCTAAGGTTTAGCTTGGTCTCAATTTTTTATGCATTGACTGAGCCTCATGATGTAGTCATTTCTAGTTCGGGACCAATAACTACCGCTATTCCCGGGCTGATGTCAAAATGGTTTAGAGGAAAAAAACTGGTATTTGAAGTTAGGGATCTTTGGCCAAAAGGAGGTATAGAGCTTGGAAAGCTTTCTAATCCCTTGGCAAAAAGTGTTGCATTGGGATTTGAAAAGTTGATCTACAACAATTCAGATGTAGTAGTTACTTGCTCTTCAGGAATGCAATCCGGTGTAAAGGAGGTTTCAGGAAATGTCAAGACCTTAGTCATTCCAAACTCATCAGATGTAAGTTTATTTTCTTCAGATGCTCGTTTACCCCATTACCCAAAGGGGTTAGATCCAACACTTCCAATTTTTATTTATGCAGGTTCCTTGGGACTGATGGATGATTGCAGACAGATTCTAAAGGGAATAAAGGCCGCAAAAGATCTTGAAATAGCATTTGTATTTATTGGAGATGGGGCTGAAAAAGAACTTCTGCAACAGCTAACACAAGAATATGGCTTGGAAAAGAAAGTTTGGTTTCTTGGTTTAATTCCAAAAGTAGAGGTGGTCAAGTGGCTTCAGCAAGCGAGGGCCAGTTTTGTCACTTTTAAAGATTTGCCCGTATTACACACTAGCTCACCCAATAAAATGTTTGATTCGTTTGCTGCCGGAGTTCCTATCATCCAATCTACGAGAGGCTGGATTGCAGAATTAGTCAGAGAAACCGAATGTGGCATTAACGTAGATCCAAATCATCCAGAAGACATTGCCCATGCCTTAAAACTATTTGTCCAAAGGCCTGATCTGGCAAAGAAAATGGGTGATAACGCACTTCAATTGGCAAAGACTGAATTTAGCCGAGATTACTTGTCTCAGAAGTTTTTAAAAGGAATTCAACAAACCCTAAATTGAAAACCCTACTCACAGGAGCCAGCGGGTTCTTAGGTTACTACTTAAAGGAGCAATTCCAAAACGAACTCATCACCTTGGGGAGAGGATCTTCAAATTCCATTCGTTGTGGTCTAGATATAGAGATTCCTAATTTGCCTCCTGTAGACTTAGTCATCCATAATGCGGGATGG
Source organism: Algoriphagus aquatilis (assembly GCF_042657405.1). Classification (NCBI taxonomy): domain Bacteria; kingdom Pseudomonadati; phylum Bacteroidota; class Cytophagia; order Cytophagales; family Cyclobacteriaceae; genus Algoriphagus; species Algoriphagus aquatilis. Next base: position 168,706 of record NZ_JBHSKS010000001.1, read on the forward strand.
GCACACAGAATTCCCAAAACCCCTGCGGAAGAGAGTAAATTTTATCAGGTAAATCTTTTTGGGACAAAGAACCTCCTCACAGGATTGGAAAATTCTGGTGTTCTTCCTAAAACAATTGTATTTATTAGTACCGTAGCGGTCTATGGTCTTGAAAAAGGAATGGGAATTTCAGAAAAAACAGAACCTAGACCTGAAACTCCCTATGCCAAAAGCAAACTTGAAGCAGAGTTACTTTTACAGGGTTGGGCTACTTCTAAAGGTGTGAATCTTATAATACTCAGGCTTCCATTAGTCGCAGGAGCAAAAAATACTCCCGGTAATCTGGGGGCAATGATTCGAGGAATTAAAAAAGGGTATTATTTCAGGATTGGTGCTGGGAATGCTAAAAAATCCATGGTTTTAGCATCTGATGTGGCATCCTTGGTGCCGACACTTGTCTCCAAAAATGGGACCTTCAATCTTACTGATGGTGAAAATCCAACTATTGCTGAGTTGGAAGATTATTTGGGGAGTTTCTACGGAAAAAAAATAAAAACAATTCCAAGTTGGCTTTTGAGAATTGCGGTCTATTTGGGTGATCGATTTTCAATCCTTCCTATCAACTCTTATAGATTGGCAAAACTTAGTGATTTTCTGACTTTTGATGATGCCAAAGCAAGAAATGAACTAGGTTGGAATCCTAGGCCTGTCATCGGAAACCTTGATTTGACCTAATAATGGATAAGCCTAAATCAATCCTCTTTTTGGGAGAAACCTATCGGGCAGATGCTCAAACCTGGATCAAGGGTATTGAATCTGTTTCAGGCATTAAGGTAGACACCTTGGAAGTAAAAACCACCAGGACCCGATTTAACAGGATTTTGGCATTTTTTGGATTTGCTTGGAAAATAATCGTGCTCAATTTCACCAAAACTTATGATTTGGTTTTGGCTGAGAGAGCTACCAGTTATGGTTTGTTCTCATTGTTGGTTAGAGCTAAAAAACGAATTGTTGCGCAGCAAGGAATAACGGATGCTTGGCCAGAGTCGGGTTTTTCAGGTTATTATAAGCGGATTTTGCAGCGAACAGTCTATTCAAAAGTAGATCTAATTCATGCTTGGGGAGAAGTGATGGTTCCTGCGATGATCGAATCCAAAGCAGATCCGAGAAAAATAATGATCCTTCCCAAAGGGATAGATTTGACCAAATATATGATGGTTGAAAAAAAAGATCCCGCTCTAGCTATTGTTACTCGCAGTTTTACAGAGGTCTACCATCATGAGGACATTTTAGATGCTTTGGCTCTGTTAAATAGGCATGGATGGTCACTTAACCTGATCATGGTTGGAGATGGGTTTCTAGCAGATCATCTTAAAAGAAAAACAAAAGAATTGAATCTTTCGAAACAGGTTACTTTTACTGGAAGAATTCCAAATCAGGAACTACCAGCCTTGTTATCCAAAGCCTCGATTTATCTTTCTGTACCAGAAACTGAAGGGGTTTCAGCTTCTTTGTTTGAAGCAATGGCTACTGGATGTTTTCCGATTGTCACAGATTTGCCAGGCACTCGGGCGTTTATTAAAAATGGCGAAAATGGTTTTTTGGTACCGGTCAACTCACCAATCGAGATTGCCAATGCACTGACGAGTTATCTCGAAAATCAGGAGGTCTTCAAAGATGCTGTTAAGGCCAATAGATTATTTATTGAGGAAAATGTAAATCTCCAAAAGAACATGAATACCATTTGGAATAGGTATTTGGAGATCTTTCAAAATTAAACTTTAGGATGTCAGGTTTTCATAAATGGCTGTATTTTCAAGGAGCAAAGCGCCGAAATCCTTCGATATTTCAGCATTTTTCCGAGTTAAAGAAAACAGAAAAAATCTCCCATGAGCAGCTTAAAGAACTGAATGAATCGAGGTTAAGACAGCTCTGTATCTTTGCGTACCAACACAGTACATTTTATAAAAAACGTTTTTTGGAAATTGGATTCGATCCTGAAAACAAGTGGTCTTTGGATGAATTTAGAAAAATCCCTCCTGTCCAAAAACGGGAATTAATCGATTTCAATAAGGAAATTCACACACCTTCAAGTTTTTTCAAAAAAAGGTTCTTCGTGGAGACTTCAGGTACTTCAGGGGAAATCTTAACTTTTTTCAGAGACGAATCCTGGGATTCCTTCAATAGGGCATCTATATGGCGAGGATACAGTTGGTTTGGGGCTAATCCTTGGGATCGAAAGCTATACTTTTGGGGGTATAATACCGCGCCCCTCAAAAGGTTAAAATTGAGGTTTATGGATTTTTTGGTTAATCGATTTAGACTTTTCGATTATGACCCGGAAAAGCTAAGGAAGTTATTACCCAAGCTCAAAAAGGTAAGTATTATCGAAGGGTATAGCTCGATGATTTATGAATTGGCAAACCTTATTGCGGATAAAAAGCCACAATTTGACCAGCTGAAGTTGGTAAAAGGGACTTCTGAAAAAGTATTTCCTCATTATCAACCCATAGCAAGCAAAGTCTATGGAATGTCGATAGCCAATGAATATGGTTCCACAGAGTCGGGGATTATTGCTTTTGAATGCCCAAAGGGTAGCATGCACATCAACATGGAGGGTGTTTTTGTAGAAAAAGACCCAGAAGATGGAGGGATTATGGTGACCAACTTGCAGAGTTATTCATTCCCTTCGATCCGGTATAAGTTGGGAGATCAGATAGAATTGGCCGAAGATTCATTTCGCTGTTCATGCGGGATGGAGACACCTGTCATACGAGAAGTGACAGGCAGAATTGGCAAAAAAATATTTGGAAAAGATCAGATTTACCCGAGCCTCACCCTTTACTATATTTTTAAGAATCTTTATTTCAATCAACATCGAACAATAGACTTTCAAGCGCATCAGTACGAAAAGGGGAAGTTGGAAATATGGATCAAAGAGCCTGTCACAGCCGAAATTCAGGAGTTAGTTTTGACAGAGGCGGCCAAGTATTTTTCAGATATTGACGTGATTCTGATCGAAAATCACGATTTCAGACAGCAATCAGGTAAACTTCGGGATTTCGTTTCCCATTTGGATTAATTTATCATCTCCAGAAATACATGTGCGGAATAGCAGGCATTATTTATAAGAATTCGACAAACGTAACCTCTCAAGATCTTGATTCTCTAGGGAATAGTATTCTTCATCGGGGTCCAGATGCTTCAGGTAAGTACTTAACTGAAAATCTGGGTTTCATTCATCGCAGGCTTTCCATTCTAGACTTGACGGAAGCGGGAAATCAGCCCTATTGCTCAGAGGATGGACGTTATATCCTCGTTTTTAATGGGGAAATCTTCAATTTTAATGAATTCAAACCTGAACTTTCTCAACGAGGATATTCATTTCGATCCCATTCTGATACGGAAGTCCTTCTATACCTCTTGATCGAATACGGGGTTTCAGTGTTGCCTAGATTAAATGGTTTTTTTGCCTTTTCTTTTCTGGATAGGGCAAAAAAAGAGCTAGTCTTAGTTCGGGATAGATTTGGGGTAAAACCTCTTTTCTATGGACAAGATCAACAAAGGTTCGTCTTTGGAAGTGAGCCTAAAGTTCTGTTTGCAGGAGGATTAGAAAAAACGATTAATTCATCTGCACTTAATGAGCTCTTTTTTTACAGATATGTGTCCGGAGAAAATACCGTTTTTAAGGGAGTGAGGCGACTTCTTCCAGGCCATTTGATGAGGATTTCTACTGGAGGCAAATTACTTGAAACCAAGCGCTGGTTTTCGCTCAAAGATTCTGCATTAAATCACGCCTCAATTTCAAAGCCTTTGGAGTGGTTTGAGGAAGTTTTTCACCAGTCCATTCGATATAGGATGATATCCGATGTCCCTGTAGGTACTCTCCTAAGTGGAGGGTTAGACTCAAGTTCTGTGCTTTACAGTCAGGCTTCGCAGGGATTTCAAGGATTGAGTTCTTGGAATATCTCTTTTTCAAACTACCAGCATGACGAATCTGCAGTAGCCAGAAACTTTTCAAAAAGCTTAGGAGTCGATTTCCATACGCATGAATTCAAGGGCGAAGAATTGATGAGCTTAGTGATGGAGGCAATTCATAACCATGACGAACCTTTAATGCACCTTCAGGATGGGCATATTCTGGGTATATCCAAAAAAGCCAAAGAAAAAGTCACCGTTTTGTTGAGTGGGGAAGGTGCAGATGAGATTCTTGGGGGATACGTGAGGTATAAAGTTCATGATAAAGCTTTTAGATACCAGCTTTTGCAATTTTTGAAGTATGTGCCTGATCGATTCTTAACCAAGGAGCGATTAAGAAAAATGAAGAGGTACCTTCAAGAAGGAAAGGAGGAGTTTCAGATGATGTCTAATTCCAATGAGAATTTCCTAAGTGACTTAAATAGATTTGGGGGGATTCCAGGTGACCTAATTATTCCTTACAGAGAGCAAATACTAGAAGAGGCAAAATCACTTTATCCGAAAAACAGACTCCGTCAACTGCTTTATTTAGAGCAGCATACGCACTTATTTACCCTGAATGATCGAAATGATAGAACCACGATGGGAGCTTCTATTGAGTGTAGAGATCCATTTCTAGATCCTAATTTGGTGATTGGTGTAGCGAGTTTGAAAGATGAGTGGTTTGATACGAAAGGAAAGGGTAAAAAATTGTTGTTTGATTCTGTTGGTAAGCACCTGCCGGATTACATCACCAAGCATCCGAAAATTGGACTTTCTGTGCCTTGGAATGAATACTTTTTGAAACAAGAGGAGTTCAAACAGCATTTTGAAAAGATGCATAAAAGTGTGCTGTTTGAATCTGAAACCTTTGAAAAACTCCAGATTTCAAAAATTATAGCAGACTTTAAAAAAGATGGAAAAACAAACTATGGCATGATCAGACAGCTGTTTTTTCTATCATTATGGTATAATTATCAGTTTAGCGGATAATATAGAGTAATGGTAAAGTTGTTTATTCCAAAGTTTGACTTTAAAAATCAGCTATTGTTTGAGATTTTTGAATATTCTGAAAAAGGGGATTTTTTGATTTCTAAAACAGCTGAAAATTTATTCGTTTGTGTAGAGAATTATGAAGATTCAGATTGGATAATCATTCCAGTTTTTATAACTTCTTTGTCCTCCGCATCTGGAAAAGAATACATTAAAAATGCAGCTAAATTAGCTCAATCCTTGAATAAGCCATTTGGAGTTTTTTCAAACTCAGATTTAATAATTAATCCGGGTGTTGAAAATGTTTTTGTCTTTACCCCAGGCGCATATTCTACCTATTCCAATCTAATTGAAATACCTGCGACCCTTCCTTATGATCCTGTCCAAAAATGGAAGCAAGGTAATTGGTTACCATGGGATCCATCCGGCCCTTTAATTGGTTTTTGTGGTCAAGCAACAATCAATCCCATCAAAATGCTTAAGGATGCTTTGAAAATTTCAAAGTTAAGACAAGAATTAAAAAAAGGGGGGTCTCCTTACCTTACTGTACCCAATTTTCTTCCTGCATGGGAAAGGGCAAGAATATTGAAAAAGCTTCAAGCTACAGATTTAAGGACTGATTTCATCCTTAGATCAAGGTATAAAGCAGGAGCCAGCAGTCTAGACGAAAAGGAGAAAGTAGAAGAAGACTTTTATCAAAATATTGATAAAAGTCTTTTCACCGTGTGCGTGAGAGGGATGGGCAACTATTCTGTTAGGTTTTATCAAACATTAGCGATGGGAAGAATTCCAATATTGATCGATACAGACTCAGTTTTACCATTTAGTTCTGAGATTCCCTATGACCAATTTATCCTTAAGGTATCTTTTCAGGATAGATTTAACTTAAAACCCATAATTGAATCTTTTGTAAAATCAAAAACTGAAGATGAACTCATATCAATTCAAAAACTGGCAAGAGAGTGCTGGATTCAGCATTTTCAAACAAAAGGGATGATCAAAGACCTAGAGAAACAGATGAGAAAATTGGCTGTGGAAATGCAATAATTTAAAACTTGAGATTGAATAAACATAAACATACTTTTAATGCCAAAGATTAATGTATTGAATATACCTAATTACTATTGTTCCTATTATCATTTCGGTTTGGAACAACTTGCTGACCTAAGGTATACCCCAAACCAGGAATTTGCTCACCTAAACAATAAGCCTTTTTTAGTTATTGAATATCAGGGGAAAATAGCTGTGATTGAAAATGATGACCCTATTGGAGTTGATAAAAAATCCTATGATGCATGTGATTTGTATTTTGCAACCAATAAACTTTTAGCAAGAGAAGATTACAATTGGTCCAAAGTAAATTCCATCTACCCTCATTATTCCATCAATAATTGCTGGGAATATTTGAGACTTTTTGGTGTAAATGGAGCGCTAAATATTGGAGCCAAAGAATTTCTGCGACAATGGTACATTCTTTATCGAAGGCCAGATTTTATCAATATGGGAAGAAGACATCTGGAAGGGAATTATGTGTTTTTTGCGGGGAGTATCTGGAAAAAGGAACCTTGGGCAAATCAAATACGAGCTGATTTTGTAATAGCCTGTCAATCAAATCCTTTGATAAATTTTGAAGGAGGGATGAATCCTAGATCTGATGGTGATTTATGTGGTCTTCCTTTATCCGTTATGGATAAAAGATATACTCCGGGAGATTTTGCTGAAAAATCCTCTCGATCTGTCATTGGATTTAGCAATCCGGCAGTTTTGGATGCTGTAAGTTGGCGTCTGGCAGAATATTGGAATTACAGCTGCTTTGTATTGGGATTTCCATTTAAAATAGATATGCCAACTCTACCAGAACATGGAAAGCACATGCATTATGTTCAGGATTCTGCTGAATTCACTGAAGTGTTGACTTTTGTAATGAAAAATTCATCCTATCGAGAAAAAGTATCCCAGGGAGGGAAGGATTTCTTTGAGTCAAACTGTCTTCCAAAAATTCAGGCCAAACGAATCTTGGACCTTCTTGAAAATTCCTAACTCAAAAAATAATTTAATATACTCTATGAATCACCCATCATTTTCTATAGCTGGAAGAATGGTCGGCTATGACTATCCACCCTTGGTAATTGCAGAAATTGGAATTAATCATGAAGGTTCTCTTGAGGTAGCTAAAGCTATGGTCGATGCCGCACACCGTGCAGGTGCAGAAGTGGTTAAGCACCAAACCCACATCGTCGAAGATGAAATGTCCGGTGCTGCCAAAAAGACCATTCCCGGGAATGCAAAAGTTTCCATTTACGAGATCATGGAACGATGTGCCTTAAATGAATCTGATGAATTGGCTCTTAAAAATTATGTAGAGAGTAAGGGGATGATTTTCATTTCAACTCCTTTCTCAAGAGCAGCAGCAGACAGATTGATTAAGTGGGATGTTCCGGCATTCAAAATCGGTTCCGGTGAATGTAATAATTACCCACTACTAGAGCACATTGCGGATTTTGGCAAGCCAATTATTATGAGTACCGGTATGAATACCATTGAAAGTATTCGTAAAGCAGTAGCAATTTTCGAGCAGCGAGGAGTTCCGTATGCGCTTTTGCATACAACTAATTTGTACCCAACCCCTGATCATTTGGTAAGGCTGGGCGCGATGGTAGAAGTTCAAGAAAATTTCCCTAATGCGGTTGTGGGCTTAAGTGATCATACACTCACCAATCACGCTTGTTTTGGTGCTGTCGCACTGGGAGCTTCTATTTTGGAACGACATTTTACAGACCATATGGACAGACCCGGTCCAGACATAATCTGCTCAATGGACGAAAAGGCCTGCAAAGAATTGATTGAAGGATCACGTCTGCTACAACTCCAAAGGGGTGGAAGAAAGGGGCCTGCTGAGGAAGAAAAAGTGACCATAGACTTTGCTTTTGCAACAATTTGTACGATTCAATCCATCAAAGCAGGAGAGCTGTTTACTAAAGAAAACATTTGGGTAAAACGGCCTGGTAAAGGAGGCATCTTAGCAGAGCATTATTCAGAAGTTTTGGGGAGAGTGGCAAAGACTGACTTAGAATCTGACGTTCAATTGCTTTGGAATGACATTGAATAAGAAAAAGATAATTTTTTTGACAGGAACAAGGGCTGACTTTGGCAAACTGAAGTCCTTGATAGAAATCACCAGAAATCATCCTGATTTTGAGGTGCATATTTTTGTGACAGGTATGCACCTGCTAGAACAATATGGGTATACTTTTTTGGAGGTTCAAAAATGTGGGTATCAAAATCTTCATGCATTTAAAAACCATACCGATGAACGTACAATGGACCTAAGTCTAGCCAAAACCATTGAAGGTTTCTCAGCTTTTGTAAAGCAGGTTAGTCCAGATCTAATTGTAGTGCATGGTGATCGAATCGAAGCGATGGCAGGAGCGATAGTAGGAGCATTGAATAATGTCCTAGTGGCACATATAGAAGGGGGTGAGGTGTCAGGTACAATTGACGAACTCATAAGGCACTCTGTTTCGAAATTGGCTCATATTCACTTTGTTTCTAATCAAAAGGCCAAAGATCGATTGATACAGATGGGAGAGTTGGCAGATTCTGTATTCGTAATCGGTTCACCCGATGTAGATCTGATGCTGTCTTCTAATTTGCCAGCAATTGAGCAAGTGAAATCCTATTATGAAATAGAGTTTGAAACTTTCGGGGTAGCCATGTTCCATCCTGTTACTACAGAATATGATCGCATGGATCACTATGCAAAGGAGTTTGTAGAAGCGCTTTTGGAATCCGAAAAAGAATACGTAGTCATATTTCCGAACAATGATTTGGGAAGTAAATTCATATTGAAGGAATATGAAAAACTTTCGAATCACCCCAAATTCAGAATTTTTCCTTCTATCCGATTCGAGTACTTTTTGACTCTGTTGAAATATGCCCGATTTATGGTTGGTAATTCTAGTGCCGGCATCCGTGAGGCTCCTTATTATGGTATACCCGTAGTCAACATTGGAACTCGACAAAAAAACAGGGCCCTGCATCAGGATATCCTAAATTGTGGATACTCAAAACAAGAGATTTCGGATGCTATAAAGATTGCCTGTTCTAGTAGTTTCTCCAAAGAAGATCTTTTTGGGGAAGGGAATAGTGATCAACTCTTTTTGAAATCACTGGTATCGTGTGAATTTTGGGATATAGACAAGCAAAAGCAGTTTAAGGATTTAGTTTATTGAAATGATTGATTTTCAAATTATTAAATAAAATAAACCCTATGATTCATTCCAAAATGATGATTTTTCATTTCATAACCCTCATTATTTTATTTTAGGTACGATATATGAGGTGTTTAAAGATTGATTACCCTAAATCTTGCAGTTTCTCTGGCATATAGGTATGAGGAAAAAATCTACCCCTCCAAGTGAACGATTAGCATTCTGCCAAAAAGCAATTCTATCATTGCTTTTAGGTTTGTTTATTTTTTCTTATGGAAGTTCGCAGACTGTGATTATTCCAAGAGATGGATTCCCTTATTGCGAGCCGTTTACCAAATCCTCTACTCGTGCCAATACCGTTTTTGATGGAACTCCTAATAAAGCATTTTTAACTGCAGCTACAGGTTTGGACGTAGAAGGTGACGGCTTTTTGCAACTAACTGATAATTCAACCGACCAAAGAGGATATGTGTTTATTGACCTTCCTTTTTCATCAGCCTATGGAATAAAGGTTTCTTTTGAATATTTTGCCTATGGTGGTATAAATCCTCCAGCATATGCCGATGGAATTTCATTTTTCATGTTTGATGGAAACATTGGTCCATCTACTTTTCAGATTGGTGGTTTGGGAGGATCATTAGGTTACGCACCATGGAGAAGGAATGCCAATACCACTTTAATTCCTGACCAACCGGGCTTGAAGGGAGGTTATATTGGAATAGGGTTTGATGCTTTTCGAAATTGGGGGAATGAATATGAAGGGAGATTTGGTGGATTTAAAAACTCAAGCTCCTTAATGTTTGGTCCTGTTCCTGATGAGCGTCAATATTATAATTCAATAGCCATTAGAGGACCCGAATCTTCCAACTATAAATTCATTGATGGAAAAAGGACATACAGCAGAAGCTTCTTAAATGAAGAGCAAGTTGCAGTCTATTCAGATCCGATTAATTCGATTTATTACCTATTTGATGGACTTGATCCCTTAGATTATTTGGCCCGAAGATTCAAAATAGGATCAGTAAACAAAGCTGAAGAATGCTCACAGGACGGCTATAGAAAGGTTTTCATAGATTTGGCCCCTACAGGTGGAGGCAACTACCTCTTGACTGTGGACATGTTGGTAAATAACGGAGGGACACTTAGACTAGAAAATATTTTTAATAAGGTTCCATATAATTTTCCAGCTCCGAAAAATTTAAAAATTGGTTTTGCAGCCTCAACAGGTACTCCAAATACCAATTTTCATCAAATTAGAAATGTAACTGCAGAGGTCTCAGATTATTTGAGTATTCCAATACCTGAGGTTGAAAATCTTTCCGCTGAGGTTTGTGAAGGAGATGCTAACCTTTTTGAATTTGATGTAAATCTAAAAAGCGAAAACTCTTTTGTAAGATGTGTTCAGCTTTTTGAATCGAACCCAGGTCCTCCCAACAATTCAGCTCCAACAGGTGGTAATCCTTCCTTAACTAATTGTGGGTTATCCAATGTTTGTATTGAAAGATGTAACCCCTTAAATAATAGCAAGTATATTCCAGGAAAAGGTACTTTCACCGTTGAATTAGCAGAATTAAACAGCGGAAATTTTGATGATGAACGTTTTTCCGCCAGCGTCCGATTTGTTCCAGACCCTGGCTTTGTAGGAACTGCTCAGGTGTATTACCAAGTATTGGATAATTATGGTTTGCTGTCCTTTGCCAAGACCATCACGGTAACTTCCAATCCTGATCCTATAAAAATTCAAGATCCTACTATTGTTAACCCATCTTGTAATGGACAAAATGATGGGCAGATTTCAAGTTTGATTGTGGGTGACCTAGTGAATGGCTTTGATTACGAATGGATTTATAATGGAGTATCGCAAGGCAAAAGTAATGCTACAGTTACTTCTCTTACCGCAGATGGTAAGGCAACCTTCTCCCTCTCAAATATCAATATTGGAACCTATACATTGAAGGTTTGGAATCCTTCTGACAACGGAAGATGCGAATTTTCATTTTCTGTTCCGATTACTCAAGAAAAAGGAACTCCAGTAGAAGTTGAAGTAAATGATAAAGTGATTTGTGAAGGGCAAGTAGTAGATTTTAATCCAGTGATTAATCCTGCTTTTGGGAATGATTCTGGGGCAAAATTCTTTTGGTACACCTCTGCCAACCGAGTTGGTGGACCCATAACCAATGGTTCTACCAGAGTAATAGATGGAAAAACAATTTCATTTAAAATTACAAATGATAGGGTTATTGAAATAAGTGGTCTTACACCAAATGGATCTACCCCAAAAAGCTACCAGTTTTTTGTTGAGGCCCAATCGGCCTCTAACCCCAGCGGGAATTTTTGCCCTTATATAGGGGATGTTTTGGCTGTAGCTAAAGTGACAGTCTTTCCTCCAATTAATTTTACAGCCACAAAAGTCTCTGACGACTGGTGTCTCGATGGTGGAGGGAGAATTAGTGCAACCGTTTCAAACCCTTCTAGCCCTATTTCCTATACTTTGCTTAATGGTACTGGTAATGTAGTTTCTACCAATACTACCGGTCAATTTCCCGGTTTGTCAAAGGGAACTTATGAGGTATTTGCTACATCCTCCAATCCTTCCTGTACATCTGTTTCTATACCATTGACCATAGATGGTCCAAATTCTGATTTATCTCTTGTTTTTGGTTCTGTACAAAACTCATTTTGTAATCTTCCTAATGGAGTTTTTGATTTCACTTTATCTGGAGGAAATCTACCTTACACGATAAAAGTTGATGGCAGCTCCATTTCTTCCCTTACACCTGCCGGGAATTTATATACCATTACAAATCTTTCTTCTGGTAGTCATACATTAGAAATTATAGATGCAAAAGGATGTGTAGAATTACGTCAATTTCAAATCAATGCTGATCCTCTTCCATCATTTAACACTACAAGTGATGAAATTTGTGTAGGTGAAGATGCGGTTATCGAGCCAGTGATTGTCAATCAATCATCTTCTACTCCCGTATTTTCATGGTATGCCTCTGACGGTGCTGGTGGCTATCTACCCATTACTAATTCTTCCACTTTTAATGGTGCAAAATTTAGCATTAATCCTTCTACCTCAGTACTGACTGTATCTGGTCTTGCCGCTTCTGCTACTCCGTACACCTATTATCTTCAAGTAACTGGTTCTAAGACTTGTAATAGTGCTTATTTACCTGCCCAGATTAAGGTAAATGCCGGTCCTGCTTTAAGTCCTCCGTCCTTGAAAATGGTCGAATGTTTCGGACAGTCAACAGGAGCAATTCAAGCAGCAGTCACTGCGGGGAATCTAACTGATTTTCAATTTTCACTGACTGGCAATAATGGTGTGAATATCCCATTTACATCCAATAGCGGACTATTTCAGAATCTTTTAGCAGGAATATATACCCTATCAATCAAAAATTCAAGTGGCTGTATTACCTCCATTTCGGCAATAGAAATAACTCAACCAGCCGAACTAAAGATCGGTTCAAAGGATGTTTCAGATGCAACTTGCGGCGAAAATAATGGCACTTGGACTGTTGAAGTCACTGGAGGGACACTCAAACCTGGAGATAATTATCAACTGACTTTTGATGGACAGCCTGTAGCAGGGCTTGGAGCAAATTTCATAACCAATAGCCCCGGAAACTATACTGTCAAAGGAATCTCACCCGGAACTCATACCATCGATGTAAAGGACTCGAATAATTGCTCGATATCGATTAGCCAACTGTTTTTAGCTCGACCTGTACCCAAATTCGAGACTGAGGATTTGGTTATTTGTGAAGGACAAACAGGGGTGTTAATTCCACAAATAGTCGATCAAGCAGGTTCAACGCCAACTTTTTCTTGGTCGTTAGAGGATCCATCAAAACCAGGATCTTTTATAACAATTAATTCAGGTGATAAAATAGGAAGTGTTACTTACACGATTTCAAATGGACAGTTGACTGTAGAAGGATTGGCTCCACAAGCTGCTCCTTATATATATTATTTATCAGTTTCTGGAAATTTGGTTTGTCCTGCTAGCCCAATTCCAGCTGAAATTAAGGTTGTAAAAAATCCGGAGGCGACGTTTGAAATAGAAAAAGTATCATGTTTTGGAGCAAGTGATGGTGCTATTCGACTTTTAAGCAGTACTCCCTCAACTGATTTAACGTATACTTTAGTAGAAAAAGAGCAATCAAATTCAACGGGTATTTTTTCTGGATTACAAGCAGGTTCATACACCATAGCCGTTAAAAATCTTTCAGGATGTGAGATTACAGTTCCTTTGGAGGTGCCTCAACCAACAGCGGCAATTCAAATAAATAAACCTGATATTTTAAGAAGCTCTTGTGATTTAGAAAATGGCAGCATAGAGAACCTTGTTATTTCAGGAGGTTGGGGTAATTATACAGTCACATGGAAGAAAGGATCCCTTACTGGTACCGCTATTACTGGCTCAGCAACCGAAGTTAAAAACCTAGGTCCAGGTATCTATTATTTAATCATTAAAGATGAGGAGGGATGTGAGGTTTCCTTCTCCTTCGTAATTGAGGAATCTTCTGATCCTGAATATGCGTTAGTACCACCCATCAATGTATGTTTGGGTCAGGTAGTTTCTATCCGTCCAGTACACCTGGCACCTAATCCCAACCTTCCGCCGGCAGCTCCTACAGAAGTTCAATGGTATACAGGACCAGGTAAAACAGGATTGATTTCAAATGGGGCAGATCCTTCGACGCCTTCAATATCCTACACTATAGATGATACCGATTGGCTTAATCCTAAGCTGGAAGTAACCGGATTGCCAGTAGGGGTTCATGATTTTTATTTCTATGTCGTGTGTACGGGTAAAGAATCCAAAATTGAGGTAACGGTCTATGAAGTTCCTAAAGTGGAGCTTGAACTCACGCCGATTACTTGTTTTGGTAATACAAATGGAAAGGTTAAAATCACTTCAGGAGCCCTGCCTGTATATACTTATACTGTTAATGGGGGCGCGACACTCAGTCAAACAGCATTTGAGGCGCTGAATTTGGGAGCAGGTGTGTATAATCTGGAAGTGAACACTCCTGCGGGCTGTGTCCAAAAGACGACATTTGAGGTATTGGGACCAAGTGCAGCCTTGTCCTCTACGACGATGACCAAGGTAGATCCTGGCTGTAATGCTCCAAACGGAAAACTTGAATTTACTCTGAATGGCGGATGGCTTCCATACACGTTAGAAGTGATTAAAAACGGAACAAGTCTAGGCACGCAGACGACAAGTGCTAGCGCGGTAGTTCTGAATGGCTATACTTCGGGAGTGTACCAGGTGAAAGTAAGCGATGCAAGAGGGTGTACGATTACAACCAATACGGTAACCCTAGTGGACGGGCCATCTCAGATAGCCGTTCAAGATGCTGAGATATGCGTTGGAGGGACGGCGGTGCTTACTCCGACGATTGATCCTGTGGCACCAGGAGCGGTATTCAATTGGTATTTGGATGCGGGCTTGACTCAAAAGATCAACAGTAGTGCAACTCCTGCTGCTGATGGCAGGGTTTATCTGATAGAAGGCACAGGAGTTTTGTCTATAAGTAACTTACCGGCAAGAGTTGCTCCATATGTATACTATGTGAAGGCTACAGGTCCCGGCGTCTGCACTGGTTTTGTGGAAAGAGTTGAAGTGAAGGTCTTTGATCTTCCTCTAGTATCTTCTGTAATCAAAAACGAGGTTTGTTTTGGTGATGGTGGTGAGATTACCGTTCTGGCAACAGGAGGATCGGGAAATTATTCTTACAGTTTAAATGGAGGTCCATTCGGGACGACTAATACTCTCAAGGTTCCAATTGGTAATTATCAGGTTGAAGTTCGGACAAAAGAGGGGTGTGCTGTGATCCTTAGTGGATTATTGGTTTCTGGACCTACCTCCTCCTTGACTGCGACTGATTTGCAGCAAGATTCTCCTACTTGTGGTCAAAGCAATGGCGCGGTTAGATTTCAAATTTTGGGAGGCTATTCTCCTTACACTGTCTCATGGATGAAAGATGGGGTAATTTCGGGTTCCCAAAATGTGGCTGGACCTGGTCAGGCAACAGTCAGTAATCTGGGTGTTGGAAATTACACTTTTCAGGTTAGAGATAATTCAGGTTG
The DNA here is from genome assembly GCF_042657405.1 of Algoriphagus aquatilis. Lineage (NCBI taxonomy): Bacteria > Pseudomonadati > Bacteroidota > Cytophagia > Cytophagales > Cyclobacteriaceae > Algoriphagus > Algoriphagus aquatilis. The sequence continues at coordinate 183,954 of NZ_JBHSKS010000001.1, forward strand.
TTTGGTAGGTCTTCCAAATAGTTTCACTTTAGTAGAGGTGCCTACCGTGATTTCAATTTCAGATGATAAAATTTGTGAAGGAGAGTTAGCAGAATTGATTCCTAGTCTCCCTCAAAATATTACAAACCCAATTTATTCTTGGTCATTTGATGCTGGAGGTAATTCGAAAATTTCAGATGGAATGACCCTCGATGGAGCAAGATTTAATATAAGTTCATCTGGAGTTCTAACAATTGAAGGATTAAAGGGTACGGCAAATCCATATAAATACTACATAACAGCCAGTGGAAATGGAATTTGCAATGTTTCTCCTAAAGAAGTTAAAGTTCAAGTTTTTAGCTATCCTAATTTGAGGGTTTCCAATCCTTCAGTGGTTTGCGATCCAAAAGGAACAGTTGACCTTACTGATTATATTGAGGGTTTTAATCCATCAATTTATGATTACTCAGTATTGAGTCCTTCAGGTGGCTCAATGCAACTCAATGAATTGGAGAATGTTTCATTTTCAGGAGACTATAGAGTAAGCAGCTCAATCAAAGGTTCGGGCTGTTGGAATCAACCTCTGCGAATTCGAGTATTGATCGCTGATGAATTGTTGAAAGCTGAATTCAATTATGAAGTGGACTTGGGCAATGGTATTTTAATACCCAATGCCGAAGTTCAAATTCAAGAAAATGTACAATTCTATGATTTTAGCCTCGGCAAAGCTATCATATGGAATTGGGATTTTGGAGATGGCAAAACTAGTACAGCCCAAAACCCTACTCACCAATATCAGAACAAAGGCACGTACACAGTTTCTCTTCAGGTGATTGATTCACTTGGTTGTATTTCTACCTTTGAGCGATTGATAGTAGTGTCTGACGATTATAGAATTATGGTGCCAAATGCATTTACTCCTGAAGGGGTAAAAAATAAGACTTTCAAACCATACACCAGAGGTATAGCGTCAATGGAATTTTATATTTTCAACACTTGGGGGGAATTGCTTTATAAGTCTGAATCTTTGGAAGACCAAGGATGGGACGGAATGCATAATGGAAAACCTGCACAAAATGGAAACTACGTCTATCGTGGGAAATTTACCAGTCGATCAGGCGAAATTTCTGAGAGATCAGGGGTCTTTGTATTGATTCGATAGGCCATTTTCAAACAATACCTTCAATAATTTTCTAAATGTTTAAAATTATAGTAATTGGAATAGGGTCTATTGGTAAACGACATGTTTCAAATCTCATTAGACTTGGTTATAAAAATTTAACACTTATAACTTCCAAGCCTACCTTAGGATCAGAATACGAAGGTTTTTTTTCGAGCAAGAGTTTATCTGAATTAATGCCTGATCATGACTATTCCCATGCAATAATTTGTTCACCCACAGCAAGTCATGTAGCTGATTTAAAAGCTTGCATTGAATTAGGTGTTAGACATATTTATCTTGAAAAACCGGTAAGCCATACCCTTGAAGGAATAGATGAAATTCACAACCTGATTTTAAAAAATAAGGTGAGGATTCAAGTTGGATTTGATTTGCATTTCGATCCTGGTCTTACCAAAGCCAAGGAAATTTTAGAATCAGGAATTCTAGGCAAAATCTATTCTGCAAATGCATTTGTAGGTCAATACTTACCTGACTGGAGGCCACATGAAAATTACAAATTGGGAATGAGTGCTTCAAAAGCTAAAGGGGGGGGAGTAATGCTGGATTTGGTTCATGAATTTGACTACATCAGGTGGCTCATGGGGATTCCAGAATTGATATTTTCAAGTTACCAACACAATGATGCTCTTGGAATAGAAACAGAGGATCTGGCTGATGTATTGATCCGGCATAAAAACGGAGCAAACTCATCGATTCACTTGGATTATCACCAAAGAAAGCTTATTCGTTTCTGTTTATTTACCGGAGAAAATGGCACCTTACACTGGGACTTAGCAGAAAGAAATCTAAAGTTAATTTCTAAAGGCGCCCATGTTGAATCATTTGATTTTTCATCCTTTGAACGTAATGATAGGTATTTGGAGATCATGAGAGCATTTTTGGAAAATCCGTTAGATCCAAGACTTACCTCTTTTGAGGAAGCCATTGTGAGCCTAAAAATGGTTTTGGCTTCAAAAATAGCTAGCGAAAAAAAATCTGTTATTGAATTTGCAAATATATGATTCTTGGTACCATTTGTTGTAGAGGAGGCTCAAAGGGAGTTCCTGGTAAAAATTTGAAGCTACTAAATGGGGTACCGCTCATAGGCCACACTATTTTGCAAGCCCAAAAATCATCCTTAATTGATCACTTGATCATTTCTACGGATTCATTGGAAATTTCTTCAATTGCCAAAAGCTATGGGGCCGACGTTCCGTTCATTCGGCCAGAAAATCTCGCTACAGATACTGCAAGTAAATGGCCAGTATTCATCCATGCGCTTGAGCATATAGAAGCTAAATGGAAGACAAAAGTTGATTTTTTGGTAGACATGGATGTTACTGTTCCTCTGAAAACAACTGCTGACATTGATGAAGCAATTAAATTGGCAATTTCAAGGCCAGATGTAGACGTGGTGATCACCGGATATGAACCCGAGCGTAATCCTTATTTCAATATGATGGAAATAACGGAAGAAGGGTACGCTCAAATTGTAAAAAAATCTGTAAAACCAATTGTTAGGAGACAAGATGCTCCAATGGTCTATAGTTTGAGCCCGGCAGCCTATGTGGTAAGAAGAGAAGCACTATACAAATATGAGCATTGGTCAAAAGCAAATTGCCTAATTTCACCCATGCCACGGGAAAGAGCAATTGATATTGATTCTGAGTTTGATTTCAGCTTAATAGAATATATCCTTAACTATCAAAAAAATAAGTAATCAAGTTTTAGCCCATGAACAATAATTCTATTTCTCCCTTATTTGATCTTTCTGGGAAAGTTGCCTTAGTTACAGGAGGGGCAGGTCTCCTAGCTTCAGAACATGCAATAGCCTTGGCAGACCATGGAGCAATTGTAATTTTAGCGGATAAAAATTTGGAGAAATGTAACCAAGCGGTTCATGAATTAGCTTCCAAAGATTATAATAAAATTGAAGGATTTGAACTCGATGTAACCAGTAAAGATTCGTGGGAGATGGTCAAAAATCACCTTATAGATCGATATGGAAAAATAGATGTTTTAATTAATAATGCTGGATATACCAACCAAAGTAAATCAAAAAATTTTGACGCAGGATTTGAGGATTTTCCCCTTGAAGATTGGACCAATATTATGAATGTTAATCTTACGGGCTGTTTTTTGGGTTGTCAGGTGATTGGTAAACAAATGCTTAATCAGTCAAAGGGAGCCATAATTAACATTGCATCACTGTATGGTGTGGTCAGCCCCAACCATAAAATTTATCCAGGTACCGGAATTTCCCAACCTGTAGCCTATTCGGTAAGTAAGCATGGAGTTGTTTCGCTGACCAAATACTTAGCTACTTTATGGGCAGAAAAAGGAGTGAGAGTGAATGCCCTCACACCAGGAGGGATTTGGAATGGTCATAGTGGCTTGTTTCTAGAGAGATTTCAACAGCTGAATCCAATAGGTAGAATGAGCGATAAAACAGAGCTGAGAGGTGGGATTGTTTACCTTGCCTCAGATGCAAGCAGTCATGTCATTGGTCATAATCTTATCATTGACGGAGGATGGACGGCCTGGTAATTTTTTTCAAATGATTCTTTCACAGCTGATTGTCTTTCTTGCTTTGCTATTGGTAGCTTTAGTTTACTACCGATTAGCAATAAAATTTGGGATAATTGACAGTCCAAATCATCGTAGTTCTCATATTAATCCAACTGTAAGGGGAGGGGGGATAATCTTTCCAATTGCGGGTATCTTTTGGTGGATGGCCTCTGACTTCCTTCATACCTGGATGGTACTTGGTTTGGTTTGGATTTCTGCCATCAGCCTAATGGATGACATGTATACCCTGTCTCGAAAACTTAGATTTGGAATTCAGTTTTTAGCAATTTCCATGTCCTTCTATGATCTAGGAGTCTTTGAACAGAAGCCTTTTTGGACACTTCCAATCTTGTTTTTCATCGCACTAGGGATCATTAATGCAATCAATTTTATGGATGGCATAAATGGGATTACAGGATTGTATTCATTGGTGTTTTTTGGCTCTATTTTGGCCATAAATAGATTCATGCCCATTTTTGAGGCCAGCCTTATTCAATACATTATCTTGTCTATTTTAGTTTTTTTGATTTTTAACCTACGTAGAAAAGCATTGATGTTTGCAGGTGACATTGGTAGCATTTCTATGGCTTATTTTGTGATTTACTTTTTGGTCAAATGGTATTTGGCAAGTAATGACTGGACCATTATTCTTTTTTTATTGGTTTATGGAGTAGACTCCTTTCTCACCTTAGGGCAAAGATTGCTTCGGGGAGAAAATGTGGCCCTACCTCATCGATCTCACCTTTATCAACTTTTAGTCAATCAATTAAAAAAAGATCATGTGGTAATTTCTATTGCATTTGCCTCCGTTCAGTTTCTATTGAATTTCTTTCTGTTTATTTACCCTCAGTCTTTTCCAAGCCCAATGATTGCAAGCATAGTACTGATAGTCTCTGCCATGGTATACTTGCTGATTAAAAAACCTTTACAAAAGAAATTCAACCTGATCTAAATCAAACCTTCTTTATTCCTAAAGAAAAAAGCCCTCTAGAATCCAGAGGGCTTTTTTGATTGGCTTTAGCCTGATTTAAAACTTAACACTGTCTCAAAGTTCATGGAATTTATTGCTCAAGTAAATACCCTATATAGGGTATTTTTTGAATATTTTAATTATTTAGGTGTTCAAAATTAAGCGGGCTAAGACTTTTGAAGTTCTTGGTAAGATTTCTGAAGAAAGTCAGAGGGCCCTTTTATTCCTTACCCTTTTTAAAATTTTGGAGGAGAAAAATCCCATGAACTCAACTCCCTAAGTTGAAGAATCTGGATTTATGTCACTCAATTTTGCATTAGAAACTGGGATTTTGAAGGTTGTTACCCATAAAAGATTTTTAATTTTCGGCTTTGAAAGTCCCCTAAATCGGATTTAAAAAGTTGATTTTTTTCCAATTGAAATTCAGAGAGTTGGTAAATTTTTATTTTCTCTATCAACCTTATAAAAATAATTTATTGAAGTTTTTTTTACATAAAAGGGCAAATATCAATTTCAACTCGTGTAAAGCAGTATCGTCAAATGATATGTTTTTATTTACTTTGCATCATCCAATCGCCCTAAATTCGGCAACTATTCTAATTAATAAAACCTAATCTATCAAAAAGATGAAGCAATCCTTGTTCTCTCTTTCCTTGAGAAAAACCATGTTTGTGGCTCTGTTAGCCATGATGGCCATGGGTGCATGTAAAAGCAAAAAGAAAGCAGTGGCTCCTGCACCTGCACCTGCACCAAAAGAAGAAGTCATCCAACAAGCTCCTCCTGCACCCGCTCCTGCAAAATCTGCGGAAGAACTGGCTGCAGAGCGTCTTGAAAATTTCTTCAATTCGGTTTCAAATGCCAGCAGTGTAAATGCAGCAAATCAAACTATCCAAGATGCCTTGGCTATGTTCTCAAATCAGGAAACTCCGGTTCTGATTGTTATCCATGAAGAAAAAGGAATCAAGGATTATGACGAGCCTACCACTATCAAAAGATATTTGGAGTACCTGAAAGACACTAAAAAGAACCTCAACTATATTTCTGACATCAGATTGGATGCCAGCGGTAAGGTGTCTGAACTGGAACTGAAAAGAAAATAATTCAAACCGGAAAAACTGAATAAAATGAAAAATAAATTGATTCTTTTCCTCGGACTGTTTCTCTCTGCTTCATTGGCAGTAATGGCTCAGGACAACATCAGCCCTGCACGTAAGCAGGCCATTGATTCCCTTGCATTGGAAAAAGTAAAAGACCTTTCCAAGTATATTGCCATAATTGGCAGCAAGGAGACACAATTCTCCGAAGCCAACCGCGTTATGGATAGAGCTGAAGAGCTGTTTGCTCCAGGTGCTGAGATGGGGGTGTCCTCTATCAATACCAAAGAAATCGCTTATTACAAAGTAAGAAGATACTTCGAGCGACTAATGGCTCTCAACTATGATCGAGTAAACATCACATGGTATGATATCCAGTATATCTCTGACTTGGAAAGACAGCCTGACGGTAGATACGTAGGTGTAATCACTATCTATCAGAGATTTGAGGGAACTTCAATCGAAACAGGTATGAACTATAAGGATACCACCAAAAAGGACATTACCATTTACGTAGAGAAGAAGCAAACTCAAATTGCCGGCCGTACCATCGAGTTTTGGGACGTGATGCTCGGTGACGTTAGAGTTACTGAAACCTCCGCATGAGAAAAACCTTTCTGATTTTTGCGTTTTTTATCGCAATCATCTCTGTTGTCTCGGGGCAAAGCTATTTAGGCGGCCCCGGGACAATTAAGGATGACGGAAGATTTGCAGCTTCCACCAAACAACTCAATCAATTCTTTAGAAGATTCAACGGTGAAGAATCTGTAGACGGAAATACTCGATTTTATCCGGGAGACTCACTTTTTCAAAATCCAAGTCTCAGAAAAGGTTTCTTATCGATCCTTTTTGATAATCAGACTTCTTCCATTTCACCGGATTTGAAAAATCAGTTTATCCAGAGTGTACTTTCACCCATGTATCCACAATACCTCATCTTCCACAGGCCAGGGTGGTATGCTGAGGTAGATGCAGTCTTTAATTTTAAAGGTAAAAGAGAGCAAGTAACCTTTATCATGAAAATCCAACCCGAAGGTCTTGGATATGAGTGGGTTATTGATCACGTGGTATTCGACCCTTTCAAAAATTTGTTTAATAAGCCAGTAGGGGATAAAAAAGATTTCCTTCATCCACTCAGCCATGAATTGGGATTTATGAATCTCAGAAGGGCTTTTCAGGATTCAAATTCCCCCGAATCATTTACTGCCAGTTCATACAAGCCAGATTATTTGGCAATTTTCTTGTATGAGATGAAACAAGGTAACCTTCGCTTCGAAACAGTAAATGAGGTTAAGTTCCACTTTTTTCTGATTGGAGGTTGGTACTTTGAAGTAAATCAGTTTAACAGACCCGGATTCAATACCGGATGGTTGATTTCAAATCTTGTCCGACTAGGACCAGGTGACAAAGAGACCCTATTAAAATATATCTATGATCAGAATTAAGCAAAATACGCTCCTGAGCCTGTTATTTTTGCTGTGCGTTTCTCTTCAAGCTCAAACCATCAAAGGCTATTCCAAGGACCAGGTAACTGAACTTTCTTCCAAAGTAGAGGATCAGGTTAGATTTTTGGAATATCTGCTCAATACTGTGGGGGATTCCCAAACCTCAGCCAGAGACAAAGATGTAATTATTCGCGAGAGTTACCTTAAGATTTTTAGGGATGCCAAAGTGCAAGTAGAGGATGATTTGCTACTTGATAGAAAAGTAGTGACCAACAAAGATGTCACCGCTTATCTGAAAGACATTGAATTTTTTTATAAAACTGTTGAATTCAAATTTAAAATCCGGGAAGTAAAGCCAAACCAAAAGGAAAATGGTGAAGTGTATTTTCTGGCTTCCTTGGATAGAACCATCACCGCTGTAGGAATAGGTGGGGAAAAAATCTCAAATACCAAACCTCGATTCATCGAGGTCAATTTGGATGAAAAAACTCAAGAACTAAAAATTGTCAGCGTCTATACCACCAAGGTGAGTAGAGATGAAGAATTGAAAGCGTGGTGGACATCCCTTGATTCCGGATGGAAATCATATTTCAAAAGCAGGTTTCAACTTAGTACTACCGATAGTGTGGGCTTGGATATGTGGTACAAGTTTGTCAGTGTAGATTCCCTCAATCTTGCGGGGAATAGGCAAATTAAAAACCTCAATGCACTATCCGAACTCAGGGATTTAAAGCATCTGGACATCAGTAGTACTTCAATTACGAATTTGGGGCCTATATCCAATGTCACACTATTGGAGAGCCTCAATATTGCCAACACCTCTACATCAAATATTCAATTCATAAAATACTCTGATCGCCTGAAGTATTTGGACATCTCCAACACAAAAATTGAAAATATAAGTGAGCTGCTTAATCTAAAAAGTTTGGTAGGCGTAAAAGCTGAGCGGACTCCCATTCAGAGTTTTTCGGTTTTGAATGAATTTAAAAATCTTACTGACCTGGACCTTACTGAAAGTGGATTCAATAATCTTGAAAATATTAAGGAATTAGTAAAATTGGAACGACTTGATTTGAGTAAAAACTATATGCTCAACTTTTCGGCGATAGCTTCATTGACTTCTTTGAAATATTTAGATTTATCTCAATCCAACTTGCAAGATCTTTCTCCCTTGAAAGGGATGACAAGGTTGGAACTTTTAGACATCACAGGGACCACTGTTGCAGACCTTTCTCCTGTAGAGACCCTGCCTGAACTAAAGAAAATCTCTGCCGATCAAACCAAGCTTTCGGTGGAGACGGCTACAGATTTTGTCAGAAGAAACCGAGAGATCCTGCTTATTCACCATGTGAAAGACCTTGAATCGTGGTGGGTAGGACTTCCGGAAGCTTGGAAATCAGTCCTTAAAAAAGCTAACTCATCCATCAAAAATGATCAACCTGGTGTTGAGATACTTACCCAAACCGTTACACTTCCAACGCTTAACTTGGATGATGCAGGGATAGAAACATTAAATCCTTTGATCCGATTTGTAAATCTTTCTGATCTAAGTTTTTCTGACAATCCATTGGTAACAGATTTGATTCCGTTGAGCGAAATCAGAACCTTGAAAAAAGTGGTTGGTAAAAATTCCGGCGTAAAGGATTTATCAATTTTAAAGGAGGTTGAACTTTTGGAGCATATTGACTTGGAAGGAAGTCCCGTTGAAAGCATATCAGCTATAGTTTCGCTTCCCAAGCTAACTTTCCTTAACGTAAATCGTTCGGCAATTTCCCATGATGAGGTACCTGGATTTTTAATACAAAGACCTGAAATCAATGTAATCTATAGGACCGATGAGCTTCAAACCTGGTGGAATGAAATGTCCACCAGTTGGAGGGATTTATTCAGAAGGCAGTTTAATTTGCCTGAATCTCCCAACACAGAACAGTTGCATCAGCTGACAGGAAGATCAGAATTGAATTTTGAAAGGATAGGTGTTCAGGATCTTAACCCTCTGATTGTCTTTACCAACCTTCGAAAACTTTCTGTTTTTGATGCTCCGATAGCCTCGATAGCTCCTGTAAGCAGCATGACTAAGCTGACTTCCCTGAGGCTGTCTCAAATCCCATCTGTGGACTTTCTTTCTGTATCGGGACTGATTGATTTGGTTGAACTTGATCTCTCAAACACAGGTATTGAAGATTTGCTTCCTATTAGTAACCTTAAAAATTTGCAAAAACTCAATCTTTCAGGTACCAACCTTAAGGTTTTAAAAGGGTTGGAGAAACTTGTCAATTTGGAAGAACTTGATGTAGCAAGCACCAATCTTAGAACCTTGAAACCGCTGGAAGGATTGAAGACTTTGAAAAAACTTTCCTGTTTCAATACCAACCTAACCACTCGTGCGGTGGATTCTTTCAAGGCCACCCATCCGGATTGTGAAGTAAGGTTTTATTAATTTTGTCCTCAACGTCAAAGCAAAAAAGGAAGGCCGAAGCCTTCCTTTTTGTTTCAATTAAAAAGGGGAGAAAAGTCATGAGAAAAATCCCTTCAAAGTTTTGAGAGCAAAAATCATGAGAAAAGTTGCTTAATCACCCTGATCAAAATTACCAGCCGGAGCCTTCAAAAAAATACCCACAATTGGGTATTTTTTGACTTTAAGGGTTGGTAGTTTTCCACATAATGTAATTATTTCATGATGTAAATTACCTTTTCTAAGATTGAAGAGAGGGTATTTCAGAATTGAATTCCGGTTATTCGAAGTGCTTTTTTCCTAAGGACTAGTGCAATTCTTGTCAAAGAGTACAGGTATGAAGTCAAGTTCTTATTTTCATGTTATGGCTAACTTGTTTTCCTGGTTTTCCCTTTTGATGTGCCTTCTATTTATATGGATTGGAATAAATAAAGGATTTGATATCTCAGATGAAGGTTTTTATGTCTTATTGACCGTTCCAACTCAAGAGAATCAATCAGGGATTATCAATTATGACTTATTCTTTAAACTGATTTTCCAGGTCACAGGCATCTCATTTTCTTTGATTGATTTGAGGCTGATTCGTTTGGTTGGATATTTTTTTGCAGGATATGCCTTGACTGAGTTTTTGAAAAGTCGCTTTGATACGTCCTTGAGCAAGTCTCAGATTTATCTCTTTTCGATTTTGGGATTGTTTTCAGGGTATGCATTTCTGCCACCTACACTATCTTATAATTCACTTACGGTAGTCCTTGCGTGTTTTTGGCTCAATACTATTTTTTATAATCCTGATCATTCTCTCAAATCTGTATCACTTGGATTGATTTTGGCATTCATGGTCTATGTTAAAATTACAGTTGCCCTTGGATTGCTCTTCTTTTCAATAGGAATTCTAATTTTAAAAGGGAAATTTTCCCTGCGGTCAACTATACTGCTTATTATACCATTCCTGATTTTGGAAGGTATTTTTTGGATATGGCTTGAGGACTGTGCATTAGCAAGGTTGTCCGAGGCTATACCGTTTACCGCTTCTCGTCCTGGGTATGGGCTCGCGCAATTGATAAAAACTCCCCTAATAGGTTTGATTTTCACCCTTATTGGTGTGCTAATAGGAGGATTGATTGCCAAATCAAAGGAAAGATCCTATCTGTTTGTCGCTTTATCCCTGTTGCTTTCCTTTGGTTTACTTTATTGGTTGATCAGATTCACCCATGTTACCGATGAATGGAACCATGCTTTTTTGCTGTCTACCTCTGTTTTTCTTGGTTACGCATGGGTTGACTCAAACAAGATTTTGTCCCTTTCTCTTGAAGAGATGACGATGTTTTTTCTGCCTTTCCTACTTCATTTTGGGAGTAATGTATATTGGCTTCGTATAGGAATCCATTATTGGGTTTTTTGGGGGGTATTGATTTTGTTGAAAAACCCGATCACTTCCCAACAATTATTGAATCTCGTTGGATTCCTTGCTATGGTATTGGTTTTTAATGGAATTTGGTGGCATCCTTTTGGCCAGGAAAAACCGCTCTGGACTGCCAAAGTCGATTTTAACCGAGGAGGTGAAGTGATTAAGGTCGAGGAAAGTCTTGTTGAAGTTGTTGGGAGAATTCAGCACTTTGCAATAAACAGAGAGATTACTCAAATTCAAACCGCATACAGAATCCCTGGATTAATTTGGTTGGCAGGTTACCAAATTCCTTATTCATCAAATGTCTGGGATAAAAACCAATTGCAGCTTATTTCTCCCTCGCCACCTAATGTGATCTTATACAGTCCCATTCAATCATTGCCTGAAGGTTGGATATATACACAATCCCAACCTCTAGGTTCTGTCCAGGGAAATTTGATTTACCTGCTATGGAATTGATGAGTAAAACTAAATTTCTTCTTTTTTGGAATACCTGGGGGGCTATTTCTATAGCCATGATCACTTGGCTACCATGGAGATTTCAGGTGAATGATGATGTGATCATGATGTGGCTCGTATCTGGAGCTTATACGGGTACCCCTGAACCCTTTGCGGTATTTATCCATCCGGTTTTGAGTTGGATGTTTTCGAAACTTTATACTGCTGGACCATCTATTTATTGGTACGAGAGCCTATGGTTTCTTACCATTTATTTTTCCTTTGCTTTACTTATCAAAAGTGTTTCTCAAATCCACACATCTGAATTATTCAGAAATCTCCTGGCATTTTTTATACTGCTTATCAGTCTTCATTTAAGTATTTTCCCCCAGTTTACATTGGTGGCAGGCTTTGCTGCTTTTTCTTCCTTGGTGATTTTGACTGGAAAAGAATCAAAACTACTATGGCGATTAGCATTTGTTCTGCTCTCCTTGGGAATTATGATCCGTTGGGAATCTACAGTTTTGATTGGTTTGGGATTTATTTTCTGCTCCATATTCACCTTTCCCTTTAGTTTTAGAATAAGAATTAGTAAACCGATAATTAGGATAGTTCTTTTATTTATTTCCCTCATTGGGTCAAAATCGATCTACGAAATAAATTCTCCATATGCAGAATTTTTAAAGTTTAACCGAATCCGAGCGGCAGTAATTGATCACCCTGTTTTTTACCAGGAGATTTTGGAAAAAAAGATTCCCGAATCTTCAGAACTTTATTTTTTCTCCAGATGGTATTTTGAAGACTCGGGGATTTCTGAAACTGATTTGCAGGAAAAGAAAAAAAGCCTGGATTTGAGCTTTTTTACTTTTGATTACGCGCTTAATTCGCTTAAGAGATTATGGAGATTTCAAAAAGTGGAAGCCTATAAATCCGCTTTGATTCTTGGTATTCTGTTTTTTTATTTTTTACTGATCAGAAAAAAACATTCACTAATTCTATTTGGAAGCTTTTGGTTATTGTTTTTATTGATTTTCAACCACTTCTTTTTGATTCAGGGTCGAGTAATCTTTCTTTTCTTTCTCTGTTTTCTGGTTCCGTTATTCAAGCTTGGCCAGATTGACATCCATAGGAATGCCAGCATTGGATTGTTTTTATTCTTTATGATAACATTCGGTATTCATTTGTCTAACTTTTTGAAAGAGGGGAGAGGAAGAAAAGTTATGGATAGTGAACTGGTAAGTCTGCAAAGCCGATTGAATCCATCCGTACCTGTCCTTATTGAAGGATACCATGAACATAATTTGGGATTTAGATTTTCATCTTTGAATCCTGTCCCTTTCCTATCCACGGGCTGGATTTCAAGGAGTGAGTTTCAGAAAAAAGCCCTGAAAAGGTTGAATCTTTCCAGTTTTGCAAATATTCAAGAGTATGCACTGATTACTCCTACTACAAATACAGAAATTGTATTTCCTGATTACATGGATCATGCTTTTGGTTCTTTTGTTCAAACAGATTCAGTCCAGACAGCTAATTTCATTTTTCTTCAATACAAGAAAAGGTAGCAAACAACCTTTTGTCTTGTACCTTTTTACTCTTGCAAAACTCCTTAAAGCCTTTAAATTTGTTTACCGAGTAATTTTTTTACTCAATCCGCTAACTCCCCATCTGGGAGTGAAGTGGCGAAGCGTGGAGAATTAGTAAAGCATTCTCTCTTTAGACTTGACCCCGTTTTCAATTCAGCCATATTAGGTGAAGAGACTTTTTCTGTATCAATTCTCCTTATCTCCAATCTCTTAATCTCCCAAATCTAACCTTTGCTCGACTCTCTAGTCACTTCCAAAACCCGTGTAAAGCTCCTTTTGAAGTTTTTCGCACACAATAATTCAGGATACCTGCGCTCCTTGGCCAAAGAATTTGAAGAATCCACCAATTCGGTGCGGGTGGAGCTCAACCGTTTGGCGGAGGCAGGTTTGCTGTTGGCAGAGGATGAAGGCAAAACCAAAGTCTATCGGGCAAATCACATGCATCCTTTTTTCACGGAAATCAAAAACATGGTTTCCAAATTTTTAGGTTTGGATGACCTGATGGAGCGGATAGTTCGTCGGATGGGTGAGGTAGAAAGGGCTTACATTGTCGGAGATTATGCCATGGGGATAGATTCGGGCATAGTGGAGATGGTTGTCATTGGGAAGAACCTGGATACTCAATACCTGGAATTTATTAAAAGCAAAACGTTTGAAAAGGTCAATAGAAAGGTTCAGGTAACTATTTTGGATACCGATCCTCAGGATATTGTTGGAATCATGATTTACGGCAATTAATGACCTATCCACATCAATTTACTGCATTAAGAACAGTGGAAAGGTTTGAAGCGGTGGCTGTTTATAGATGCCGCAAAAAGGTGAGCAAAATCTAGCTTTCGGTACTCGAATTCCTTTTCTAACAGTACTTTACCAAATGTATGAAAGAGGCAAATGAAGAGCTGTAACCATGGGTTTCTGATCAGGATTTAAGCTTCATGAAGGAAATGATCTATCCCGATAGGAATGTCTTGGAATTGCCTGTTGAGGAGTTCAATTTTTGGGAAGTCCTTGAATGAAGGTAATCCATCTTTAGGAAAAGTCTAACTGGGAAATTTTTTCTATAAAAAATGAAAATGATTCTAATAAAAAATTGTACTATATTCCTGCTGATGAATTCGTGTCGAGGTGGAGTTTAGAAGCAATTGGGAGATGAGCTATTCTGGAATATGCTTTGAATTTTATTTGCAAAAGGTCATGCGGTTAGCTTGGCAAATTTTGAATCTGCCGGTTATGGACGGCGGGTCTAAACAGGCTTGTTTACCAAATGAGCCAAGAAAAATTTCATTCGGTAGAATTCTATTTTTCGACAATTATCTTCTTTTTCAACACCAAGCCCCAATTTCTGAGGACGGTAAAGGTTTGATAATTAGGATGCGTTTGTTTATACCGAATTCAAATTATTTAAATCCCTTCAAGTTATATAATTAAAAATTAAATTTTAAAACATTGTATTTCGAACCAGGGCTTGTTTCTATTTTAATACCCAATTTTAATAAGGCAGAGTTTATCGCTGCCACCCTTGATTCCATTATTACCCAGGAATATCCCTTGTGGGAGTGTATTATCGTAGATGATCATTCTACGGATGAATCCTTGGAGATTCTAAAAAGATACGAAGAGAAAGACAGTCGTTTTAGGGTTGTCTTGAGACCGGCCGGAATTCCAAAGGGAGCTAATTTTTGCAGAAATCATGCATTTTCCCTCTGCAAAGGAGAGTTTATCCAATGGTTTGACAGTGATGATATTATGTACCCGTGGTTTTTGAAGCGAAAAGTGGACTATCTTCAAAGTCACCCCAAAATGCCATTTGTCATAGCGAAGGCTGATTTGAATTTTGATGATGATTTTGTGGGCAACAGAAAGTTTGCTCAAAATTTGACGAGCGAAAACCCAATTGATGATTACTTAAAATTTAAGCTGATTTTTCTAACTGGAGGCCCCTTGTTGAGGAGAAATATTCTCAAGGAATCAGGTTTGTTTAATCTCAGATTAAAGCGTCATCAGGAATGGGAGCTTTACCTTCGAGTCGTTCTGAATTATACCAATTGGGGGATTTTGGAAGAGCCCTCCTTTAAGTACTTTTTTCACAGCAATTCCATTACTTCCCATTTTCAGGAAAAAAGTAAAGTAGTGGATTCCGAATTGGTCCTATTTCAAGAAGTTTTGAACCTTCCCGAAAAGAATTTTAACCATCCTATATCGAAATCTACCCGTATTCGGCTTGCCCTGAAGTATGGGTTGGTGGCTACCAAATATTTAAGGCCTAAATATTCTTTACAGTTTTTCAGGATGCTGTTTATGGAGTTTTCAAGAGCTTGAATCTCCTTTTTGTAAAAGCTTTTAAAGTATAATTACTCACTTTCTATGTTGATTTTCAGCTCGGCAGCAATTCAACGTTGGCGCAATAGGGCCTTTGAGTTTAGACAAGCAGTTTTGGGGTATCCCAAACTCAGGAAAATGTTTGAACACTGCAATGGGTATCCTTTGGATTTGCAAAATCCATTGACTCACAATGCGAAGATCAATTGGAAAAAAGTCAAAGACCGAAATCCTCTTTTAACCTTGACTTCTGATAAAGTAAAGGTAAGAGACTATGTGAAAAGCGTCCTGGGTGATCAAGAAGCTGAGGAAATACTGATCCCTATTTATTTTATAAGCAAAACTGGAAGGGATATCCCTCACCAAAATTGGGACTATGAATTTTTCATGAAAGCCAACCACTTTTCAGGGGGAAATATGCTAGTCCAGCCAGGGGCTGATCCCAAACTCATCCAGGAGACCTGTGAAAATTGGCTTTCTACCAGCTATGGCCAAGGCATGCATGAATGGGCCTACAGAGATATTCCCAGGAGGATAGTCTGTGAAAAAGTGCTCCGAACCGAACATGGACAAATTCCTGCGGATATTAAGTATTACTGCTTTCATGGAATTCCAAAAATGTTGATGATCCTTTCAGATAGGTTTGAAGATCAAAAAAGAGTCTTTGTAGATGAAAATCTCAACCACTTTGAAGGTGCTCAAATGATTAATAAACCTCTACTTTGGCCCTTACCTCCTTTGCCAAATCATCTGCGAATGATGGAAATAGCTGCTAAGCTATCCAAGCCCTTTACCTATTGCAGGGTGGATTTTTACTCCATTGGTGAAAAAGTATATTTCGGGGAACTTACCCATTATACCAGCTCAGGATACGAGCCATTCAGTGATTATGATCTCGATCTTGCATTTGGAGAGCTTTGGAAAAAAGAAAACAGCCATCGATCGGTTCTTGAAATATTGAAATCTATCAAATCCAAAAAACTGGAAGTGATCCATGGGGATTAATGTAACCGTAATCAATTTTCTGTTCTCTGGTTTTAGTAATCTCTAAGTAGCGAAATGAGTCAAACCTTACCCAACCCCAAACTTGTCAAAGTAATCGAGCCTTCTTCCGGCTGGAAAATGGTCGATTTCAAAGAGCTATGGAGATACAAGGATTTACTCTATTTCCTTACGCTCAGGGGGATCAAAGCCAGGTATGCCCAATCTGTCTTGGGAGTAGCTTGGGCAATAATTCAGCCTTTGTTTACCACGCTGGTATTTACCCTGGTTTTTGGAGGTTTGGCAAAAGTAGATTCCGATGGAATGCCTTATGTGTTGTTTTCCTATCTGGCATTATGGCCATGGAATTACTTTTCTGGCACGCTTACCGAGTCGGCTAACTCCCTGATTCAAAATGCCAACATGATCACCAAGGTGTATTTCCCCAGAATGGTACTCCCACTTTCAGCTATTCTTTCCAAGCTTTTGGACTTTACCATAGCCTTTGTGGTGGTCATCGGGATGCTGATTTATTTCAAGCAAATGCCAGGTTGGGGGATATTGGTCTTACCCCTGCTTACCGTCCAATTGTTGATGTGCTCCTTGGGAATCGGGATGTTTCTATCAGCCTTGGCAGTGAAGTATCGGGATGTGAAGCACGCGTTAACTTTTGTAGTTCAACTTTTGCTCTATGCTGCTCCCGTGGTTTATAGCACTTCGGCTGTACCCGAAAAATACCTCCATTTCTACATTCTCAATCCCATGGTCGGTGTGATTGAAGGATTTCGAGCCGCATTTTTGGATCGGCCCATGCCTTGGGAATGGATCTGGCCGGGTAGCATAGTCGCCTTGATTTGCTTTGTTTTCGGCATGATGTATTTCCGAAGAATGGAGCGGATCTTCGCTGATGTAGCTTAAGGTGTTGTCAGGTTATCCGCCTACGGCTGTTGTCCGCTGAAGCTGTTATCATGTTGTCTGCCTACGGCTGTTGTCAGGATGGTGAGCTTGTCGAACCATCCGCCTTCGGCTGTTGTCCGCTGAAGCTGCCTGCCTCCCGAAGGGATGGTTGTCTGGTTACCTGAACAAGTTGACTTCCTACTTCAACCTTGATGCTTCGACTACGCTCAGCACAGGCAACCCTACAACTGGATAACCTCGACAACCAGACAACTAAACAAACGGACAACCCAATAACCCAACCTTCTCTTCCAAATGCCTCTTCTCTCAATCGTATCTCCAGTATATAAGGCTGAGAAGCAGCTCCCCGAACTTGTCCAAAGGATAAAGGCTGCCGTGAGTCCGATCTCCATGGATTTTGAAATTATCCTAGTGGAAGATGCCAGTCCAGACAATTCATGGTCGGAAATCGAGCGTCTCTCAGAGTTGCATCCTGAGATAATCGGACTCAAGCTATCACGCAATTTCGGACAACATTACGCCATTACTGCGGGGCTCGATCAGGCAAAAGGAGAATGGGTGGTAGTGATGGATTGTGATCTACAGGATCGACCGGAAGAGATTCCCCCTTTGTTGCAAAAAGCTCAGGAGGGATTTGATGTGGTTTTAGCACGACGGGCTAATAGACAAGATGGGTTTCTTAAGAAACTTTCTTCCAAACTCTTCTACCGAACCCTCGCCTGGCTGACAGGTTCTCAGCAGGATGAGACGATCGCCAATTTTGGAATTTACCATCAAAGAGTCATTCGACAAATAACTGAAATGAGGGAAAGCATTCGCTACTTTCCCACTATGGTGCGATGGGTTGGATTCCGGCAGACTGCCATCGATGTGATACACGCAGCCAATGAGGATAGAGGGAGCAGTTATAATTTCAAACGCTTGTTCAATCTGGCCTTAGACATCATGCTCGCTTACAGCGATAAACCCATCCGTCTTACTGTCAAGCTCGGCTTATTGGTAGCAATGACTGGATTCCTATTCGCCATATTCACCTTGGTCCGATACGTACAAGGACAGATCATTGTCGCTGGTTATGCCAGTTTGATCATTTCCCTGTGGATGCTTACCGGGTTTTTGTTAGTTACCTTGGGGATGGTAGGCCTATATGTGGGAAAGACCTTCGAGGGAGTAAAAAAACGTCCCATTTACATCGTGGAAAAAAGTGTTGGAGCATAGTTCGGTCAATCCGTTGTCCGCTAAAGCTGCCTGCCTCCCGAAGGGATGGTTGTCTGGTTACCTAAACAAGTTGACTTCCTACTATAAGGTTGATAACCTCTAAAACATTGATGCTTCGACTACGCTAAGCACAGGCAACCTGACAACATTGACAACTAGACAACCCGGACAACCCGGACAACACGATACTTCGACAAGCTCAGTACAGGCAACTGGATGCTTCGACTACGCTCAGCACAGGCAACCCCGATATTTCGACAAGCTCAATACAGGCAACCAAACAACCTATCCAACCCTTGATCACCCCTCTCTCTTTTGATTCCTCCCTCTTCGGATACTCCGTGGGAAAGTGCTTGGCTGATGAAGACTGGTCTGAATTGGAGTTTTTGGAAGCAGCCAAATCATACAGATTGGTATACCTCTTTTCTGAAGTACCGCTTGATTTTAAATCCACTCAAATCCAGTCCGTCGATCTCCGTTTGACTTTTTTCAAAAATCTAAAAGGGCAAAATCCCAATACCACAGAAATCTATCCGTACTCCGGGGAACTGTCGGAAAATCTGCTAACTCTTGCGCTGGAAAGTGGAGGATTTTCCCGCTTTCATACCGATCCCAGGTTTATCAATCGGGAGTTTGAAAAGCTGTACCGGCTTTGGATAGAAAAGGCGCTGGCTCAACAAGAAGTCTTGATTGCTGAAGAACTAGCGGGTTTTGTCACCTGTGAAGTGTTAGAAAATGAGGCTCAAATCGGTCTGATTGCAGTCCGAAAAGACCATAGAGGCAAGGGATGGGGAAAGAGATTGATCCAGGCTGCCGAAAATTTCGCCATTCAAAAAGGTGCTCAATCCATGACCATCGGAACTCAAACAGCCAATCTCCCAGCCTCTGCGCTTTACCACAGCATGGGTTACCAAGTTGTCCAAAGGCAATTTATCTATCACTATTGGGGATGATTGTCCGAATGGTGAGCAGCTAGTCGAACGATCTGCCTACGGCTGCCTGCCTCCTGAAGGGATGGTTGTCCGGTTACTTGTAAAAGCTGACTTCTAAATTAGAGGTTGACAACTGGACAACCCGATGCTTCGACTACGCTCAGCACAGGCAACCTCAATGCTTCGACTCCGCTCAACACAAGCAACGCGAAGCTGACAACTCTACAACCCCGAACTCCGAACCTCCAACCTAGAACCCCCACCACCCTTGCTCATTCCTTTCAACAAACCTTATCTCACCGGGCGCGAACTCGACTACATCCGGGAAGCGGTAGACATGGGCAAAATTTCCGGTAACGGTGAATTTACCCGGCGATGCCAGGAGTTTTTTGAGCAACGCTATGGATTTCAAAAGTGCCTGCTCACCACTTCCTGTACAGATGCACTCGAGATGGCGGCCATTCTTTTGGATCTCCAGCCGGGCGATGAGGTCATTCTACCCAGTTTTACCTTTGTTTCCTCTGCCAATGCCTTTGTGCTACGAGGAGCCAAGATCGTCTTTGTAGACAGTCAGGCCGATCATCCCAATCTGGATGTCACCCACTTGGAACGTTTGATCACGTCCAAAACCAAGGCCATCGTAGTGGTCCATTACGGAGGTTTGGCTTGTGATATGGATGAAATCATGGCCATCGCTAATCGACATGGAATCTTTGTCGTCGAAGATGCCGCCCAAGCCATAGCTAGTACTTACCAAGGCAAAGCCTTGGGTGGAATCGGACATTTGGGATGCTTCAGCTTTCATGAAACCAAAAATATCCAGTGCGGAGAAGGAGGGATGCTGGCCATCAATCATCCGGATTTTGTCAAACGCGCTGAGATCATTTGGGAAAAAGGCACCAACCGAGCGGCCTTTTTCCGAGGAGAAATCGATAAATACGGATGGGTCGATGTCGGAAGCAGCTTCTTGCCTTCGGAAGTGACAGCGGCATTTCTTTGGGCACAACTCGAAAATCTCAATTCCATCCAACATCGACGAATCCAGATTTGGAATGACTACCATAGCTTTTTGACCCACCAGGAATTACCCCAACTTCTTGATCTAAACTACCTGACTCTTTTGCAAAAGGCAGGAGAGGGGCTCTCATTTTCAGTGATGTCAAAGGATAAAATGGCCAACGCTCATCTCTTTTATGTGCTGTTTGAAAGTCTTGAAGCCCGTACAGCATTTGCCCAGATGCTCAAAGATCACCGGATTTTATCAGTGTTTCATTACCAAAGCCTTCACCGATCCCAAGTTGCTCAAGGCCTCTTTCCGGATCAATACCAACGCCAATTACCCAATTCGGATAAATTCTCAGATTGCCTCCTTCGATTACCGTTGTTCTTTGAACTTGGAGAAATGAGTAAGTTGATTGCTGCACCCTGAACTTCGAACCCCGAATCTCAAACCTCGAACTGCGAATTTCCTAACCCACATTCTCCCATGATCATCGCCGGTGCCGGAGGGCATGCCCTCGAAGTTCTAGATGTCCTCAGGCCATGTAATCTGTCCTCGATTGCTGTTTATGGGGAGAAAATCACCCCGCTTTGGCCTGCTGCTATACCTACATTCTCCGATTTAATCCAGGTGAAGGAATGGCTATCTCAGCACAAAGAGTTTGTCCTGGGCGTGGGATTGCCTGTTTTCCGAAAAAAGCTCTACCAAGAATTTACCCAACTGGGAGGTTCACATCAAGCACTCAGAGGTCCTCAAGCGGTGATCAGCCCTTCGGCCCGTACAGAAAAAGCAGATATCCTCAGCGCTGCATTTGTCGGAGCGGAAGTCCAGCTGGGTTTGGGAGTTTTGGTCAATGTAGGTGCGCAAATTCACCATGAGGTCAGCATCGGAGATTTTTCCGTCATCAACCCCGGAGCCGTCCTGTTGGGTGCTTGTCAACTGGGAGAAGGATGCTTTATCGGAGCTCAGGCTACCGTCCTTCCCGGGGTGAAAATTGGAAAAAATGCCATCATCGGTGCAGGGGCGGTCATTATCCGGGACGTGCCCGAGGATGTCACCGTGGTAGGGGTGCCCGGACAGATCAAACCCAAAATGTCCTAAGCAGAGCAGGGAGATGGTCTTTCGTTATTTTCCCATTTCACCGAAGGAGTGTTGCAATTATAAATCGACTGAGTAAATTTATTACTCAGTCTGCTAGGTCCAAATTGGGATCGAAGTGGCGAAGCTGTAGGCGATGACCAATGATCAATGACCAATGATCAACTTAACATCCTCAGCAGAGTAACGACTTGCTTTGACAACTTCGATGCTTCGACATATTTCGACATATTTCGACAAGCTCAATACGAGTGCTCAATACGAGTGCTCAATACGAGTGCTCAGCACAGGCAACCGGACAACCCTTCAGATCGCTTCGGCGCAGCCCACATCCGTAATGCCCAATAGCTCATGCTGCTCCTCTCGATGACGTCCACTTACTGAACACTGCCCACTGCGACTGATCACTGAATACTGACCACTCCAAAGATCGCTTCGGCGCAGCGCACATCCGTAACTTCCAGAGGCCAATGCTGCTCCTCGCGATGACGTACACCGATAGCCCGACAACCCCGAATCCAAAAGTTGCACCTCTCGGTTATCCTTCCCAATTATAACTCAGGCCCACTGCTGGAAAAAACACTCGCCAGCATCTTTGACTCCCCCCGCAGGTATAGCCTGGAAGTCCTGATCATGGACAACCTTTCTTCTGATAACCCCTTAGCTACCCTCCATCGATTCCCTTCCCATCCCATTCACTTTCACTCGGAGGCTGATCGGGGGATCTATGATGCGATGAACAAAGGAATCCAAAAGGCCAAAGGGAAATGGCTGATCTTTCTCGGCGCAGGCGACGAATTGCTTTTGGAAAGTGTAAATCAGCTGCCACTCGACTCGGATACCCCCTGCATGATGTATGGAGACGTGTACTTGGTTCAATCTCAGAAAATCTATGACGGCCCCTTCGATTTCCTGAAGATGACGGAGAAAAATATTTGTCATCAGGCCATTTTCTATCATGCCCGTGTCTTCCGCCAACTCGGTCTGTTTAACCTTCGCTACCCGATCACGGCGGATTATGTGTTCAATTTGACCCTCTTCGGCGCCATGGGACACCGGATTCAATATGTACCCTTGACCATTTCCAGGTTTTTGGGTGGAGGACTGTCAGATAATGGCCAAGACCATGCCTTTCACAAACATAAGTTTAGGATCATCAATCAGGCCGTACTCCAAAGCCCCAACCTCTCCGGATTCTGGGAGTTGATGCGCTATAATTTTATCCATTCCCGCAACTACCTGAAAGCTAGGATAGGGTGAGGAATTCCCAACAACCAATGATCAATTATCAAACTCAAGGGCTTACTGATCATTACTTGCTCAACCCTAATTACAGGACACTTACTACCAAAATCTTTGCTTTTTAACTCCTTCGAATTTCTGATTTTCTTACCATTGGTCTTCTTGGCCTATTGGTTTGTTTTTCAGAAGAATATTAAGCATTTAAAATGCTTTGTTATAAAGTAGCTAAGGGGGATATAGCAAGCAGGCTCTATTGATGAGGGCTTACTACTTTAAATTCACCAGCATATTTACTAACCAAAACCAAATCTTGGATTGATTCAACCAAGGTTCTCAGGAACGAAATATTCCCTTTTTCGACCACTCCAACAATCCCAAAAACTAAGATAACTTTCACTTCTATTACGTTGCCCACCTTAACAAAAAGGACTTGTGCTGACTTATGGTAGAGTTATCGGTAAAATAAATTCAGATATGTTTTTATTTATAAATTTCTTTAAATGATTTTAAATGAGAAAAAGAAGTTTGGTTTCAATATTGCATCAATTTTTTAAAGAACTAAAAATTGCTAAAAGAAAAGGAAAATCGGTTTTAATACCATTCACTTATCTTTCTACTTACATTATTCAAAATAGAGTGAAGAGAGATAGATTTGAATTATCGTCTCCATGGATGACCGTTCCTGCAGTAAAGTTTCTTGAAAAGAAGGTAAAGAAAGAATTTAGAGTATTTGAATACGGTTCAGGTGCATCAACTTTTTACTTTTTAAATAAGAATTGTGAATTACATACTGTAGAACATAACAGGGAATGGTTCAATAAAATGAGCAATAAATTAGAAGATAGAGTTCCTTTTTATAATAATTTAAGACTTTTGGAACCTGTTAGAAGGACTAATTCCAATGGAATTTTTTCAAGTAAAGATCCTGCTTATCTCGAATGTGATTATTATTTGTATTGTAATGGAATTTGTAAATTTAAAGATGGATTCTTTGATTTGGTGGTTATTGATGGAAGGGCAAGAGTAGAGTGTTTGAAATTGGCTTTGACAAAAATAAGACCAGGAGGTTATCTTTTATTTGATAATGCTGATAGAGAAGAATATGGTGATGAATTAATAAAATTGAAAGATTTTCTCGTGCTTTCAGATTTTACAGTAACTAATTTTGATTTGTCTTTTAGTCAAACAAATATCTATAGACTTCCTTAGTGAAAGTTTCGGCAGTAGTTCCTGTTTATAATTCAGTTAATACGCTCGAAAGAGCCATTAATTCTCTTTTACTCCAACCAGAGATTAACGAAATTTTTATTGTAGATGATGGTTCAACAGATGGTTCTTATGAATTAGCAACAAAGTTAGAGTTGGAGTACAGTTTGGTAAAACTTTTAACTCATACAAATCGCCAAAATCTTGGAGCTTCTGCATCTAGAAATCTTGGTTTAAAGTATTGTTCGAATAATTGGATTCAGTTTTTGGATGCAGATGATGAACTGTTATTAGAGAAAATCTCAAAACAACTTTCTCTACTAGGAGATAACGTTTCTTTGGTTGTTTCTAATTCGATTTGGATTAATAATAAAAGAACTCTTAATGTTTTTCATTCATCTGACCTTTGGGGTGATCTGATTTTGGCTAGACTTGGTAACACATGTTCAAATTTATGGTCTAAAAAAGCTATATTAAATAGTGGAGGATGGAATGAGTCACTAATAAATACACAAGAGTATGATCTTATGTTTCGTATTTCAAAACAAAATCCGAATATTGTATTCGATTCTAATTTTAATACTATTGTTTATGAGGTGCCAAATTCAATTTCTAGATCTAATCATTTAATTAATATTAAATTTGAAAATCAAGTTAAGCTTAGGAAAGAAATTTTTGAATATCTGAAAGATTCTAATTTATTAAGTTTCAAATATCTATTATATATAAATGGCTACTTAGGTACATTAAGAAGAAATTATAAAAAAAAAGAGTTTAACGATTTTAATTTTTTTTATTACTTAATTTTCAAAGTTAACAAGTCAATTACTGATAGGTTTAAATGATTTTTGCATATTATTTGCCTCAATTTCACTATATCTCAGAAAATGATGCATGGTGGGGAGAAGGTTTTACCGAATGGACAAATGTAAAGAAAGCCAAGTCTTTGTTTAGAGGGCATAGGCAGCCTTTGATTCCTGGAGAATTGGGGTATTATTATTTAGATACTACAGTGACAATGAGAAGGCAAGCAAAGCTTGCTAAAGAACATGGGATTGATGGTTTTGTCTTTTACCATTACTGGTTTGGAAATGGAAAGACTCTTCTGGAAAAGCCGATTCTTAATTTTTTGAATGATTCAACTATTGATATCCAATTTTGCATCTGTTGGGCCAATGAATCTTGGAGGGGTACTTGGCATGGTACCTCTAAAAATCAAATGCTTCAGGAACAAATGTATTTGGGAGAAGAAGACTATAAAAAACACTTTGAGTTTCTACTTCCCTTTTTTTTGGATTCTCGTTGCATAAAAATTAGCGAAATGCCTGTATATCAAATCTATGTACCGGAATCTATTCCAGATCTAGAGGCGTATATCCAGACTTTTAATCAGCTTGCGGTGAGTTCAGGATTAAAAGGAATTTATTGGATGGGGGTTAAACATTCTGATGAATTTATTCCAAGTAACTACGGAATTCAGGGAGTAGTTAATAATAATCTTAAAAGGATAAATCAGTACCATCAGAAAACCTTAGATGGCTTTTTCCAGAGGTATATATTAAGTAATCCCTTGATACGAAAGTTGATGAAATGGCCCAAGCGCATACCTTACCAAATTGTTAGGCATTGTTTGGAAGATTTTCGAACTGAATATCCATTTGATTTTTATCCATTGGCTATTCCAAATTGGGATAATAGCCCTCGGGTAGGTACGGAAGGAACAATTTATACAGGATGTTCCCCTAAAGAGTTTGAAAAGCACTTGGAAGCGTGTATTCAGCAGAGTAAAAGAAATAATAGCCCAGAAAAGCAATTCGTTTTTATTAAGTCGTGGAATGAATGGGCGGAGGGAAATATTTTAGAACCTGAGGCGGAATTTGGATTCGGTTACTTAGAAGTGATAAAGGAATTGACAAGTGAGTAATTCGGTAATAAAAGTCCAAAACATCTCAAAGCGTTATCGTTTGGGCCTTAAAGAAAAACAATCTGATACCTTGCTAGGTCAGATAGCACAGGCTATTCAGTCTCCTTGGAAAAATCTCAAGCAACTACGAGCACTTAATCGGTTTGGAGTAGAAGATGAATCTGTTTTTTGGGCGTTAAAGGATATTTCCTTTGAAGTCAAAGAAGGGGAAGTCCTGGGGATTATCGGGAAAAACGGGGCTGGTAAATCTACCTTGCTAAAAATCCTATCCCAAATCACAGAACCTACCTCAGGGAAAATAGAAATCCATGGCCGGGTAGCTTCTCTTTTGGAAGTGGGCACAGGCTTTCATCCCGAACTCAGCGGCAGAGAAAATATCTACATGAACGGGACCATTCTTGGAATGACCCGAAAAGAGATTAATTCCAAGCTTGATGAAATCATCGATTTCTCCGGAGTGGAGAAGTTTATCGATACCCCTGTCAAGTTTTATTCTTCTGGGATGAAAGTCCGCTTAGGTTTTTCTGTAGCTGCTCATTTGGATCCAGAAATTTTGATTATTGATGAAGTTTTGGCCGTAGGTGATGCCGAGTTCCAGAGGAAGTGCTTGGGTAAAATGGATGAGGTTAGTAAGGGTCAAGGAAGAACAGTTTTATTTGTAAGTCATAATATGGATGCAGTAAAACAAATTGCTCCAAAGAGTCTATTTCTAAAAAATGGTAAAATAGAAATGCTTGAAGATACAGATTTGGTTATTTCTACTTATTTACAAGAATCAAAACTTATTTCAGATGATTACTTGTTTACGTTTCATTCTGATAAACCAAGTTTTGAAAATATTGAGGTTTCTACTTCAATCGGAAATGGAATCCAAATTTTTGGCATGCCAATAAAGATCAAATTAATTCTAAATTTACCAGTAGTTTTAAATTCATTGGAAATTTCTTTTCAAATTTTCGATCAATTTGAGGAATCAGCTGTAGTTTATAACTGGTTTAGTAGTGCTGATTTTCTTAATCCTCTTTTAAATAAAACTGGAAAATTTTTGATTGAGATAACTATTCCAAGTTTAAGATTGTATAAAGGAGAATATTTCTTCAAGTTTCATTTATCGGATCCAAGAGGCAAAATTGTTTTTGAAAGTATTTCTTTTTATTCACCCTTTGAAGTATTAATGGGCGATTTGATAAATGAATGGGGATTTCGAAGTAATGTGGGATTGTATATTGAAAACTGTGAAATATCATTATCTGATTTTAATTAAATTATATTTAGATCGGATTTTTTTTAAAAAAGAATAATGGAAAATATAAAAGAATATATTAAAGATTGGTTTATCGATGTTGATATCAATAAAGTTCCACCTTCACTATATATAATAAGGAAAACCTTGTTGAAAGCAGTCAATCAGTCAAAACCCAAATTGAAAGGAAAAGTCCTAGATCTAGGTTGTGGGATAATGCCTTACAAGGAGTATTTATATACACCTGAAATTGATGAATACATTGGGATAGATTTGCAAGAGCCTACTGCTTACCAAAATTTCATTAAGCCAGACCTTTATTGGGATGGTAAACATATCCCTCTCGAGGATTCTTCATGTGATTTTGTCATAGCTACTGAATTTTTGGAACATTATTTTGATACCTTTCATATATTGAGCGAAATAAATAGAGTTTTAAAAAATGGAGGTGTATTATTCTTTACTGTTCCTACAGTTTGGCCACTTCATGCGATTCCATATGATTACCATAGATTTACTCCCCACGCATTGTATGAGTATTTTCAAAAATCGGGATTTTCTAAATGGGATGTCAGAGCATTAGGAGGAATTCATATTTCAGTTGCTTTAATTTTATCCTTTTGGTTTGAAAAGATACCGGAAAATAGGAGGATTTGGTTTTTAGGTAAATTTTTAAAAATTGCTATTAAGTTTTTAATGAAAAGAGATAGAGAGATATTTGATTTTAAAAATGGAGATTTTTATTCAGGTCTATATGGTTTTGTGCAAAAATGATTAGGCTTTTATGTTAAAATTTATTGTTGGTGTTTTCAGTTGTATTGGAATTGTTTATTATGTAAATGACTAAGGGATTTTGTACTGTTATTTCTTCTGATTTTTTGCCATTTGCAAGAGCTCTTTTTCAGTCAATTAAAAGATTTGGGGAGGATAATGAATTTACAGTTCTAGTTGTAAATGATTATCAACAAATTGGGGATGAAAAATTCAAGGTTCTATTTCCCCATCAACTTTCTGAAAAGGAATTGGCAAATAAAATTCTTTTAAAGTATCATAATGAATTGGATGGTCTGAGGTGGTCTTTAAAATCACTTCTTATGGTTCATTTGCTAGAAAAGGAAGGGTTTGACCAGGTCTTTTTTGTTGATCCGGATTTATATTTCTTTTCCGACTTTTCCTTTTTGACAAAAGAACTTGAAGACAGGTCCTTTTTGCTAAGTCCTCATTGGAAGCAGATGGATCCTTTGACTGATGAAAAGGAATTTCTAGCCAATTTCACTGATGGTATTTTTAATGCTGGATTTTTGGGTGCGACAATCAAAGGAGTTGATACGCTTCGTTGGTGGGCAAATATGTGTCTTTATTCTGCAAAAAGAATTGTGGATGAACCCTTGTATGCTGACCAATCTTACTTAGAGTTATTTCCAATACGCAATCCGGATGCTAGAATTTTAACTCATCGTGGTTGTAACGTGGCAATTTGGAATAAAGAAGAATGTAAGAGGGTTGTTTCTGATAGCGGTGAAGTTTTGATAAATGGAATTTATCCTATTGTTTTTGTTCATTTTAGCCATACTTATGATTTGTACAAACAAGACAAGTCATTGCTTCCTTACCTGGTGGAATATTCTAATGCCTTAATTGAAAATGGTCATCCTACGGGGATAATCAAACCCGCCAGAAATTATTTCTACAGACAAGCTTTAAAAAGACTTACTTTTCTGCAACGATTGAAGAGAAAATATTTGGGTGTGAAGTATTTCGATGAATCAGAATTTTAAAGTTAGGATACTTTTCATTCCATACATTCCGGTTATTTTTCAGGCATGAAGGTTTTACATGTTTCCTCTTCTGATTCCGGAGGTGGTGCTGGCAGAGCAGCTTACAGGATACACCAAGCTGTGAAAGAAGCCGGTGGTTCCAGTTTCATGCGAGTAATTAAAAAGGAATCTATCGATCAGGATGTAAGTGATTGGTTTCCAAAATCTTTTGTAAAACAATTAGAGTCTCATTTTTATCGTCGTTGGCTATTTAAACTTAAGGATAAGTGGAGTAGTGCGATTAATGAGCTTCATACCTTTGGTAGCTATGGCGTTGGGTTGGTAGATGAATTAAACAACAGTGATGCAGATATTATTCATCTTCATTGGGTGAGTGATATGCTTAGTATAGCAGACATAGGGAAAATTAAAAAGCCTATTGTATGGACTATGCACGATATGTGGCCCTTTTGTGGTAGCGAACATTATGCATTGGATGAACCAGAGGCAAGGTTTAAAGTTGGGTATTCCCTTTCTAATAGACCAAAGGGAGAAAAGGGAAGAGACCTTAGTCGTGTTACTTGGGAGGCAAAAAGAAAGGCTTGGGCTGGGCAAAGCTTTCATATTGTTTCCACAAGTAAATGGATGGATCAATGTGTTCACTCCAGTTATCTTTTTGGCAATTCTTCAAGGGAAGTGATCCCGCTTCCGATAGACTCCCAGTTCCGATGGAAACCCCAATCGAAAGAGATAGCCAGGACAGCCTTGAATCTTCCACCTAATAAAAAGCTTGTTTTGATGGGGGCTGATGGAAGTGTGCTGCATCCCCGCAAAGGTGGAGATTTACTATTGGAGGCCATTGGAAACCTGAATAATACTAATCTGTACGATATTGAATTGGTGATTTTCGGGAAGACTTTTCCAATGGATTTTGAATTATACTCTTTTCCGATTCACTACTTGGGTCCTATAAAGGATGACAGGTTATTGGCTCTTGCGTATTCCGCGGCAGACGTTTTAGTGACTCCTTCCAGACAAGAAGCTTTTGGATTAACAGCCCAAGAGGCTTTGGCTTGCGGAACACCGGTAGTTGCGTTTGATATTGGAGGGTTATCGGATCTGTTGGTTCATCAAGAAAATGGCTGGCTTGCCACTCCCTTTGATCCCTCAGATTTGGCTAAGGGAATTGATTGGATATTAGAGGATTCTACCCGTTATATAGAGTTGTCCAAGCGAGCTAGGATGAGGATTGAAGAAAATTACTCCCCGGAAATAATTGGGAAGAAACACTTTCAGTTGTATGAAGGTATTTTAGGAAATCGAAGTATTACAGACCATTTGTAAGATTCATTGAAGTCCCCTTTTTTTTCCATAGTAATTCCAACTTTCAACTCTGAGAAAACTCTAAAGCAGACTTTAGAAAGCATCATTGCCCAGAAATTTGAAGACTATGAAATCCTGATTCTTGATGGTGGATCTACGGATGGCACTCTTTTAGTTCCAAACCAATTCAACCAATCAAGGATTTTTGTTTTCGATGGCCCTGACTTAGGTACTTATGATGCAATGAACAAAGGAATCAGATTGGCTAAAGGTGAATGGATATATTTTTTGGGCAGTGATGATATCCTTTATGATGAGTTTGTCTTAGAAATAGTTTTCAAGGAAATCCAGGCTACAGCCTTACCAGTCGTTTATGGAAATGTTAAAATACTTGGTGATACAGGATGGGCAAGAGATGGGGAAATTTACGCTGGGTATTTTTCTAAAAATCGAATGTTGAAAAAATCTATATGTCACCAAGCTATATTTTACAAGAGAGAATTCCTCGCTAAAAATGATTTGTTTTTTGATCTTAGATATCCTGTTTCAGCCGATTGGCACTTAAATTTAAGATGTAGAAGACTTACGAAGTTTACATATGTTGATCAGATTATTGCTGTTTTCGCTTCGGGGGGTATAAGTTCAACTAAAAGTGACTCATTTCCAGAGGAAATAAAGGTAGAATTTACGGATTTGCTTCCTTCAACAGCTGAATTGTATCTAATTAAAATTTCAAATAGGATAAAAGTTTCGTTAAGATCATTTATTAAAAAATTAGCTTTTTGAGTTCTATTTATTTCACCCTCTGCTCCAATAATTACCTCCCTTTTGCCTTTACTTTAGGAAAATCGCTCAAGGAATTAGAATCAGATGTAAAGTTGGTGATTGGCTTGGCCGATCGAGTAAATGTCAACATCGATTATTCGGTTTGGAATGAATTTGACTTTTTGCCATGTTTTGACTTGGGCTATCCGGATTTTGAGTCCATGCTTGCCCGATACAACATCATTGAGTTTAACACAGCGATAAAGCCCTTTTACTTCGAATACCTGTTTGCTAAATATCCTGAAGTAGATCAGATCTACTACCTCGATCCGGATTTGTGCTTTTACCAATCGCCCAAGCTCATGGATCAAGAATGGAGTGAGGCCGAAATCCTGCTGACTCCCAATCTCATTTACACCACTCCGAAGCCTAGTACGGGGGAATTGGCTTCCCTTCGGCATGGGATGTATAATTTGGGCTTTATCGGGCTAAAAAGAGGAACCGAGTCCTTTCGGCTTATTCAATGGTGGAAAGAACGGTTAAAAGAACACTGCCGCATCGACAAGTGCTACGGGATCTTTGTGGACCAAAAATGGATGGATTTGGCACCCTTGTTTTTTGACAAAATCAAATCGGTTAAGCACCCCGGATGGAATATGGCTTGGTGGAACTTCAGCGAGCGTAAACTCCTCCAAACTTCGGAGGGATATTCGGTCAATCAAGCGGATACACCTTTGGTGTTTTTTCATTTCAGCGGGTTCAAGCCTGAGAAGTCCCATCTCACTGAGCGCCTGCTTACGGATGAGTTTAAAGAGGCGGAAAATGCAGCCTTGGCCACCCTGTACCAATCGTACAGAAATCAACTTTTAGAAAATGGCTATGAGGTTCTTTCCCAAATCAAACCCAGCTTAAGTTTTAAAGAAGCCCTTAATTCGCCTTGGAATCGGTTGGGGAGAAAGCTGAAGTCCAAGATGACCAATGCGATTTATCGAATATTCGCAGTCTAAATGATCAGCATTGTTGTCTGTACCCACAATGGAAGAACACGAATTGGACCTTGCTTGACATCGTTGATTGCTCAAGAACATCCTCCTGAATATGAAATCCTGGTGGTGGACAATGCTTCCTCGGACGGGACGGGGGAAATGGTTCGTACACAGTTAAGTTCTTCTTTTCCTTCTGGAGTTTGGAGAGTTATTCACGAAGAAAAACCCGGTTTGCTTTATGCCCGTTTAGCAGGGCTTCGAGCAGCCCGATACGACTGGGTTCTGTTTTGTGACGATGACAATGTCCTCTTTTCGGATTTTCTTTTTCAGTCACAGCAAGTGCTTTCCCAAAATCCTGGAATTGGAGTTTTGGGAAGTTTGGGGATTCCCGAGTTTTTAGGACCAAAGCCGGATTGGTTTGATCGCTACTCCTCCAGCTATGCTGTAGGGCCTCAGCAGATCGTTAATTCAGTAGGAAAGCGATTGGTCCATGTGTATGGGGCCTGCTCGATTTATCGGAAAAACCCGTTGTTGGAACTGTTTCAAAAGGGATTTAAACCAGTCCTCGGTGGGAGAAAAGGTAAGGAAATGAGCGCCGGAGATGATGTGGAATGGTGTTGGCTGATGCAATTGATGGGCTATCAAGTGGCCTATTCTCCCAACCTGCAATTTACCCATCAGCTTCCTGCCTCCCGCTTGACTTGGGACTACTATATTCGAATGAAAAAAGGAATTTCCGGCAGTGCCGGTTTATTGAGTGCTTATACCTTTTACTTTTCAGCTTCTTTTAGACCAATAGTGGGGTTTGCCTTCCATTATTTTACCAATACTGTCAAGTCAGTTTTGCTATACGGTAAGTATGGGGTACGATGGATGGGTAAGCCTTCCAAACCCGAGAACCAACTATCCTTTGCCATTTTGGAATCCCAAATGTGGGCCTACCTCAGACAGGGAAAATCGGCCCTTATCCATTTCCGCCAGCTAAAAAATCATTTTGGAACCTAGATTCTCCCTCATTATTCCAAGCTATAATCGGGCAGCCACCTTGGTTAGGGCGATGGAGTCAGTCCTTCATCAGACCTTTCCTGCCTTTGAAATCATTGTAGTGGATGATGGTTCTACTGATCAAACCCGACAGGTAGTGGAAAGATATCCTTCCGTCAGGTATTGCTATCAGGAAAATCAAGGCGTATCTGCTGCAAGAAATAAGGGAGCCGAACTTGCTACCGGAGATTGGTTGATTTTTTTGGATTCGGATGATGAGCTTGTGCCTTCTGCCTTGCATGATTTTTCTAATTCTATCATGAAGAAACCAACCGCTACAATACTTTTGGGTGGGTATTATCTTAGAAAAAATGGTATTGAGAGAACCTATGTTCCTGAACCTGGAAAATATATTGGATATCTCTCGGGAAGTTTTGCGATCAGGAGGAAAGTATTTGAACAAATAGGGGGGTATGATGCTGAGTTGAAATTTGCAGAAAATACGGAGTTGTTTTTCAGGTTGGATCGAAAGGAATGGGAACGAGTCGAAATACCAAACCCTGTTCTAAAGTATCACCAAGCTTCCAGTGGAGGGAACAACAATTTGGGAGCTATGTCCGATTCCATTCTGTATATTTTGAAAAAGCATCCTGATCTCGATTTCCAAGTTCAAAGGTTATATCATCAGATCCTCGGCGTGAATTACCTCCGATTTAGGCAATTCTCCGAAGCTCGAAAGCACTTATTCCGCGCCTATCTGCTTAAACCTTTCAAATTGGATACTTTGGTGAGATTGGGAATAGCCTTAATTCCCTCTCTGGTAAAGCGTCTTTATTCTCCAAATCCTATACATAAATGAGATTTGGTGGATTTATTATCACCTATCAGCGGGTTCAAGTACTTCTAAATACACTGGAAGGCATTTTTGCACAGACGGTTCCTCCTCAGCACTTATGGATTATCGATAATTCCGAGGACTGGGAGACCGAACAGGTCCTAAAGGAAAAGAACGATTCCCGTCTGACCTATGTGCGGATGGGGAAAAATACCGGTCCGGCAGGGGCTGCAGTCAAGGGATTAGAGCTCTGTGGCAAAGCCGGATTGGACTGGATTTATTGGGGAGATGACAATGATCCCCCTTTTAGAGAGGACTGCTTTGAGCGGCTATTGGCAATTAGGAATGCCAACCCATTTTGTGGGGTTTTGGGAGCTGTGGGTCAATATTTTGACGGTAGAAAAGGGAAGATATTAAGAGTTCAGTCTCGACTTTTAGAAAAAAAGCCGTGGATCGAAGTGGACTATGTGGCAGGAGGGATGTGTATGTTGGTCAGCGGTGACGTGGCTAGGGTAGGTATTGCCCCCGATCCCAAGCTGTTTTTCGGGTTTGAAGAATTGGATTTTTGTCTTGAGGTCAAGCGAAAAGGGTATTCGATTGTGGTGGACACTGTACTTTTTTTGGAAGCAAGAAGCAAACACGGTCGTTTAGGTTTTGAGCGGCCACTTTATCAAAAGAAAACTAATCTAGTAAGAGAATACTATAGTCTGAGAAATCTTCTTTATATCTCTGATTCAGTCTCTCTTCCCTTTATGCGAAGAAATCTGTATCAAAAATGGTCTCTCAAGGCTATTTATGGATTTCGATATGGTCCGGGTTATGGCTGTAAAAATATGAAAATGATTTCCCTAGCCTTTTGGCATTATTGGAGGGGTAGGATGGGAAAGACCTTGGATTTAAATAGCGAATGAAGGTTTCAAAGCAAATTGCCTGTATCATAGTGACTTT
Organism: Algoriphagus aquatilis; assembly: GCF_042657405.1. Classification (NCBI taxonomy): domain Bacteria; kingdom Pseudomonadati; phylum Bacteroidota; class Cytophagia; order Cytophagales; family Cyclobacteriaceae; genus Algoriphagus; species Algoriphagus aquatilis. Next base: position 218,735 of record NZ_JBHSKS010000001.1, read on the forward strand.
TAACAGGGTTTCCATTTTGCAGGAAAATTTAAAATTTATTCAAGGCCAAGAAATAAATCCTGATATTATTCTCGTGGTTAACAACGGCAGCACAGACGGTACTATTGCCTTCTTGCAAACTCAGGAATCTTGGATATATGCAGTCAATTTGCCTGTGAATGTAGGTTATGGGGCGGGATTGGCAGCAGGAATAGATTATGCGAGAGAAAATTGGGAAATAGAATATTTCTGGCTAATGGATGATGATAGCTTCCCTAATTCTAAGGTTTTGTCCAGTTTGAAATCAGAAGTTGAGGGTAAAAGGTTAGATGGAATTCTTGGAGTTACAGGTTTCCGACTGGAAAGAGGAATACCAAGACCTATAAGACAAGCAGATCAAGGGATTTCGAATGCAGATTTTGTTTTGGTAGATAATGCTCTGCTAAGTGCTTCTGCTGTGACGCAAGTCGGGAATTTCCGAACCGATTTGTTTATGATGTGTGAGGATTATGAGTATTGTTTTCGACTTAGAAAGTATGGGTTACTTGTGGGTGTGTTGAATGATCCTTTGATGGAGGTGAATCGTAAGCATTTAGGTTCCCAATCCAATTCTAAGAACCTGATTTGGAGAGGATATTACCATTCCAGAAATCTGATGCTGATTTTGAAAGATCATTTTACCTTAAAAGGATTGATCAATTATTTCTATCGTCAGGGAAAATATCTAATTCATTCAATGTTCTTTGGTGTAAATCGATGGTCCAGGACAAAATACCGCTTAATCGGGATCTGGGATGGGATTTGGGGAATTAGCGGGAAAACATTGGACCCTCTTTCATTAAAAAGAGTTTCAAGAAATTGAAAGTCCTTTTCACCCAAGATGCTCTAGTCAATGCCGGAGCAGAGCGAAGCCATTTGGAGATCCTGTCGAGGTTTTCGCCGGATACGGAGGCTGCCTTGGTGTATTTTTACCCCAAGCAGGAGTTGAAAAGTGAGTATGAAAAAGCCGGTGTACGGCTTATTTTTTTGGATATTCCGGAGACCTATCATTTTCCTTTGGCCATCTCTCGCTTGGTTCGCTTGATCCGTACCGAGAAACCCGACCTGTTGATCTCCTGTCTCTGGCGTGCAGATATCATCACCCGTATCGCTTCCTGGATCACCGGAGTTCCACTTTTGGGCACTTTGGTGAATGACTCCTACAGTCCCATGGCCTGGAAAGACAAGAAAGGGCTCAAATACAAAGTAGTGTACTGGCTGGATCGCCTGACAGCGGGTATCCCTGTTCACTGGATCGCCAATGCGCAGGCTTTGGCAGATTCCCATGTGAAGACACTCGGTTTGAAAAAGGAAACGATATCGGTCGTGTACCGCGGCCGGCGCGTCATTGCGAGGGAGGTACGACCGAAGCAATCTTCCTCCGATAAGACTGCTTCGTCTGGTGATGATTTATCGGAAAAGGAAGGCTCTATAGAGAGCAGCCTCGCAGTGACGGCAGTGACGGGGGACGTCATTGCGAGGACGAGGTACAGCCTGCCCCGTACGAATGTCGGGGAGGACGAAGCAATCTTTTCGATAGAAAATTCTTTTAATCAGGAGACTGCTTCGGCTGCTGAAGATTTATCAGAAAAAGCAGGTTCTATAGAAAGCAGCCTCGCAGTGACGGGGGTGACGGGGGACGTCATTGCGAGGGAGGTACGACCGAAGCAATCTTCCTCCGATAAGACTGCTTCGTCTGCTGATGATTTATCGGAAAAGGAAGGTTCTATCGAGAGCAGCCTCGCAGTGACGGGGGTGACGGCAGTGACGGGGGTGACGAAGCACTTCATCTCCTACGGCCGCCTCCTGGAGCGCAAAGGCTTTCAGGATGCCATCCATGCCTTTGCCCAAGTCCTGAAAATCTATCCCGACTGCACCCTGACCATCTTCGGCGAAGGACCTTTTCGAAAAGAATTGGAAGATCAAATTCAAATTCTCGGCCTTCAAGACTCCGTCTTCCTCCCCGGCAAAATCTCCAACCCAATGGATTTACTTGTTTCAAATGGGAAAGAACATCCGACATCCGACATCGGACATCCGACATCATTTCACTGTTTTCTGTTTCCAAGCTGGTACGAAGGCTTCTCCGGCGCACTCGTCGAAGCCATGATGGCGGGCGTTCCCATCATCGCCTCCGATATTCCGATGAATCTCGAAGCAGTCACCGATGGCAAAACCGCCCTGACGTTCAAAGTAGGTGATCCCCAAGACCTTTTTAGCAAAATGAAAGTTGCCCTGGAGCATCCCGAGCAGATGGCTGCGATGGGTAAGGAGGCTAGGAGAGAGGCGGAAGCCCGTTTTGATATTGAAAAGATCGCGAGGGAGTATGAGGGAGTGGTAAAAAGAATTTCCCCACCCCAACCCTTCCCGCAAGAGCTGCGGGACAGGCTCCCTTGAGGGGAGGGAGAATAGTCAAATGAAAGGAAGGAGTAAAAGCCTTTTAAGACAAGACATGACTGGCGCAAGTCAGCAACAGTTCTCCTGCCCCTTTAGGGTCATATCAAAATAGCAGGATATTTGGCCCAGTAGGCCTTCCTTGAAAATTGTTAATTGAATTTGAAAATTGACAATTGACAATTGACAATTGACAATTGACAATTGTATAGCTAGGTGTCTATGTTCTTTTCTATGTGATAAATAAAACACGGTCTTTCCCGTTCCATTGCGCTGGGATCGGGCTGATTTTTTCAAACAATGATTTCGGACCAGCGCTAAAAACTACGCGCTATTCTTTCTTCCCAGGGTGATGGTTCGATAAGCTCACCAATCAACCCTGGGCTATTGAGATGTTTGACCCTGCCTTTGCCGGCAGGCAGGCCCTTTGGGGTCTTGACCCGACTGTCACCACCTCATATAAGTCTTTCATCAATTTGGATTTGCTTTGAAAATTGATCATTGAGTTTGACCATTGAAAATTGAATACATTCCCAAGTCCCCCTCAAGAGGGATTTAGGGGGTAAAAAACATGCTCCGAATCGGGATTCTTCTAGACAGTTCCACCATCCAAGCTTGGCAAGCCGAAGCGATTAGGCAAATCCTGTCTTCTGGACTTGCGGAAATTTCGGTGTTGGTTTTCAACCAATCGCCAAAATCCTCTGGGAATCCAAGTCCGATGGGGTATCGAATTTACCGGGCATTGGATCGAACCTTATTTAATACAAAATGGGATGCATTCAAGGCAGTTTCAATTGATGACATACTCCCAAGGGATATTGAAACAGTTACCCTAAAACCGATTCAAAAAAAGTACCGAGACAGTTTTTCAAATGCTGACTTAGACCGGATCGAAGAATTTAAGCTGGACGTGTTACTGAGGTTTGGATTTCGAATCCTGTCCGGAAAGATTTTAACCCTACCAAAATTGGGTGTGTGGTCTTTCCACCATGGAGATCCTGCTGTGTATCGAGGCGGCCCACCGGCGTTTTGGGAAGTGATGAGGCAAATACCCTCTACCGGCGTCGCTTTGCTTCAACTTACCGAAAAGCTCGACCAAGGTCCCATCCTCTATCAATCCTGGACCCAGACCGATCCGCTTTCGGTGCAGCGCAATGCCAACAAACTGTTTTGGCTTTCAGCCTGTTTTCCGGTCCGAGTTATTCGAGAAATTCATCAAGTGGGGCTCGAAAAGTGGAAAAACAATCGATTGGATCATCCTAATAAACCGACGGGGCCGCTCTGGCGACCTCCAAGTGCTTCCAGGCTTCTGCCCTTGATTTCTAAGTTGATCTTTAGGACTATTCTACGGAAGTGGAAGGAACGCTTATTCAAGCCCCATTGGGATCTGGGTTATGTTGAAAACCTCACCTTTACCAACCAAATCCTAGCTCCTCAAGACGTTCAGCTGGTGCCAAATCCGAGATCAGCAGAGTCTTACCTAGCAGACCCATTTCCGATTCAGCAGCAAGGAAAGGATTGGATTTTTGCAGAAGAATACTCCAAAAGAGAAGGCAAAGGACGGATTACAGTAGTGGATCAGCAAGGAGCCATCCGACCTGTGGTAGAAGAAAAATGGCATCTATCCTATCCTTTTATCTGGGAGGAAAATGGGCAATGGAGTTTGATTCCGGAAAGTGCAGCATCCGGTCAAATCTGGAAATATACCGCGGTGGATTTTCCATTTGTCTGGCAAAGGAAGGAAGTCATGCTACCGGTGGAAGGGTATGATCCCACCCTCTGGAAATCCACCGAAGGATATTGGCTTTTTGTCAATCAGAAAGCTCATCCAGCCTGTTCTCCCTTTGATGAACTCTATCTTTATTTTTCTCCTTCACTCGATTTTCCCACTTGGGTATCCCATGCCTTAAACCCCATTGTTTCGGATGTCAGAAGATCACGACCTGCGGGAAGACTGTTTTTGAAAAATGGAAAATTGTATCGACCGGCCCAAGATTCTGAAAAGCGGTATGGTCATCGCATTCGGCTGATGGAAATCAAAAAATTAAGCCTGTCTGACTACGAAGAGGTGGAGGTGTGTAAAATCGAACCTTCTGAATCCTCCTCGATCTTGGGGATTCACACCCTTAATCAAATGGGTGATCGTTGGGTGATGGATTTTTATTTTAGAAAATGAGAATTCTGTTTCTTATCCATCGATCTCAGGCAAGAGGCCAGGAAATTTTCGCCACACAATTAGCAAACAGGCTACTTGAATCGGGAAACGAAGTGGCACTGGTCTCGCTGTATGCCGGAGAGTTTGACTTAAAGTTTAAAGGAAGTCACTTCCGATTAAACCTAACTTCTGGAGTGGAAACGCTATTTCCTTGGCATTGGCAAAGATTGATAGAGGTCATTCAGGAGTTTAACCCGGAGCTGATTCAAGCTAATGGGGGAGATACGGTGAAGTTTTTATCCTTGACCCAATCGGTTTTTTCTTTTTCCGCCAAACTGGTGTTCAATAATGGGGGAGTGGTAAGCCATTACTTGGATTCAAATTGGAAGAAATGGGTGTATCAAAAGCTCCTAAGCGCATGGGATGGTGCTATTTCGGTGAGTCGCTATTCCCAAACAGATTTGGCTCAGCTGCTGCCATCCACTTGTAAGCAAACCCAAATCCCCATTGCTATTCCAGCTCAGGAGTTTCTTTTGGCTCCCCGATCAGAATCTCAGGTGTTTGTCCATATTGGAGGGTTTACCCAAGAAAAAAATCACGTTGAGCTCATCCGGATTTTTGGCGAATACCTAAAACGGGATCCTAAGGCCCAATTGTGGTTGATCGGAGATGGCCCGCTCAAAATGCAAATACAAACCGCAGCACAACAAGTGGCACCCCATGCCATTCGGTTTTTTGGAGCGGTGCCAAACCCTTGGGCTTTGGTACCCCAAAACTCCATTCTGGTACTTTCGAGTAAGATGGAAGGAACGCCTGCTGTACTGGCAGAAGCTTTCCTTGCAAAGATTCCGGTAGTCACTTATGCGGTGGGTGGAATCAAAGAAATGGCGGAAGGTTTTGCCACGATAAGACTTGTGGAGCCGGGCGACCACCCTTCATTTATAGAGGCGATGACCTATTGGGCCCATTTGCCCGCAGAAATTTCGGGACCAGCCTTAGCAAATTCAGCTTCGAAAGCCAAAGATCGATTTGACTTCGGGAGAGTTAGCAATCAATTTTTGGAATTTTACAAGGACGTATGCGGATAGTACAAGTGGTGACCAGACCTCAGCGTAGGGGGGCGGAGATTTTTGCAGCACAGCTTTCGGAGCAATTGATCAAGTTGGGTCATCAGGTAACCTTGATAGCGCTGTTTAAGTCAGAGCAGGGACTGGATTTCGATGGGGAGCAGATTAAGTTAGAGTTAGACTCCAGAGGAAAAATTGATTTTAAGGGCTTTAAACTGTTGGCGCAAAAACTCAGAGAATTAAATCCCCATGTGGTGCAAGCCAACGCCTCAGAGGCTCTAAGAATGTGCGTCGGTGCTGGCTATTTTTACAAAGGTCAGTACAAATTGATTTACCGTAATGCCAATCAAATCAGTCCTATGCTGAAAGGTAGACTGGCTAAAATATGGAATAAGTTTTTGCTCAGTCAGGTGGATGGGATCATATCGGTCAGTGACGCTAGCCGATGGGATGTAATTCAGACCTTCTCTTTGCGAAAACGGATGGTAACCATTCCCATCGGAGTGAATTCGGAGGAAATAAATCAAAAGTTAGCAAAGGCCGATAGTCCTATTTCATCCCCGTATCTGATTCAGATTGGAAGTTTGGTTCCTGAAAAAGATCCTTTGGGAATGCTAGAGATTTTCAAAGAGCTACAGATTCCAAATTTGAAGATGGTTTTTTTAGGCTCCGGACCCTTGGAGGATTCATTGACTGATCAAATTCAAATGCTGGGACTGAGTGATCAGGTACTCCTAATACCCAATCAGGCCAATATTTTTCCCTATTTGGCGAAAGCTTCAGCCCTCGTCATGACTTCTAAAGTGGAGGGACTGCCGGGAGTGATTTTGGAGGCGATGTATTGCAAGGTTCCGGTAATAGCCTACGGAGTAGGAGGGATACCAGAAATCCTAAAAAATGGGAAAACCGGGTGGTGTATGACTCCATCCGATTCCAATGCCTTTATCAATTCAATCCATGAGGTATTAACCATGGAGGCTTTTGCCAAACAAGAAATTTTAAATCAAGCGCATCACCTCGTCCTTTCCCACTACACCCTTCCCCAAGTCACCCGACAATTCGAAGATTTTTACAAAGATCTTTTAGGCCAGCATTAGTCCGAAAATTCAAGCAACCACTTTTTACCCGCTAAGGCACATCCCCCAAAATCAAAAAATCCCCTTTTCTCAATTAACCTTTCCCAGTCACAGCGTCCAACAATCCAACACTTAAAACCGAAAGATGATGATCCGCTTTTCTACCAGTAACCAAATAAGGTAAGGCTTAGAGTCCGATTAGAAGTGCTGTGGACTGTCGTCTGTGGTCAGTCGACGAATATCCGCGATTTGTGAAAAGATTGTGGATATTCTTAAACCGAAAACATCCCCTAGTAACATTTAACTCTTGACCCTTAAGAATCACGGCTCTTTTTTATATTTGGAAAATCCAAACCCTCCAATTCCGTGCTCGGCGCTGTATTCCTAGTCTTGTTTTTATTCTTTGCCTCTCAGCCCATTCTGAACAACCTTCAGCAGGAGCATAAGTGGCTGAAGGCGGGCCTATTGAATCAGATGTTTTGGTACCATATCTTTTTTGGATTGGTCTATTGGACTTATACCCAATTCAATCGTTCCGATTCTGTTATGTATTATCAGAGTCATCATCATTATCAAAATTGGTTTGATGCCTTCGTTCCTGGAACCCTTTTTATCGAATGGATCAATTATCCCTTTGCCAAGTGGTTGGGTTTTAATTATGACATGATGATGTTCCTTTCCACCTGGGTGGGATTTTGGGGCTTTGTGTATTTCTACTGTTTTATGAAAGAGAACCTGCGCTTCAACCCCAAATTTGAGGGTTGGGACGCAATTACCATTTTTATGTTCTTGCCCAATATGCACTTTTGGACGGCATCTCTGGGTAAAGGAGCTTACATCTTTACTGGATTAGCCTTTTTGACCTACGGGCTCTCTTGGCCACAAAAGCGGATTTTTCACATTGTCCTAGGAAGTTTTATCTGTTACATGATCCGGCCGCATATCCTGTTTGCGGTCTTGATTGGGATGGGCTTAGGCTTTGTGTTGGGTCGTGAGAAAGTGCCGCTCTATCAGAAATATGCCGTGGTGGTGTTTGCCATTGGGATGAGTGTTTTTGTCTATGAAGACCTGTTGGTGTTTCTAGGTTACGATCCGAATAATGTGGTTCAAAGCTTCGAGGAAGAAACTGCCCTTAATGCACAGCGTTTACAGTCCGCAGGATCTGGAGTTGACATGGCAAGCTACAGTCTCCCGATGAAGCTTTTTACCTTTTGGTTTAGACCCTTATTTGTAGATTCTCCCAATGCCATTGGATTGGTAGTGTCCATGGAAAATGCCTTATACATCTACATGTTTTCCAGGATTCTGAAGAAAAGCTTTATTGATTACATCCGGATTGCGCCGGCGATGGTGAAGATGGCTGCCGTGGTGTTTATCTCGATCTCCATCTCCATGACCTTTGTGATGTCGAATCTGGGAATTATCATTCGACAGAAGTCCCAGATTATGTACTTTATGCTCTTTGTGATTGTTGCCTTTATGGATTGGGAAAAGACCAATCGAATCAAAAAACGGGCAGAAATCTACAATCGAATTGTGGAGGAAGAGCGGAGAAACAGGGAGTTAGCTGAGGCCCCTCAGGTCTGATGTTTACCTTCCTTGAAAATTGTTCATTGAATTTGAACATTGGGAATTGAAAAACTTCCATACTTCTAAACCGCTATTCTTCCCAACTTCCTTCCCTTTCCATTACGCTGGTATCGTGCTGATTTTACCAAACGATGATCCTTCACCAGCGTATTATCAACGCTTTCTTCTTTTACCCCGGGTTGCACCCGGGGCTATTTACAGTTCGACCCTGCCTTTGCCGGCAGGCAGGCCCTTTGGGGTCATATTTACATCGCCTGCTCCGCTTGGCGCGAGTCTATTGACCAACTTGCATTATACAGGCAATAGATTGACCACAGGCAACCTCGATACTTCGAATACGCCCCTAATGGCCCCTAATGGCGAAAGTCTTCAGACCTGCCTGCGGCAGGCAGGCTTGTGCCTCACTGTATGCAGTCCTGCCCTCCGGCAGGCGGGCTTCAGATTGCCTTGATCTGATTTTCATCTTCGCTGCGCTGGTGTCATGCTGATTTTTCCAAACGATGATCCTACACCAGCGCTGGGCGATCGAACGCAATTATTTTTTCCATGGGTTTCACCCATGGCTATTTATAGTTCGACCCTGCCTTTGCCGGCAGGCAGGCCCTTTCAGGGTCTTTAATCAAGTTGCAAAAGTCAGCAACAGTTCTCCTGCTTCTCTAGAACCTGGACCCTATCTTTCGTAAACCACCCTACCTTAGGCAGGCCCGACAACCTTTACAACCAAACCTCCTAACCCCCGTTCTTCCCCCTCCCAATCACTTCCGCATAAATCTCCTCCAATTCACTCACCATCCGCTTCATGCTGAATTTTTCAATCACTCGTTCACGGGCAGCTTGGGCCATTTCTTGCTGAAGGGCCGGATTTTGAAGCAATTCCAAACAGCATTTTTCCAACTCTTCCCACTCCTCGATTTCAGTGAGATAACCTTGCTTGCCATGTTGGATCACCTCGCCGATTCCTCCGGCACGGGTAGCTACCACTGGCACTTCACAGGACATTGCCTCTAACATGGCAATAGGTAGCCCTTCAAATTCGGAGGTGCTAAGGTAGATATCCATCAGGCTGAGGTAAGGCACCACATTTTTTTGAACCCCCACCCAATGGAAATGGGCGGATTTGCCCGATTTACTTATTTGGCTAAGAATTCGTTCACGCCACTCTCCATCTCCCACCAGTAAAAAATGAGCTTCAGGATATTTTTCCAAAATCCGTAGGGCAATCTCAACCCAAAGCCATAACCTTTTTTGAGATCGAAACACCGCCACTTTTCCGATGACTGCGGCTCCTTCAGGGATTCCCAATTGATCACGTAACAAAGACGTTTCGGTATTCCTTTCAGCAAAACTCACGTCCTGTGCCTCGCACACTACATCCTGATTCGTGATACCTGATCCTTGATACGCTAGTCTAAGGTCTAATTTCTTGTGTCTTGTGTTTTGTGTCTTATGTCTTGTGTCTCCTGTCTCCTGTCTTCCGTCTTCCGTCTTCCTTCTCCTAAACACTTCCGTATTCACCCCATTCTGCACCACGCGCACCTTTAGTCTTCCTCCTCTTCGATATGGATCCCAAATGGAGTTGAGTCGCATAGACAAAGCCACCTCATTGGACACTGCGATGGCTACATCTTGGAGTTTAAAGGTCATGCGGTTTCCCAAATAGGAAATTTTATTGTATCGCTCCCAAGTATTGTGTTCGGTATATACAATGGGAATGGAGAGTTCCTTGCCCACAAATCTCGACAGAATGCCGGCCCAGGGTAGATGGGCATGGATGAGATCAAATCCTTGCTCTATCACGAAGCGCTTCACTTTTTTGATCTGGAAAAAGAGCTCGAGATTGCCCGCAGGAAAAAGGTGGGTTTGAATACCGGCTGCTTCCAATTCGTCAAGAATGTTTTGTTCCTGATGGAAAAAATAGAGGCAATGAAATTCAAACCGACTTTGGTCATGGACCATCGCGGTTTCAGGGATCAATTTTTCCGCGCCGCCACGACCAAGGCTTTTGATCAGATGGAGAACTTTGATTCGGTTGGTGTCAGGCATAAAACTCCTGCAAATTGGGGAATTAAAAGTGAAGTCCTTTCTGAATCGGTGGAAATGCTAACGAACAGAGGTTTTATAGATTTGATTTGTCATTGACAACTACCGATTTGCCTTAAATTTTGATGAAGGAATTTTTTGCTACCCTGTAGCCAAGTTCCTCCATGCTGAGGCTTTCCATCCCGTGGATTTCCCTAAGGCGATCGTAAGTGGAGATTATTTTTTTCAATTCCTGCATACTTGCCTGAGGGTTATTCCCAAAGTTGTGGGGGTGCCACCACAAGTGGTAAATCTCCTGTAATTGAGCTGCTCTTTCCATTTCATTCAAAATCCGGGCAAGTCTTACCCCATTAAAAAATGGGTTTGAATTGGTATAAGGCCTCAAAATCCGCGAGGCAGGCAGAATCACAGGTTCTTTGGAGTGGAAGGTCAGTTCTTCAAATGGGTAGGAGGTTCGACTGCCTAGGGGAAAAAAACAGTCGGCCGACCGAAACCATTTTTTGCTTTCATCCTCGTGCTGGGTTTCTTGCCAAAACCAATTTTTGGGATTGCCTCTGACCACTTCAAAGCCTTCTTCGAGACAAATGCCGAGGTAAAGCTCGTTGATATGGTTTCGGGGAAAAACCAAGGATTTTAGCTTTACTCCAAATTTTTCACCGGCAATCCGCTGGGAGGCGCGTAGATCTTCCCGAAACTGCTCCGGGCTTTGGCCCCGCATCAGGGTATAATAATGGGCGTAGGAGTGCGACCCCAGTTCTTGGTAGGGAGTTTGGATAATTTGCCGGATAAGCTCGGGCGCAAAATGCACCTCAGGCCGTATTCCATGTTCCTTTGCCCAATGGTAGGCAGAGTATTTTTTTTCCCGGTAAGAGGGTAGGAAGCTCGGGGAATACTCCTTCCATTCTTCTTCATTTTCGGCAAAAAGCATCCCCACGGTGGCCCAAGTCACATGGATTTCATGCCTGGCAAAGAGATCCAGCATTTGAGGAATCACTTTTCGGGTATTGGAAAAGTACTCAGGACGGTAACGGGTGCCCACCTTATCAAAAATCCCCCAGAGGAGTTCGAAGTCAAGGCTGATCGTGAGTGTGCCGGGCATAGGTCAATTATCGGACTTGAATTTAGAAATGAATTAGCTGTTATCCTTACTGAATTTCCAATTTCAAATGCTTTTTACTCCTTTAGTACATTTAGTACAAAATGAATAGTAAACAAACCCATCGAAAGGCTAAAAAATCAGGTTCAAGGCATTCATAAATCAGATGACTAGAAATTCAAAGGTAACTCGACAATAGGATAACCTTACGACTAGACAACCCTAACAAATCGACAATCATCCCTGCAAGAGGCAGGCCTTTTACTTCTACATGCTCAGTACATGCAACCCTACAACTGGCCAACCATCAATCCACCTATCCCTCGAATACCTGATAACCTCGACAACCTGACAACTACCTGGACAACCATTCCTTCGGAAGGCAGGCTGGAAAACCACTTTAAAACACCTCCAAATCGCCCAAACTCCAAGACCAGGGAAGATTGAGGGGTTGTAGCTGTGGGTTGAGTTGCTTTAGAGTGACTAATGGCCCAAGGGGAAGGGAAGGGGAAAACTTCCAAAAAGAAGGGAGTTCCTTTCTCGTATGAAGACCGGAAACTGTAATAAATCGGGGTTTTTCTATTTTCTCCAATTCCTTTAATTGGGAGGATAGTGACAGGAGATCTAGATTTCCGAGTGAGAAGAAATCGCAAATTCGGAGTTCTTTTCCCCATTTGGAATCCTTTGTCCGGTATATCAAAAGATAGCTATGTAAATCACTGATCACTCGGTAATCGACAATCGGGCAATCTCGGTACCTCCAGTGAAGGTACCCCTTGACCAGGTGGGTTTTTAGTTCTGTATAATCCAGTTCACTACCTTCTAATTTCGCTACCAGATGGTCAGCTTCCTCCCATGAAACCCTAGGGTCTGTACCAAGTGAATGAGCCCTAAAGAAAAGCGGTTTGATTTTGATAGGTAGGGGATCCCATTTTTCCCAACCGAGCTTGAGATAGCCCGGGGTACTTTTTCGGTTGGGGGTATTAAAAATAAGGTCTGTCCCTTCCAGTCTTGACTTTTCCAAAAGCTTTCGGGTGAGTTGGCTGAAAATCCCTTTTCCCTGAAAATCAGGATGAACAGCGGTGTCCACTGCCCGTTGGGCGAGAAGGATCTTCGATTCATGGATGTATTCCCACTTCAAAAAAGCCCTCACTCCGATGATTTTTCCTGCTGACTCAGCCACTAGTACAGGTGATGGACCGAAGGGGTTTTGACGATGTTTCCAGTTCCATAGGGCTTCCGTCTTCGGTATTCGATCCTCTCCCAAAGAAATTTTGAGAAGTGCGATCACTTCTTGAAGATCAGAATCGGTGCCTTGACGGATTATCATGGCCGCAAGATAAGTAAATCCTTTGCCTTGAAGATAATTCACAAATGCAGATAAGAATAGGAAAAAGGCAATTCATTACTCTTCCCATGAACGGTACCCGCCCGACCTGAAATTTCCATATATTTGACCATCATTGTGGATAAAGCCTGTTTAATGAAAAGAATTCTTTTTTATCTGCCAGTTCTGTTATTGTCGGTGTCTTGCATCAGCAATAAACGGATCACTTATCTTCAAAATCTATCCGATAGCACGTCTATCGAATTGGAGGAGTTTATTCCATTTGCCAAAGTTGACTACAAATACATTCTCCAACCCTTTGACATCGTTCAGATAGATTTTGCCAGCTCGGATCCCGAACTGGTGGAAGGCTTTACTTTCGAGAGGCCAATGCAGCAGGGTATGATGGTAGGAGGCGGCGGAGGCCAAGGAAGTGATCCATTGTACATGAACGGGTACTCGATTGATCAGGAAGGTATGGTGGATATTCCAAGGTTGGGTAAGATCAAGATTGGAGGCTTGACCGAGGAGGATGCAAAAAACCTCGTTCAAGAAAAAATCAATGCGTATTTTAAGGACGATGTGTACGTGAGGCTCAGAATACCTGGGATAAGGTATACCACCCTGGGGGAATTTAATCAGGTAGGAGTTCAGATTATCTATAAAAACCGGGCTACCCTATTTGATGCGTTGGCCAATTCGGGCGAAACCTCTCTTGTAGGCAAAAAGAATAAAATGTTTCTGATCCGCCAGTACGGAGAAGGAACCAAAATCCATCAAATCAATCTCAATGACCGTGCACTATTAGCCAGTCCTTTTTATTTTATTCAACCCAATGATATCTTGTACATTGAGCCGATGAATATTAGACAGCTTGGTGCGGCGGATGATTTGACCTCTTCATTGGCGCTGTTTGGTGGATTATTAGCATCAGTGTTGTTAATTGTAAATATGGTGGTACGGGAATTTTAACGCATGGAAAAGCTCGATCTCAGTCAGTTAGATAATGAGGAAAAAGCATTAGAGATCCGGTATGTAGTTGCCAAATACATCCGGTACTGGCCATGGTATATCCTGTTTATCTTCGTCTTTGTCTTTGCAACCTACATTTTCCATCGCTACACCGTAGATGAATTTGAAGTAACGGGCTCTCTGGTTATCAAAAACAGCAGCTCGCCCGAGTCTAGGATTTTGGACCGCTCAAATATTTTTAACAGTGGGATCAACCTTGAAAATGACATCCTTCGCCTTCGATCCAAAAATTTGGCAAGAGAAGCCTTAGCCAAGCTCCACTTTGATGTGGAGTACTTTGCGAAGACCAACATCAAGGACATCGAACTCTACGATCGCTCTCCCATCAGGATCGATGTGGATTGGAACCACCTGCAGGTGACTGAGTCCCTTGTGGAATTGGAAATCCTCTCTGAGACCAACTTCAGGCTTTTGCCTTCACAGGGAGGATTGATGGACTTCAATTCGGCACAAGCTGCAGGAGACGAATCCATTCTGAATAAAACCTACACTTTTGGACAAGAAATTGAGACCGCTCGGTCCAAGTTTACAGTGCTCCTTACCAATCCGGGAAGAGTAGGAGAGACAATCATTTTCAGAATGATCAATCCCACGGTTTTGGAAGACAGGCTGGCAGGATCGGTTCAAGTGGCTTTGGTCAATGAATACTCTTCCGTATTAAAAATAAGTACCACCACCAAGGTGCCCGAGAAGGGTAGAGACTACATCAATGCCCTGATGCAGTCTTATATCGATTATGACCTCAATGAGAAAAATAAGATCCAGGAAAACTCCATCGCCTTTATCGAGGAGCAGTTGGGTTTTTTGGAAGATTCCATGAAGTCCAAGCAGCGGGAGCTCCTCAATTTCAAAGTAGAGAACCAACTCTTGGATGTATCAGCGGAATTTTCGAGCATCTTATCTAAAATGAGTGCATTGGATGAACGCAATGCAGAGCTTGACTATCAGCTGAAATACTTCCAAGAGATCAAAGAGTACATGGAGAAGAAGAGCAAAGACTTCTCTGATGTCATCGCACCTTCGGTGATCGGTGTACCTGATCCATTGCTTAATGGCTTGATCCAAAACTTGGTGACACTTTCCCAAGATCGACGGAAACTTTTGGCCACGGTCAATGAAAACCACCCCGAAGTGATCAAAATCGATGTGCAGATGGGAAAAGTCCAAGATGCACTCTTTGAAAATGTGGTAAACCTGATCAATAATACTCGAAATCAGAAAACGTCCATTCTTAGAGAAATCAGAGACTATGATTCTCAGTTTGCTACCCTTCCTGAGTCTGAGTCTCAGTACACGGATATTTTCCGTGAGTTTCAGCTCCGCGAAAATCTATTTACCTACCTGCTTGAAAAACGGGTAGAGGCGGGTATTGCCCGTGCTGCCAACGTGTCGGACAATGCGATTTTGGACTTGGCAAAGAGAGGAACACTGGTATTTCCCAAAAAGACCCAAAACTACGGTTTGGCTATCGCCTTGGGCTTTTTGTTGCCGTTTGGGTTTATCGTGTTGAAAGACATGTTTGACGATACGATTAAGGATCAGCGGGATTTGAAAAAGCACTTTATGATCCCGCAGCTTGGGGTAATCGGATACAGTACCAAGGAGACCAACATGGTTGTGCTGGAACACCCAAAAACGGCCGTTGCTGAATCCTTCAGGTCGCTAAGGTCTGCGATTACTTATCTGGCCTCAGGCAAAAACACCAAAAAGATCTTGGTGACCTCTTCTGTATCCGGCGAGGGTAAAACCTTTACCTCCCTGAACTTGGCTTCTGCCATGGCCTTGGGATCCAAAAAAACCGTGGTAGTCGGAGCTGACTTGCGCAGACCTAAATTGGCCTCCTATTTCAATCATTCGGATAAATTGGGGCTTTCCACCTACCTGATTGGCAAAGCCAATGCTGAGGATATCATTATCCCTACTCAGCATGAAAATTTGTTTTTTGTGCCTTCGGGTGTGATTCCTCCCAATCCTGCCGAATTGTTGCAGACTCCGAAATTGCTGGAATTTTTGGCTTACTTGGAAGATAGGTTTGATATCATCGTGTTTGATACGCCCCCGATGGGGTTGGTTTCTGAAACCATTGATTTGATGCGGCTTTTTGATATCAATCTGTATGTGGTCAGACAAAACTATACCATCAAGGATCACTTGGTCATGATCAATGACTTGTTTAACAACAAGCAAGTAAAAAGTGTCTATGGTGTATTCAATGGGATCATTAACTCGGGCTACCATTACGAAGGATACAACTACGGGTATGGTAATACCTACCTTTACTCTCAGAATAATAAGTACATGTACAATTATTATGGAGAGGACCTCGAAACCAAGAAGAAAAAGATCAAGCAATCTCAGAAGTTTGATTTGAAAAAAGTATTGAAAAAGACCTTCCGCTTGAAGTAAGCTTCTAAACCAAGCAGGATTTAGAAGCGTTTAGACAAACGCAGATACTAGCGAAACTTGAAATTCAAACCAAGAATGCTTTGAAAACCGCCGCATTAATCCCCGCCCGATATGCCTCTACGCGACTTCCTGCAAAGCTTATCCAGGATTTGGGAGGTATTTCTGTGATCCAGCGTACGTTTGTGAGTACGTTAGCGACAGGGGTATTTGATGAGGTTTGGGTGGTTACCGATCATGAACATATCCGGGAGCAGATTTTGGAATTGGGTGGGAGAGTATACTTTAGTCAAAAGGCACATGAGAGCGGCTCGGATCGAATTGCCGAAGCGCTTGAAGTAGTGGACGCAGACCTTATCGTCAATGTACAGGGTGACGAGCCCTTTCAGGATACCAAGTCTCTTCGGGATTTGGTGAATGCTTTTGATCGACCGAAAGTAAAGATGGCCAGCTTGATGTGTAAGATTTCTGAAGATGAATCTTACAATCCCAATGCTGTCAAGGTGGTGGTAGATGATAAAAAAAATGCCATCTATTTTTCAAGATCTCCAATACCGTTCAATAGGGAGAAAAATGAAGATGTGGTCTATTGGAAGCATATTGGGGTTTATGCCTATACCCGGGAGTTGCTTCAGGAATTTACATCTTGGCCCAAGGGGCAGTTGGAGCAAATTGAGATGCTTGAGCAATTGCGTTTGATCGAGAAAGGAGTCAAGATAAAAATGGTCGAAACTACTCATCAAGCCATTGCAATTGACACCAAAGAGGATCTCGACAGAGCCAGAAATTTTCTGAAAAGTATTCTGTAATCCCGAATCGTGCTTTTTGCTTGATTTGGATAGTACACTTGTTTCTGCGACCTACTTTTCCTTCCTAAATCATCCATCAATTATCTGATGAAAAATCTGATTTTGTTTTCGGTCTTTTTCCTTGTTGTCCTATTCCGGGGACTTGCCCAAACGTCAGTTTATAAGACAGCAACTTTGGAAATTATCCAATTGACTGAGTCTTCTTTTGTCCATGTTTCATATCTCAATACCAATGATTTTGGCAAGGTAGCCTGTAATGGTTTGGTAGTTTTGAATGGGGGAGAAGCTTTTGTATTGGATACTCCCGTAGATGATCAATCTTCGGTTGAATTGATTCATTGGATCAAATCTGTAAAAGAAGCAAAACCTACAGGAGTATTGGCCACCCACTTTCACAATGACTGTTTAGGAGGGTTAAAGGCTTTTCATGCAGCAGGTGTTCCTTCCTTTGCTTCGCAGTCTACGGTAGACTTAGCAAAGGAAAATGGATACGAAGTCCCTAAATCGGGTTTTTCTCAGGAGAAAGCATTTAAAGTTGGGGGGAATACGATTGAAGTGACGTTTTTGGGAGAGGGGCATACCCGGGATAATGTGGTCGGTTTGGTAAAAGAAGAGAAGGTGCTGTTTGGGGGATGTCTTATCAAAGAGCTTGGTGCCACAAAGGGCTATCTCGGTGATGCCAATCTAAAAGAATGGTCCGCTACAGTAGCAAAGGTGAAGATGCGTTTTCCAGCTAATCAATGGGTAGTCCCCGGTCATGGTAAGCCAGGAGGGGACGAACTTTTGGAATATACTTTTGAGCTTTTTAAAGGCTCATTTTAATGTGTAAAAATCAACCTAAAAACAAAAAACCAACCCTAGTTATAAGGTTGGTTTGACGCAGAGCGTGGGGGATTGCTCGTACGCGCTTCCTTGCCGCACTTCCCCTCGCGAATCTCCCTTCGGTCGATTTCGAACCCGGGGGTTCTCATCCCCTAAACCCTTGAGATAAGTTTGATAATAAACAAAAAACCAACCCTAGTTATAAGGTTGGTTTGACGCAGAGCGTGGGGGATTGCTCGTACGCGCTTCCTTGCCGCACCTCCCCTCGCGAATCTCCCTTCGGTCGATTTCGAACCCGGGGGTTCTCATCCCCTAAACCCTTGAGATAAGTTTGATAATAAACAAAAAACCAACCCTAGTTATAAGGTTGGTTTGACGCAGAGAGTGGGGGATTGCTCGTACGCGCTTCCTTGCCGCACTTCCCCTCGCGAATCTCCCTTCGGTCGATTTCGAACCCGGGGGTTCTCATCCCCTAAACCCTTGGGATAAGTTTGATAATAAACAAAAAACCAACCCTAGTTATAAGGTTGGTTTGACGCAGAGAGTGGGGGATTGCTCGTACGCGCTTCCTTGCCGCACTTCCCCTCGCGAATCTCCCTTCGGTCGATTTCGAACCCGGGGGTTCTCATCCCCTAAACCCTTGGGATAAGTTTGATAATAAACAAAAAACCAACCCTAGTTATAAGGTTGGTTTGACGCAGAGAGTGGGGGATTCGAACCCCCGGTACAGTATAACCCGTACGACAGTTTAGCAAACTGTTGGTTTCAGCCACTCACCCAACTCTCTATTCCCTTTTGAATAGTTTCAGAATTTGATCTCTGAGGCTTCAAAGTGTTGCAAATATAAGCCAATTGAAAAGATTTTCGCAAGTGGCAGTCCACAAACAAATTCACTTGGATTAAATCCTCAGTAATTCCCTGAAAATCAAATTAAATATTTTATCGAATCCCTGAAAAATGTTAAAAATACCCACTTGTGGGTATTTTGATGATGTACAGATTATTCTATTTTTGACTCAAATAACTTTGAACTATGATTATTCAAACTTTAAACTGTGATTTTTTAATAGAAAGCTCAGGCGCCTCTACTGGTGAGTTGTATGTTTATTCCCATTGCAAAGATGAACTTCAACGATTTTTTGGATCTGCTTCCGTGGAATTTTCACCAAAACCCGATTGGAGATTTAGAGCAATTACAGGCAAACAATATTTGGTTCATGCTTTGATTCACATGGTCAAGGAAGTAGACTATCCAGCCTTTCCCTTCAAATCGTCTGTATGGGTTTGAGCTGCCCTTGCAGGTGGTTTACTTCTCGCAGTCATTGATTTATTTTCAAAAAATCTTCTTCAAATGCTTTTTGTTCCGATCTCGTGACAAAAAGCATTTTTTGTTAGTGCTTATACTTTTTCTTGTAGTGATAAGAATATTATAAGGAAAATGAAGGAATTTTAGTATATAATTCGCTAAATGTCTTATTTTTTTTAATAAAATTTTTTATTCAACTTTCGGTACGTTCAATTAAATAACGCCTACCGCCATGATAAGTACTCCTGATATCGAAAACCTTGTCCCGGAATTCCTAATGGAATCGGGACATTTCTATCTGGTCATCACGGATGTGGAAGGCCGGATATTGAAACATAACCGGAACTTTGAACGACTAAGTGCCAAGCCTACCAATAAAGAGTTTTGGAAGTATTTGTCCATCAATTCAGCAGAAGAATTCTGTTATTCCATGGAATTGATGCTCAGCGCACCCAAAATCACTCGACACCTCCTCCTCGAGCATCCTAACGCCGCCGAGGAAAACTTCTCTCAGATTTGGTGGGAATTTTCGGTCATTACAAATCCGGATATGGATATTTCAGCCATTATAGGTATTGGGGTTGGAATGCAGTTTCTGGAGCAGGAAATGCCTTGGAACAACCTGGTCGATGTTCTTGGATTTGGTAAGATCACGCTTAATTCATCCATGGAAGTAATAGGCTGGGATGAGCGAATTGATAATTGGTTTTCTCCTACGACTCAAACCTGGCTTAATAAACCGCTGAAGGCAACCATACCATTTAAGGGATTGGATGACCTGGAGTATCGGTTGAATGCCGATGCTAAAGAGTTTAATCCGGTTTGCTTTCTTATTCAAACCAACGAAGGTAAGTTCTCCACTTTTGCTACATTATTGGCCTCATGCGGAGAAGAATACCACCTGTTTTTGGTTCCGAAAGAAGCTCAAAGTGCGCCAAACTCCCTGCTAAAAACCGTGGTCAACCAAGATATACTGGAGTCTTTTCCTGATGCTGTCTTCGTTTTGGATAATTCCGGCAAAATCCTTCAGCAAAACGAAATGGCCAAAATAGTAGGTCGAAACTGGAAAGGGCGAGCATATTCAGAAGGATATGTACTGACTTTTTCCAATCAGGCCAATCGATTTACCAAGCTGGTCAAAGCACTTCAGGAAGCAAAATTGGGTGAAGTAAATGAAGTGGAGATCAAACTTCTCAATCCTGATAAGGAGTTTTCATTCTGGAGCGCCCGTGTAAGTCCTGTATTTTCCGAAACAGGTTCTTTAGAGTCTATTTGGGTACATGTCAAAGACCTTACCGCTATGAAAAAACAAATGCAAGAACTGAAATTAGAGAATGAACGGTTGAGGGATATGGCTCTGCAACCTTCACATATTCTGAGAGGCCCACTTTCGACCATTCTTGGGATTTTGGAACTGATCGATAAAAAGCAGCTCGATAAAGAGAATCAAAAACTATTTGACTATCTAAAACCATTGGCAGCTGAAATGGATCAATCCATCAGACAGCATGCAAAAAAAATGAGTGCCTTTGATTAAGGCACTCATTTTTGTTTTCAATTGATCCTTTTTTAAGGTTTGAGCACTTTGAGCCCGATCGCTTTTATTCCGGGCAAATCAAACTGTCTCATGTATTGAACCAATACCACTTCTTTTGTATCAATTGGTAGATCAAATGGAATCGTATCATATTTGGTAAAGGTATTGCCAAATCCTTCTCCTAAAGGTTGTCCTGATTTTGAATCAAAAATGGGCACATTAAGGAGTTTGTTTTGCAATACGGACTTACTCGAATCTCTGGCGATCACTCGGATGTAGCAATTTGAATAGCTATAATCTTCCGTGTATTTGACGGCAATCAAACTTTTACCTTCCAAAGAGGACAATTCTCCTAAATCAAATAGAACAGAATCCTGTTCTGACCAGGTAGCATCTTCGAAGGATTGAAACTGTTCAAACAACCGGTCTTCCGAGCAAGAGCTTATAGCCAGGAGGAATGCAACCCACACTGAGCTGATTATTCTATTCATTTCCTTCCTGATTAGGTCCCTGATTTCTTCTTGGGGGAAATCTCCTTTTTTGATCTTGAGCGGATGGTCCGTCCAATTTTGGTTCGGATCGTTCAGGTCGCGGTTCGTTTCGCTGTTCTGGACGTTCTGGTCTACGTTCCTGTCTTTCAGCTTTTGGCTGATTTGGATTTCCTTGCTGGGAAGGATTTGAGTTTACCTGCGGGTTAGGATTGGGACGGTTTCGATTTTTCTTCTTCTTCCGATTTTCTCCTCCCGACCTTGTTTCTGGTCCTGCAGAATTGGGATTGTTTGGTCTTTGTGCAGGAGCAGCAGTAGTTCTGACTTCCTGAGGTTTTTGCGCTGGCCTTTCAGCATTGGTCTGGATTGGCTTGGTCTGCGCTTCACCAGGTTGACCTTCGCGAGGACCTTTCTTTTTCTTCTTTTTCTTTTTGGAAAACTTCTTATCCAAAAGCTCAAGTTCACGGGTAGACTGAGCTGCCAAGTCTTCAATATCCGTGGATTTATCCACCTGTAAATTGAATACTTTGATCCCCTGTTCGTTTAACTCTTGGATTTCCTTTACCCGATCACAGGTAATGCTGTGCCAGTCATTGTCATTGTTATAGCTAAACCACATCAGCTTACGGAAGATATCCGTTTTCTGTAGCTTGGCTGGTCCCTGTTCGGTTTGAAGCGGTTTTTCTACCTGTGGGATGTCTTTGATGGCATCCATATAGGTATCGAGCTCATAGTTGAGACAGCATTTGAGTCGTCCGCACTGACCTGAGAGCTTGCTTGGATTTAGAGAAAGATTTTGGTATCGAGCTGCTGAGGTGGTGACATTTTTGAAATCTACCAACCAGGTAGAGCAGCATAGCTCACGTCCACAAACGCCAATGCCTCCAAGTCTTCCTGCTTCTTGTCGAAGGCTGATTTGTCGCATTTCCACCCGGATTTTGAATTCTCCGGCGAGGAGTTTAATCAGTTCTCTGAAATCTACCCGATCCTCAGCAGAGTAATAAAAAGTTGCTTTGGAATTGTCTGCCTGAAACTCCACGTCAGACATTTTCATCTGCAGATTCAGTTCATCTACAATTTGCTTGCAGCGATAAAGGGTAGGAACTTCCCGATTTCGGGCTTCTTCCCATTTCTCCATGTCTTTTTGATTGGCGACCCGATAGATTCGTGTGATGTTATCATCATTGCGAACCTTGCGCTTCTGCATTTGAAGACGCACGAGTTCACCTTGGAGTGATACATAACCGATGTGATGTCCACTGGGTACATCCACGACTACAGGGTCTCCGGTATTGAGAGAAAGGTAATCTACGTTTCGGAAATACTCTTTTCTTCCCCCTTTGAACTTGACTTCGACAATGTCAAAATGGTCCACTTGGGGGATGCCCATGTGGGAAAGCCAGTCAAAAGAATTCATTTTATTGCAATCGCTCGTGCCGCAGGTGCCATTGTTTTGGCAGCCACCGGTACCACCTGAGGTGGTGGAGCAAGTACTACATCCAGCCATAATTGATATATTCAGGGCTTTCGCCTCGTTTCATTTTTGGGTTTATTTCACATTAATTTTAAGATATCCTGTCCGATATCTCTTCTAAAGTAAGCCTTTTCCCAAGTGATATGATTCACTGTGGCATAGGCATTTTCCAAGGCTCCTTTGAGGTCCGAGCCAAATCCTGTGATTGCCAGTACCCTGCCTCCTTGGTTGACCAAGTCTCCCTCTGGATTTAAAGCCGTTCCTGCGTGGAAAACTACACTTCCATCCGTCTTTTCCGGTAATGAAATTGAAAATCCCTTTTCATAAGATCCCGGATAGCCTCCACTGACCATGACCACAGTGGTGGAGTAGTTTGGAGAAATTATCAATTCATATTGATCTAGCGTCCCTGTAGCAATTCCTTTGAGCAAACCCACAAAATCGCTTTCGATTCGTGGAAGCACTGCTTCGGTTTCAGGGTCACCCATTCGCACGTTGTATTCAATGACAAAAGGCTCTCCGTTGTTGTTCATCAGGCCGATGAACACAAACCCTTTATAGTCAATCTTTTCTTTTTCCAATCCGGCAATGGTGGGTTTCACGATTTTTTCTTCCACCTTTTGCATAAATGCGGAATCAGCAAAAATCACAGGACTGACTGCGCCCATGCCTCCGGTATTCAACCCGGTGTCACCTTCTCCGATTCGCTTGTAATCTTTAGCCTCGGGGAGGATTTTGTAGCTCTTACCATCCGTAGCCACAAATACAGAAAGCTCTATTCCTGTGAGAAATTCTTCGACGACTACTTTCGAAGAAGCATCTCCAAATTTGGCTTCGAGAAGCATTTCTTTGAGAGAGGATTTAGCTTCTTCTAAACTTTCGCAGATCAAAACACCTTTGCCTGCTGCCAGACCGTCAGCTTTGAGGACGATGGGCAGGGATTGCTTTTCCAGGTAAGCCAGACCAGCATCAATTTGGTCTGCGGTAAATGTTTCGTACGCTGCAGTCGGCACCCCATTTCGCTGCATAAATCGCTTTGAAAAGTCCTTACTGCCTTCCAGAGTAGCTCCCAATTTGGAAGGCCCCACCACAGGAAGGTGTGCAGTCTCAGGTTGGGATTGTAAGAAATCAACCAAGCCTTTTACGAGCGGTTCTTCTGGACCTACCACGACCAAATCAATGGATTCGGCTAAGATAAACTGATGAATGCCCTGAAAGTCTGTGGCAGAAAGTGCTACATTTTGAGCGATTTGGGCAGTTCCCGCATTTCCGGGAGCCACAAAAAGACGGGAACAATCCGGACTTTGTACGATCTTCCAGGCAAAGGCATGCTCTCTGCCTCCGCTTCCCAATAAGAGTATGTTCATGAACTCAATTCGTGTTTAATTGGCATGCTCGGAGATGAATTTGATTCGGTACACCCGCAGTTCGTCTTCTGCGAAGTCCTCACCATCCAGCTCTTCCAATGCCGATTTGATATGATCGGTTTCCGCATTCATAAAGTAATCATGGAGGATTTCTTCCCGCTCCTCATCCATGATGTGATGAATGTAGTAATCGATGTTAAGTTTAGTTCCGCTGTAAATGATCTGCTCAATTTCTTGAAGCAGTTCATTCATAGAGATGCCTAGGTTTTCGGCGATCTCATCCAGATCAGTTTTGCGGTCAATCTGCTGGATAATTGAAATCTTCACCTTGGATCGGGTTCCGGAGGTTTTGACCACCACTTCTGCGGCGGTTTCGATTTCATTTTCTTCCACATAAGCCGAGATCAGCTTTAGGAAAGATGCGCCAAACTTGGCGACCTTGCCCATTCCTACTCCATTGATTTGTGCAAGTTCTTCTTTGGTAGTAGGGTAGACGGTTGCCATTTCTTCCAAGGAGGGATCTTGGAATATGACATAAGGAGGTAGGTTTTTCGATTTGGCTACTCGTTTTCGCTCAGCTTTCAGCAATTCAAAGAGCTTCTCGTCGTAAGCTGGTCCCGAATTGACTTGAATATCCTGAGTCTCGGTTTCTGCCAGTTTTTCGAAATCATGATCCTTGTATAAGTCCACCGAATAAGGGGCCTCCAAAAACTCTTGACCTTTCGGAGTGAGTTTGAGATGACCATAATTTTCGATGTCTTTTTCTAACATGGCCGCGATCATGGCTTGGCGGATGACGGAAGTCCAGTGCTTGTCACTCTCCTCTTTTCCTATTCCAAATACAGGCAAGGCGTCATGCTTGTAGCTGATCACATAATCATCCATTTCCCCTCGGATTACTCGTACCAAGTGCTCAAGCGTAAAGCGTTCGTTGGTTTGCTTCACCGCCTCCAAGGCAATGACTATGTAATCCAATCCTTCAAATGTCTCGCGCTCCCGCTTGCAGTTGTCACAAAATCCACAATCCTCATTAAGTGTTTCTCCGAAGTAATTGAGAATGAACTTACGGCGGCAAACCCCTGTCTCCGCATAAGCTGACATTTCCTGAAGCAGAATCTTGGCATTTTCCCGTTCGGTGACTGCCTTGTCTTTGTTGAATTTATCCAGCTTGATGATGTCCTCATAGCGATAAAACATCAGGCAGTGTCCCTCCAGTCCATCTCGACCCGCACGTCCGGTCTCTTGATAATATCCCTCCAGAGACTTGGGTACATCGTAGTGGATCACATAGCGAACATCCGGTTTGTCAATGCCCATTCCAAATGCAATCGTTGCGACAATCACGTCCAATTCTTCGTTGAGAAAATCGTCCTGGGTCTTGATCCTCACGGCCGAGTCTAATCCTGCGTGATAAGGTGCGGCATTTACCTGATTGACTTTCAGAAGCTCAGCGATTTCTTCCACTTTTTTTCGGCTGAGGCAATAGATGATTCCTGATTTCCCCTTATGCTGTTTGATAAACTTGATCAGGGCCTTTTTGGACTCATTTTTCACCTTTGGCCTCACTTCGTAGAAGAGGTTGGTACGGTTGAATGAAGATTTGAAAAGGTCGGCTTCTTCCATTTGTAGATTGCGCTGAATGTCCTGCTGCACTTTTGGAGTAGCAGTGGCAGTCAATGCAATGATGGGAAGGTGAGGGGCAATCTGAGCGACAATGGATTTGATTTTCCGGTATTCCGGCCGGAAGTCATGACCCCATTCCGAAATACAGTGTGCCTCATCAATGGCTACAAAACTGAGATGTGCTTCTTTGAGAAAGGCAATGTTTTCCTCTTTGGTCAAGGATTCCGGTGCCACATAGAGTAACTTGGTTTTCTTTTTCAACACCTCATTTTTCACTTTCGTCGCCTCAGATTTGGTGAGGGTAGAGTTGAGAAAATGAGCATTGATTCCAATCGCGTTGAGCTGATCTACCTGATTTTTCATCAAGGCGATGAGAGGAGAAATCACAATAGCTGTGCCTTCATTGACGACTGCAGGCAATTGGTAGCAAAGTGATTTACCGGCGCCTGTGGGCATGATGACAAAGGTATTTCGCTGCTTGAGCAGGTTGTCCACAATCAGTTCCTGATTGCCCCGGAACTGGCTGAATCCGAAGATTTTTTTTAGGTCTGATTTAACTTTTTCTTCCACGTGAAGAAAGGGCTTAGTGGGTGATAACTACCTGCAAACAGGATTGAACGATTAGTTTTATACCTTTGTACAAAATTAATGATTAACGCAGGGAAAATTGAAATTAGCTAAAAATATTAGAAATACCGCTGTTCGGGTCCTGCAAAATGAAGCCGAAGCCATTCAAAGTTTGATTGGTTTCTTGGATGCTGATTTTGAAGCTTGTGTAGAAAAAATTTTAAACTCCAAGGGTAGGGTAGTCATCACTGGAGTAGGTAAAAGTGCTTTGATCGCCAATAAAATTGTGGCCACTTTAAATTCCACAGGCACTCCTGCCATTTTTATGCACGCAGCCGATGCGATTCATGGAGATCTGGGAATGGTTCAAGACGATGATATCGTCATTTGCATTTCCAAGTCAGGTAATACGCCGGAGATCAAAGTCCTGGTTCCCCTGCTCAAAAAACTGGGTTCCGTGCTTGTTGCCATGGTTTCCAATACTGAATCTTATCTCGCAGAGCAGGCCGATTTTGTCCTGAATGCAACCATAGGTGAGGAGGCTTGCCCTCACAATCTGGCACCAACTACCAGCACTACAGCCCATTTGGCTCTCGGTGATGCTTTGGCTGTTTGTTTATTGGAGGCAAGAGGCTTTACTTCCGATGATTTTGCCAAATACCATCCGGGGGGTTCACTTGGAAAACAATTGTACCTCAAAGTTGGGGATGTCCTTTCCAAAAATCAGTTGCCGGTAGTGTTGGAAGATGCTAACCTCGCGCAGGTGATTGTGGAAATTTCAGGGAAAAGGCTAGGAGCTACTGCCGTGGAGGATAAGCAAGGAAATTTGAAGGGGATCATTACTGACGGAGACTTACGAAGAATGCTTCAAAAGACCCTGAATATTCAAAATCTGAGCGCTAAGGACATCATGACCGTGAATCCCAAGACCATTTCGGTCGATGAATTTGCCATTCGCGCGCTCAATTTGATGCGAAATCACAATATCACCCAGTTGGTAGCGATGGATGGAGAAAAAATCGCAGGATTTGTTCATATTCATGATCTAATGAAAGAAGGAATCGTCTAATCCAGCATGCAAGACAAACCCTACATTGTAATCATGGCCGGTGGGATCGGTTCCCGATTTTGGCCTTACAGCAGAACAGCCAAGCCGAAGCAATTTTTAGACATTCTGGGTACTGGAAGAACCCTTCTCCAGATGACTTATGATCGGTTTCGGGAAATTGCCTCTCCAGATCTCTTTTACGTGGTAACCAATCAGGAATACTTCGACTTGGTAAAAGAGCAACTTCCTGAATTGTCAGACCAACAGATTCTGACGGAACCGCTCCGTAAAAATACAGCCACTTGTGTGGCCTATGCATCCTTCAAGATTAGTCAGCAAAATCCGGAGGCAACGCTTGTAGTAACTCCTGCGGATCATTTGATTCTACAGGAAAGTAAATTCATCCAGACCCTTCAAACAGCGATTCAGGCTGCTCAAACTCCGGGCAGATTGATTACCATTGGAATTAAGCCAAACCGTCCTGAGACTGGCTATGGCTATATCCAATACCTCGAAAGTGACAATCACCACCCTTCGCTAAAAGTGAAGACGTTTACGGAGAAGCCCAATCTAAAGCTGGCGAAGACCTTTATCGAAAGCGGGGACTTTGTTTGGAATTCCGGGATGTTTGTCTGGAAAGTGAGCAGCATTCTCGAGGCCTACCATCAACACATGCCTGACGTGGCCGATGTCTTTGAGGACGGCAAAGCTCATTATGGGAAAAATACGGAAGGGGATTTTATTAACCGGGCCTATACCCAAGTTAAAAATATTTCCATCGATTACGGGATCATGGAAAAATCAAATGAGGTCTATGTCATTTTAGGTGACTTTGGTTGGTCGGATTTGGGCTCTTGGAGCAGTCTCCACGAGCTGAGGGAAAAAGATGAGTTTAACAACGTCATCGAAGCTAATGCCATGGTTTATGAGACCCAGAATAGCTTCATTAAAATGGATTCTGACAAACTTGTGGTAGTCCAGGGATTGGACAACTACCTAGTCAATGAATCCGAAAATGTGCTCTTGATATGCAAATTGGATTCAGAGAAAAAATTCAGGGATTTTGTGGCCAATGCCAAGAAAAAAGGGGAGGATTTCGTCTGAAATCCTCCCCAAGTAAGTTGATGTATTCCCATCACTTCAAATTCAATTTTCAATTCCAAAATCCATCAATCCACCTTGAAAATTGATCATTGATTATTGATCATTAGTTATTGCTCATTTTTTCCTTTGTCTGATGGCTTCATAGATCGCTACGCCCGCGGATACGGATACGTTCAAACTTTCAATATTTCCGGCCATGGGGATTTTTACTTTTGCGTCAGCGATACCCATGATTTCCTGGGAAATACCATCTTCTTCCGAACCTAAAATCATCGCCACAGGAGCAGAAAAATCGGCTTCATACATGACTTTATCAGTCTTTTCGGTCACAGCGACAAGGGATAATCCCATTTTCTGTAAGTCACGACAGGTGTAAAAAAGGTTTTTCACCCTTGCTACAGGCATAAAATTCAGGGCCCCTGCAGAGGTTTTTACCGCATCGGAATTGATCTGCGCACTGCCTTTTTCAGGTATTACGATGGCATCCACACCGGCACATTCGGCTGTTCGAGCGATGGCACCAAAGTTTCTCACATCAGTAATATGATCCAGCACCAAAATCAAAGGGGACTTGCCCACAGCGTAGCACTGATCGATTACATTGTCCAGCGATGCATAAGCAATGGATGACACTTGGGCTATAACACCTTGGTGATTTTTCCGGGTAATGCGGTTCAATTTGGCATCCGGTACGCGCACCACAGGGACGTTGGAAGCTTTACAGAGTTGAAGCAATTCCTTGATGAGGTCATTGTTCAACTCTTTCTGAACCAGTACTTTGTCTATTTCTTTTCCGGAATGGATGGACTCCATTACCGCTCGTGTTCCAAAAATAAAATCTTTGTCGTTGGCTCCTTTATCGATCAGAAAGCCATCCTTCCGCTTCTCCATTGGGAAATGTTTTTGAACCATACCGGCTGATAAGCTCTGGACCGGTTCAGGGTGTAGAAATGTGGGGTAAGTAGTGTCTTAACCCGGGCAAAGGTAAACCGAATTTTGGAAGTCTCGTCTATGCCGGCATAGGACCATACTTCCCGATCTTCGAAAAAGTTGACTTCCTGAGGAGGTCCCATCACGATATACACCATGCCTCGGTCAGTTTTCCAGCCTTCTTTGAAGTCGGTAAATAAGATATTGGAAAATTCAACCATGCGGAAATAGTTACGGATGAGGTCTTTGGCTACTTCCGGGTTGCGGGTCAGATTGATCCAATATTCATCCAGTGCTTTCTTCTTATCCTGTGCTAAAAGGAGTGTTTCATGCTCTTTTCGGGTAGAAATGTAAGTTACCATTTGAACCATTTCATCCCAGTCTTTCACTTTGGGAAAGGCATCATGGACGGTTTTCAGGATGATTCCTGCTTGTGAGCTCGTATCTGTCTGAAAGAAGTAATACCCCTCATCATTCAGTTGCTTGGGGATATTGGCCAGGAAATCTCCCTGATTCTCGACTTTGATTTCCTTGGAAACCTCTGCAGGTCGGGTTTCCATAGGAGGAAAAGGAACATCAAACCGTGATGGATAGAAGTAGGAGTGAATGGCAGGTTTGGTGACGGTTTTGAATAGCAGGGCTTCGCCTTTGGTCAGGTAGTTTTGGTCAAAAGGTATTTCATTGGAATAGTAATAGCCAAAGTCCGGCTGATCAAATACAAATAAACCTTTCAGATCAACATGGATCACATATTCATCCTGTTGCCTGGTATCTAAGACGGTCAACAAGGCTATGGCCGTGGACTGGTCAGCAGGTAGTTCTACCGTCTTTTCAAATAACCAATGACGGTCTGTGTCTCCCACCAAGTCTTGTGCCGTCAATAGGTTTGTCAGTGAAGAAGTGATCTCCTGCTCGTAGGATGAAAGCAAGGCATAAGAAAAGCTGAAAGTCTCGAATGTCGGGGCTTCCTCGATTTTCTCGACTACGAATTGGAGTTTGTAGGTAGTAGAAGAAAGCTTAATCGGTATGATTTTTAGCCCCAATCGGGAATACAGAGAATATCTCAATGACTGGTCTGTGGAGCTGAGTGTTTTCTGCGCAAAACCTGACTGCGATAGCAGGAATGAAAAAAATAGAACAGGAAGTAGAAGCAGCTGTTTTTGATTCATCGGGTGTTGGTCTAGGGTTTTAAAAATTAGCCTTACTTTTGCCAAAATACTAAAATTTCGAATGGCTACCTATACAACGGAAATCGCCTCTGACAAGTTAATCAGCGACAATCCCATCCATCAAAGACTGCTCAAAGCCTATATCGCGGCAAAGCCTTGGATCTCAGGAAGTCTCCTGGAAATCGGCTGTGGCGAGGGAAGAGGCGTAGAGCAATTGCTTCCGCTTGCTGATAGCTACATCGGTCTGGACAAAATCGGCGAAGTAATCGATATGCTCCGAACCAAGTTTCCCGGAGTAGATTTTAGACAGGCTGTGATTCCACCGTTTTCAGGATTTGAGGACAATTCCTACGATACCATTGTCAGTTTTCAGGTCATCGAGCACATTCCCAACGATCGGCTTTTCCTCCAGGAAATCTACCGAATGCTCAAACCGGGAGGGAAAGCCATTATTTCCACACCTAATATCACCCATACGCTTTCACGCAATCCTTGGCATGAGCGTGAGTACAAACCACAGGAATTGATCGATTTGGCTACCGGAATTTTTGACAAAGTAGAGGCAAAAGGGATCGGCGGAAATGAAAAGGTTTGGGCTTATCATGAGGCAAACCGCAAATCCGTTCAGAAAATCATGCGATTTGACATTTTTGACTTGCAGCATAAACTGCCTGCATCCGTATTGAGAATGCCGTATGAGATTCTAAATCGAATGAACAGAAATAAACTACATAAGCAGCAAGGAAGCACTGTGGTAGAAATTACCCACGAGGATTATCTGGTAGTGGAAGATCCGATGAAAGGCCTGGACTTATTTTACATCCTTTGGAAAAAGTAAATCCGACCAAATGCTAAAACATAAAAAAAGCGAGTCTTTCGGACTCGCTTTTTAGCTTTATTTTCTTTCCAGGATACTCGGAGAGTCGCCTTGGCTTCCTATCAAGCTTTCCAAACGCTGCTTGAGTTTTTCAGCTTCTTCGTTATAGCCTCTTTCCTGGAGTAATGGGATGAAAT
This sequence comes from Algoriphagus aquatilis, assembly GCF_042657405.1. Lineage (NCBI taxonomy): Bacteria > Pseudomonadati > Bacteroidota > Cytophagia > Cytophagales > Cyclobacteriaceae > Algoriphagus > Algoriphagus aquatilis. Next base: position 250,191 of record NZ_JBHSKS010000001.1, read on the forward strand.
ACTTGATCATTTCTATCGAGATCATCATATCTCGGTCATAAGGTCTTCCTTCAGTCGTGTTGAACTCGATCATGTCGAGGGATCTTTTCGAGATTTTTTCAACGATATCCAGCGCTTTTTCATCTTCACCGACTTCAAAGAAAAGCGGAACAGATTGCCCACTGCTTAGGTCGTAAGGCAGGGCTTCGTGAGGTATCGTTTCCAAACCAAAGTTAAGGAGCTTAGCAGCATCCTCCATTCGGTCTTCATCAAGCAAGGCCATTGCGATCGAATTCAGGGCGCTTCGGTGATTGGAAGCAAATCGTCTATATTCCTCATCCAAGTAGGCGTTAGGATCATTCATACCTCGGAAAGAGAAATTCTCCATGTAGTTTTTCATGGCTAAATCCGTATTGACCAATTCGTCCCTAACATACTCAGGCTTTTGGATAGGAAGCAGACGGTAAGCCATGCCTTCCATGACCACGTGTTCGCCGATGTTGAGGCCAATGGTAGAAAGCGAGGTATTGTTGAAATAGATCGGTCTTTCCCAATTGTTGCTGACGATCAAATCGATCAGCATCATAGTGCCTTTGGTTACGTAATTGCCCTTCAGCTGCAAGTTCATCTGCGGTACAAAAAGGTCCTTGAACTTAGGAGGAACAATCTCATCATTTGCCATGAAGCTGCTGTCTACTTCTAAGATCAGGTTTCGGGAAGGCACCATGTTGACTACACTTTTGCCTCCTGTTTTAACTTTAAGTACATCGGATCCAGCATTAAGTAGCTTTAGATATTCTCTCGCAGAGATGGCTTGAAGTCCTTCTTTCTCGATGAGGTAAAGCACATCATTGGTGCCTTTTTGGTAGCGCTCTTTAGTCAGTGAAAACGGTAATGGAGCAGATTGATCGGCCTGCTTGGTCATTTGCTCCACATACCAATCGGTATCAAAGTAGCTCAATACAATCACTCTGACATCGGTACGGAAGCCTTCTACTTCCTGCACATACCAAAGCGGGAAGGTATCATTGTCTCCACCTGTAAACAGAATGGCGTTTGGTGCGCAGGAGGCAAGGAAGTTTCGGGCAGAGTCTACAGAAAAGTAGCGTCCGGTTCGGTCGTGGTCATTCCAGTTTTCCGCTGCCATCAATCCTGCAATTGGGAGAGTCAAAATGGTGGCGATGATTCCTCCGGTTGCCAGGTTTTTGGTGTATTTACTTAGGCTATGTGCCAAAGCCAAGGTGCCCAATCCTGCCCAAATGGCAAAGGCATAGAAGCTACCTACGTAAATATAATCTCGTTCACGTGGTTCGATCGGAGGGGAGTTGAGGTAAAGCACCAGTACCACGCCCATCATGAGAAACAGCATGAGGTTGACATAGAAATACTTGGGGTCTTTTTTGGCTTGGAAGAAAAATCCGATCAAGCCCAAGATCAAAGGCAACATGTAGTAGTTATTGTGCCCTTTATTTTCGGTGATGTAGTCTGGAAATTTATCCGTAAATGCATTGGCAAAGCCTATCCAATTGGCGTCAATGAAGTCACTTTCCCTACCTGAAAAATTCCAAAGGAAATACCTCCAGTACATGTGACCCAACTGATGGCTGAACATGAAATACAAGTTGTCTCCGAAGGTAGGTTCCTGACCTTCTTTCAGCCCCAGTTTGGCTCGATAGATTCGCTTGTGACTTTCCTGAGTGGAATAGATTCGGGGTAAAATGGTAGTCTTTGCAGGATCGTAGGTGTTTTTTAATTCATAATCCACCACCTCATATTTTTCCTTCCCTTTCATGTAGACCGGAGCACCTTCCTCCTGATCTATCAACTGCGCAGTGAAGTACTGCCCGTGCAGCAGAGGTCTGTAGCCATATTGTTCCCGCTTTAGATAGGATACATAGCTGATGATATCCTTTGGTGCATTTTCATTGATGATCGGATCTTGGTTGGATCGGATGATGATCAAGGTGTAGCTGGCATAGCCGATCAGGATAAAAGTCAAGGAAAGCAGAATCGTATTAAGCAGCACCAATTGCTTTTGGATGGAATACCTGAATCCAAAAGCCAGCGCACCTATAAATAGAATAGCAAAGACGACGATACCCGACCCAAATGGCAATCCAAGGCTATTCACCATAAAGATTTCCATGGATCCTGCTAAGCTTGGAAGCCCCGGAATGATCAGGTTGTTGATGATAATCAATGCTACGCCGCCCAAAAACATGGCGTAGATTGCACCTTTGAGTGTGGGAGTAGGATACTTTTTGAAATAATAAATCAATGCCAAGGCTGGCAAGGTGACCAAATTGAGCAAGTGGACGCCTATTGACAAACCGACCAGGTAGGCAATGAATACCATCCATCGGTTTTCTTCTTTGGGATCGGTAATGACATCCCATTTCAAAAATGCCCAAATCACAATCGCTGTGAAAAAGGAAGACATCGCATATACTTCTGCTTCTACTGCCGAAAACCAAAAGCTGTCTGAGAAAGTGTAAATCAGGGAACCTACGATACCTGCACCCATCAAAGCAATGGTCTGTTCTTTGGACTCTTGACCTTCCGTGATGGAGAACATCCTTTTTCCAAAAAGTGTAATGGACCAAAACAGAAACAGAATGGTGAATCCAGAGAATAGGGCGCTGCCAATATTCATCCAATAGGCGACCTGAAGTGGATCTCCCATGGCCAAAAAGCCAAACATCCGATACACCAAAAGCATGAAGGGAGCTCCCGGAGGATGGGGAACTTGAAGCTTATAGGACACGGCGATAAATTCTCCCGGATCCCAGAAACTAGCCGTTTGTTCGACAGTGAGGATGTATACCAGGGTGGAAATGGCAAAAATTACCCAGCCGGTAAGATTGTTGATCTGCTTGTAATTGAGCATTAATAGGGGAAATTAGAGGGACGAAAATATAAAAATTTACTCCAAGTCGGGGATTTTTAGCACTTTTTAAAACTTTCCAAAAATCTATCGGCACTTGGTCCTGTGACAAAAATTACTGTTTTGACTCTGTTTGTACCCTTAATATTGCATCGTATTCAAAACACACTGACCATGAGTGCACAACCTAAGACATTTCAAGAACTGGTAGACGGAGATATTCCGGTATTGGTAGATTTCTTCGCAGTATGGTGCGGACCTTGTAAAATGATGCAACCCATTCTGGAAGACACGGCGCGACACATGGGAGACAAAGTCAAAATCGTCAAAGTGGACGTGGACCGCAATCCCTTGGCCGCGAGCAAATTTCAGGTAAGGGGAGTTCCTACGCTTATTCTTTTTCACAAAGGAAAAGTAGTGTGGAGACAATCAGGCGTAGTGCCTGTGCATCAGTTGATCCAGACGCTGGAATCAAATCTGATGTCAAATGCCTGATCTGCATGTGACAAAAGTCATTTTATCGGCTAAGCCACCCTTCTAATTTTACCCAACTTTAAAAAAGGACAACCTAAACACAGCAATATGAAAATTGAACAAATCTATACCGGATGTTTGGCACAAGGTGCTTACTACATCGAATCTGAAGGCGAAGCAGCTGTAATTGATCCATTGAGAGAAGTGCAGCCTTACATCGAAAAGGCTGAGCGTCGCAATGCAAAAATCAAGTATGTTTTTGAAACGCACTTCCATGCAGATTTTGTGTCCGGCCACAAAGACTTGGCAGCTAAGACAGGGGCCAAAATCGTTTACGGTCCAACCGGTATGAAGATGGGATTTGAGGCAATTGTAGCAGAGGATAATCAGGAATTCACGCTTGGCAAAATGAAAATCCGAGTGATTCACACGCCGGGTCATACCATGGAGTCCGTGTGCTACCTTTTGATCAATGAGGAAGGAAAAGAAGAAGCCATCTTCACAGGGGATACTTTGTTTATCGGTGACGTGGGACGACCTGACCTAGCTCAAAAGGTAATCAAAGACCTAACACAGGAAAAACTAGCGGCTCATCTTTATGACTCGTTGAGAACTAAGTTGATGCCTCTTTCCGACGATTTGATTGTCTATCCGGCCCACGGTGCAGGTTCTGCCTGTGGCAAAAATATGAGCAAGGAGACTTCAGATACATTGGGCAACCAGAAGAAGACCAATTACGCGCTTCAGCCGATGACCAAAGAGGAATTTGTGAAAGAAGTATTGACTGGATTGACACCTCCTCCGGCTTATTTCCCACAAAACGTGTTGATGAACATCCAAGGATACGACAGCATTGACGAGGTATTGGAAAGAGGTGTGAGACCTTTGACTCCTGCTGAATTTGAAGCCGCAGCCAACGAGACAGGTGCGCTGATCCTTGATACCAGAGAGGCTCAGGTGTTTGCCAAAGGATTTGTACCCAACTCCATTAATATCGGCATCGACGGAAGCTTTGCCGTGTGGGTAGGCGCGATGATTCCTGACTTGAAACAAGAGATCTTGGTGATTGCGGACGAAGGAAGAGAAGAAGAAGTAATCACCAGACTGGCACGAGTTGGCTACGATTATGCTATCGGATATTTGGCCGGCGGATTCAAAGCATGGAAAGAATCAGGTCATGAAGTGGATTCCATCACATCCATTACGGTGGATGAATTGGCAAAAATCAAAGAAGGCGATCCACAGATTCATATTCTTGACGTCAGAAAGAACTCCGAATATCTTTCAGAACACGTGGTAGATGCTGAAAATGCGCCTCTTGACTACATCAATGACAGCATGCTGAAAGTGGACAAAAATAAAACCTACTACGTGCACTGTGCCGGCGGATACAGATCTATGGTGTTCAACTCTATCTTGAGAGCTAGAGGATATGACAACCTGATCGATGTAGCTGGTGGATTCAAAGCCATCAAGGAATCTGAAAAGTTCAAGGTGACTGACTACGTTTGTCCGACAACTTTGCTCTAATCCATACTGAAGTAAAGCTTAATACTGCAAAATGGCAGGCCTTTGGGTCTGCCATTTTTAGTTTGGACTTTTCTGATGTGATCAAAGTCACAAGATTCAAAGGCGAGCTTGACTCATTTTTGTCATCTTAAAATTTATGATTGATTAATTTCAGTGGGTTTTTATTGAGATGATAAAAATCACATCCAAAACAATTCCTCCTTCAAAGATTTTACCCTAAGCAATGAACCATCTAAGTCAGGTTTCTGATTTTAGAAAAAAACTAGTAACAACTCAAAAACTATATGAACCAATTTATGGAATGGATTACCCAGCCTTGGCCCTGGTATGTGGCAGGGCCGATCATCGGACTTACCGTCCCGGCACTATTGATTTTAGGAAATAAAACCTTCGGGATTTCATCCTCGCTTCGTCACATTTGTGCGGCCTGTGTTCCGGCAGGTATTCCTTTTTTCACTTACAACTGGAAAAAGGAAATTTGGAATCTTCTTTTCGTTTTGGGTACAGCGATCGGAGGATTTATTGCCATGAATTTCTTGGCTAATCCCAATACCATGGTCATTTCTGAAGCGACTCAGGCAGATTTGGCTGCCTTGGGGATTACCAGTTTTACGGATTTGATGCCTTCTGATATTTATTCCTGGGAAACTGTATTCTCTGCCAAAGGACTCTTGTTCTTTGTGTTTGGAGGATTTTTAGTTGGTTTTGGAACTCGCTATGCCGGTGGATGTACTTCAGGGCATGCCATCATGGGGATCAGTTCCCTACAGTGGCCATCCTTGGTAGCGACCATTTTCTTTATGATCGGAGGCTTTGTGATGACACACTTGTTGATGGAGCCTTTGATGAAACTAGTTGGATTCTAAAAAAATCGAAATCATGACAAAAGTTAAAGAAAAGAAAGTACAGCCACAGGACGACCACTGCGTAGCTCCTAACCTGAGAGAAGATCATGACAAAGGCCTTGAGCTATTGAAATACTTGATCATTGGGGTAGTATTTGGGATTGTGTTTGTAAAAGCGGAGATCATCTCTTGGTTTAGAATTCAGGAAATGTTCCGCCTCCAGTCTTTCCATATGTATGGAGTGATTGGGTCTGCAGTAATTACTGGGATCATTTCAGTGCAGCTGATCAAACGCCTACATATCAAAACCATCCATGGGGAAGAAATCGTGATTCCGGATAAGGTCTTTAAGAAAGGTCAGATCATCGGAGGATTTATCTTCGGATTGGGTTGGGCGATTACCGGTGCCTGTCCAGGACCTTTGTTTGCTCAGATCGGAAGTGGATACACGGTCGTATTGGTGACCTTGATTTCAGCTTTGGCCGGCACTTGGGTGTATGGCAAGTTTGCCGATAAGCTTCCTAATTAATTAGATTGAAGAATTGAAAAAGGCTGCTCTTGAGAAAGGGTGGCCTTTTTTCAGTTAAATACCTTCTTGATGATGAATCGGATGAGTAAAATGATCGTGATGACAATGCCGCCTACAATGACAAATTCCATGGGATTAGCTTTGCCTCAAAACTACCCTTCGGCAGGAATAGTTTTTCCGTTTCTGGAATCTTTCTCCAAATCGCCTTCAATCTTTTTACTTTTGCATCCGACTCAAACCTACCCACTCTCATGAATTACCTTTCCAAAAGGAGGATCGCACTTGGAGCCATGTTTTTTTTCATGGGGCTTTGTTTTGCCAGTTGGGCAGCACGTATCCCTGACATTCAGGCCAAATTCCAGCTTTCCGAAGGTCAGTTGGGCACGATTCTTCTCTGCCTCCCAATCGGGTCGATGCTCGGTTTGCCTATTGCAGGCTGGTCTGTGCATCAGTATGGCAGCCGCATTGTGATTTTGCTGGGGAGTTTCGCCTATGCTATGACGCTTCCTTTGATAGGCTTGGCCACGACGACTTGGATGATCGTGCCGGTTTTAGTGGTGTTTGGCCTTTTAGGAAATATCATGAACATCTCGCTCAATACCCAGGCTTTGGGTCTTGAAGATCAGATGGGTAAAAGTATTTTGGCCTCTTTTCACGGATTGTGGAGTATGGCTGGATTTACCGGTGCAGGGATTGGTGCAGGGATGATTTTTCTGAATTTTTCTCCCGCCGCACATTATGCAGTGGTGATGGGGATTTCTTTTGTGATCATTCTCTTTTCTCAGAAATATGTCATCAACGACAAGCGGGATGCAGGAGAAAGTGGAGGGCTTGTTCTCAAAAAGCCCGACGACCTGCTGCTTCGAGTGGGATTGATTTCTTTTTTGGGGATGATGACGGAGGGGTGCATGTTTGATTGGAGTGGAGTTTATTTCAAAAAAATCGTGCTTGCCGAGCCGGAATATGTGGCTTTGGGCTATGTCTGCTTTATGGGAGCCATGGCTTCAGGTCGATTTATTACAGACAAAGCGACCAACCAATTTGGAAGGATTCCTGTACTTCAAGCCAGTGGGATTTCGATCTTTGTGGGACTTTTGATGTCTGTCTTAGTGCCCACTCTGATCACAGCTGCGCTTGGGTTCCTTTTAGTTGGATTGGGGGTGGCTTCGATTGTGCCTGTCGCTTATGGGATTGCGGGTCGATCCAAATTGTATTCTCCAAGTGTGGCTTTGGCTTTGGTGTCGACCATTTCTTTTTTTGGGTTTCTGTTGGGACCACCTTTGATTGGATTTATTGCAGACCTGTTTGATCTGCAGGTTTCCTTAGCTCTTATTTCTATCAATGGACTTGGGATACTCCTTCTGAGTAGTATCAGAAAACAGGTCTTTTTCACTCAAGAAACCATTTCTACTCCATGAGCCTTCCAGAAAGTTTTCAATTCACCAAAGAGTTTGAGGTAGGTTCATTTCAGGTTCATCCGAATGGCAATATCCGAATGGCCTGTTTGGCGGATTTACTGCAGGAGATAGCGTGGAGGCATGCGGATTCGGCAGATTTTGGCAGAAATCTCTTAGAGACCAAGCAAATGTGGGTGCTCTCCAGGCTGGAAATTAAGGTGGAAAAGTTTCCCAAATGGGGGGATCGTCTTCAGCTTTTTACCGGAGGAAGAGGAGCGGAAAAGTTGTTTGCCTTTCGTGAGTTTATGGTTTGGGATCAAGATCAGCAAGTTGTGGCTCGTGCCATGTCTTCGTGGCTATTGCTTCACACCGAGACCAAGCGAATCCAGAAACCTGAACTGGTATTGCCTTCGGAACTTTTTGATCCAAGAAATGCTCCTGCTTGGCAGCCTGAGAAATTAGCGGTAGGAGGAGAGCTTTCTGCCCAAGAAGAAATCCAGGTCAGACAGTCAGATCTCGACCTGTATCATCACGTCAACAATACCAGCTATATCCGTTGGGTAGAAAATTTTCTAGCTGAGGTGAGCTTTTTCCCCAAGCAGATTTCCATCAATTACCTTTCCGAATGCCTCTCGGGGGACCAGGTGATCCTTTCTCTTTTTGAAAAGGATGCTGAAAAATTCATTGAAGGGAAAGTTGGAGACAAGTCAGTGTTTGTGGCTCGAGTGCGGTAAGCATCCTTCTTTAATTTTTTCGAACTGGGTGACGATAGTCACAGCCTTGCAAGTGATCCTTGAGGCAACTTTGTATATTACCGTAAGACTATGAATCAGATGATGCAGCCTTTTGTCAAACTTATCACCCTTCTCGTTGCGCTTTTAGGACTAGCCGTTGCCTTGGTGGGAGTGGTTGGATTCGTTCTATTTCTTTCCTATTCAGGCGTTCAGCTTCCCAGCCTCTCGGAAAAGGATCAACCCGTCGCTGAGATGGTTGCTGAAATCCCCGTGGTCAAAGCCCTTGCTGATGCCGCCAGCCTATGGAAAGCACCGGATTGGGCCTCAGTGGATTCCGAACCCAATGCAGCTGAAATCAAATATGGCCGCGAACTGGTAGCCAATACGTCTGAGTTTCTCGGGCCAAAAGGAAAAGTCAAAGCCATTTCCAACGGGATGAATTGTCAAAACTGCCATTTGCAAGCAGGAACGGCACCATTGGGAAATAATTACGGTGCTGTCGCTGCTACTTATCCCAAATTCAGAGCTCGATCCGGAACAGAGGAAACTATCGAAAAGCGCATCAATGACTGCTTTGAGCGAAGTCTTAACGGGAAAGCATTGGATAACAATTCTAAAGAAATGCGAGCGATGGTTGCTTACATCAACTGGGTGGGAAAAGAAGTGCCCAAAGGTGAAGTCCCCAAAGGCTCAGGGCTCTACGAAGTGCCACTTCTTGACCGTGCAGCTGATCCGATCAAGGGAAAATTAGTCTATGACAACCAATGCGCTTCCTGTCACCAAGCAGACGGGAAAGGAATGCCCAAACCTGACGGAACGGGTTATCTCTATCCACCACTTTGGGGAGAAAACAGCTACAACCATGGCGCTGGACTTTACCGCCTTTCCAGATTTGCAGGCTATGTCAGAGCGAATATGCCTCTTGGGGCTACGTTTGAAAATCCGATGCTGAGCGATGAGGAGGCTTGGGACGTGGCCGCCTATGTGAACAGCATGGAAAGACCTGCTAAAGATCTTTCCAAAGACTGGCCCGATATTTCCAAAAAACCGATGGATCATCCGTTTGGTCCCTTTTCGGATGGATTTACTGAAGAGCAACACAAATTTGGACCCTTTAAGCCTATCCAAGCGGCCAAAGCCCAAACCAAGTAATGCGTCGCTTTATTTTGCTATCAATCTTCTCTTTGGGATTTTTCGTTCATCTGAAAGCCCAAACCGAGGAGAAGAAAATTGACATTCATCCGGATGTCCATTTCAGGACTTTCTGGATGAACACTACCTATGCAGACACTAGGTATAAGTCTGATTATGCCTTGGGCATGAGCTTAAACCTTGGGGCAAAAATCAACTATGCCAAGCATTGGACCTTGCAGCTGGGTTATCGCACATTTGCCAATGTGATGAGTACCCCTATTTGGGATCTGGACCCCGTCACTGGTCAGACCAACCGATATGAAACCGGGCTGTTTGATTTGTTAAACACCCGCGATCGTTTGTTTGGGAAGCTGGAGACCCTTTTCTTGAGCTATTCCAAAGATCGAATTGGAGTAGAAGTGGGCCGGATGGGCATCAATACCGACTGGGTGAATGCACAGGACGGGAGACTTTCTCCCACTGCGGTGGAAGGAGTCCATGCCTGGTTTGCTCCGAGTCAAAGATGGAAGGTTGGTTTGTGGGCAATTGGTCGAATGAGCATCCGTGGCAGTAGTGAATGGCTGGGAGTTGGGGAGACGGTTGGGATTTTTCCTCAGGGGCGTACTGTTTTCGGTAAACAAGGCGCCTATTTTGGCAATACCGAGAGCGAATGGCTCTCGATCCTAGAGGTAGATAGACAGCTGAGAAACGGAGGAAAACTTCATTTTTCCCATACTTTGGCACAAAATCTCTTCTCTACCACTTGGGGATCTTTTGAGAAAAGCACAAAAACAAAGAAAGGCATGTTGACCTTAGGCATACAGTCAGGGGTCCAACATACAGTAGGAGATGGAGGAAATCCTGATCTCATTCTTGCATACAAAAGTCCGGATGATTTCAATTATGCGCTATCCGGTCGAGTAGCTTGGAGAACTGACCGTTGGCTTACACACCTCAATTATACTCATGTAGGAGGAAAAGGTCGTTGGTTGAGTCCTCGGGAATGGGGGAAGGATGCTTGGTACACCTTTATCCCTAGGGAGCGAAATGAGGGCTTTGAATCGGTTGATGCGTTGGTGGGCTATGTGGAGTATCGTTTTGAAAAAATACCGGTTCAGGTTTATCTCCATGGAGGAGTTCACTGGCTTTCAGACCTTGCGAGTGCGGAAGCCAATAAATATAACTTCCCAAGCTATCGTCAAGTAAACATTGGATTGAAACTACAGCCGAAGGGTGTGAAAAACCTGGATTTTCACTTGATACTCGTTAGTAAAGAGCCTCTTTCATCTCAAAAGTTAACACCTAATCAGATCTACAATAAAGTCGAGCTACTTCATTTTAATGGGATACTTAATTGGAAGTGGGATTGATCAAAGTGTGAGAATATCAGCGAGTGTTGTCTTTATTTCACTCACGATTTCCGGTTGAACTTCTCCGATTTTTTCTAAGAGTCGGTCTTTTGAGATAGATCTAACGTGAAAAACCAGCGCTTCAGAAGTAAACTTTAGCTGGTTTTGGAGATTAGGTTCAAGGATTGGATTTCCTTTGTATCGTTTGATTTGAGTGGTGAGTGGTACCACAATGACCACCTCCAAATATCGATTCAGTAGGTTTCCACTGATAATTAATACTGGTCTTCTTCCACTTTGCTCTCTTCCCTGAACAGGATTAAGATCTGTCCACCAAATCTCTCCTTGTCTCATTTTTCAGTTTGTTTGAGATAGGTTTCCATTCCTTCTTCTGCAATAAGCATGATTTCTTCATCTTGGCCCGCTTCTTTGTAGGATTGAACATATTCCGCTCTTTTGAGGTGTTCCAAGTAAAGTCGAAGGGCTTTCTCAATCAGGCTGTTTTTGGGTATGGAGAGCTTCAAAGAGTATTCTTGAAGGGTTTTGAGTACATCATCTGGGAGTGAACTGGTGAAAGTAGCCATATTAATTATATTTACATTTTATAATTATCAAATGTAAATTAAAATTTATTTTAATACAAAGCTTACTTGCTAACAGCAGTTATAATTCGGTTCGATTTCAGAAAAAATTAGGAATTGCAGATTCCTTTGCCCACCTTTGACCCGTCGAAGAAATGTTTTCGATACTTGTCACCAAGTTTAGCATCGGCGATTCACCTGCCACAAGTAGCAAATCAAGAGTTCTCCAAATCCAGGTTTTACTTCTTCTTCTTCTACTTTTTTGATTCCATGAAGCCCTCGGTCTTTTCGAATTAAAACCTGCAGTTTACAATCATTTAGAGAACCCAGATTTCCTAACACCCATTAAAGTTCCCTCTTATTAAGACCATTCGATTTTCAGAATCAGCGCTGTCTGAATTCTCCCTTACCCTCAGAAGTAGAGTTAACGACTATTTCAAATCCACCCAACAAACCAAGTTTGCCAATAAGGAAATGATCTTCAAGACCGTGGTCATGATCATGATCTATTTCGTGCCAGTGATCTTGGTGATAACCGGAGTAGCCACAGAGACTTGGCAATTATTTGCTTGTTTTATCCTCAGCGGATTTGGCATGGCAGGTATAGGTATGGGCGTCATGCATGATGCAATCCATGGAACCTATTCTCAAAACCCAAAAATCAATAAACTTCTCGGCTATACCTTAAACATGGTAGGTGCCAATGCTACAGTTTGGAGAATACAACACAATGTCTTGCATCATACCTATACCAATATTCACGAAGGGGATGACGACATTAATGCTCCTTTTTTCCTTCGCTTTTCTCCCAACATGCCAAAAAATACCCTGCACCCTTATCAGCATTGGTATACTTGGTTTTTCTATGGCTTGTCGACTATATCTTGGGTGACTTCTAAGGATTTTGTCCGCTTTGATCGCTATTACAAAATGGGCTTGATCAAAGGAGAGAATGTCTATCGCAATACGGTATTGAAGATATTGGCTTGGAAGATTATTTATTATGTCTTCACGTTGGGATTGCCGATCGCCTTTTCTGGCTTTGGAGTCGGACAAATCCTCCTGGCTTTCCTGATCCTTCATTTCATCACCGGATTGAGTATATCCTTAGTCTTCCAGACTGCGCATGTTATGCCGGAGGTGGTCTTTCCAGTGGCTGACGAAAACGGTACTGTAGAGGGCGAACGCATGCTTCATCAACTGGCTACTACATCTAATTATTCGGAGAAAAGCAAGGTCTTTTCATGGATGATTGGAGGTCTAAATTACCAGGTTGAGCACCATCTTTTTCCCGATATCTGCCATGTGCACTATCGGAAAATTGCACCGATTGTAAAAGCCACTGCGGCTGAGTACAATATTCCTTATTATTCAAAAAAGACATTTTTTGATGCTTTGAAGTCACATTTCGAAATGCTTTACCTGCTTGGTAATGCAGAAATGGAGCCAGTCAAAGCCTATACCAACACTCATGAACACTACGAAAAAACATACTAAACCTGCTGCTGCGCCCCGAGGTGGAAACCCGGATAGAAGGCAGGTGAAGAAGAAAAAAGAGTCCACCCTGGATCCAAAGCTTTTTGTTAAAAAAGCCCAACCTAGCGGACAAGAAGGGTTCCGAACCGAAAAATCCTTTGATGGACTTGGTCTCAGTTCCAAATTACTTCAAAATATCCTGGCTAAAGGTTATCAAACTTTAACCAATATTCAGGAGCAATCTATTTTGCCTCTTCTCGACGGGAGAGACATGATGGCTATTTCCAAAACAGGCTCCGGAAAGACTGCGGCATTTTTGATTCCCATCATTGAACACGCGCTCAAAGATCCCCGCAATTTCACGGCTCTTGTAGTAACACCTACGAGAGAATTGGCATTGCAAATAGAGGAGGAATTCAAAAGTCTCACGTTTGGGATGCAGCTGTATTCAGCCACATTCATCGGAGGCACCAATATCAACTCGGATCACACCAAACTGGAGCGAAAGCTACAGGTAATTGTGGGTACTCCGGGTAGGTTGTTGGATTTGTCGGACCGCAAAGTGCTGGACCTCAGAAAAGTAAATACGCTCGTTCTCGATGAGTTTGACAGAATGCTTGACATGGGATTTGTACTTGATGTCAATAAGCTGGTCAATCGAATCGGAAAAAGAGAACAGACACTTCTGTTTTCGGCGACTTTGGAGCCTGCACAAAAGAAGCTAATTGACGGGTTGCTTACCAACCCTATTGAAGTAAAAGTCACTAGTGGTTCGTCAACCAATGAGAATATCGAGCAACAAACAATCCGTGTCCCTGAGGGACAGGATAAGTTTGAGGTATTGGCTGATCTTTTTCGCAATCCTGAATTGGAAAAAGTGATCCTTTTCACAGAAACCAAAAGACTGGCCGACAGACTGGCCAAAAAACTGATTCAGTCAGGCATTTCTGCCGGACAGATTCATGGAGATAAGTCTCAGAATTTCAGAAACAGAATGATTGATGAATTCAAGAATGGGACTATCCGAGTACTGGTAGCTACTGATGTAGCCGCTAGAGGGATCGATGTAGCTGATGTAAGTCATGTGATCAACTATCAGCTACCGATGACCATGGATGCTTACATCCATCGTATCGGAAGGACTGGCAGAGCTGGCAAGGTCGGTCATGCCATCACGTTTGTTAACTAACCCCATTGCATGTCAAAAAATCAAAACACATTCATCAAGAAGCAAAAGGCTGAACTGAAAAAGAGGAAACAAAAGGAAAAACTGGAAAAGAAACTTGAGCGAAAAACCCAGCCCAAAGATGGTAGCCTGGATAACATGATCGCTTATGTGGATGAATTCGGAAATCTATCCAATACTCCTCCGGTACCGCCTGTAGAGAAAAAAACGAGTACAAATCAATCAAATCAAAACCGAGTAAAAACAAATCAAAATTTCAGAAATCATGAATGAAGGAACAGTAAAATTCTTTAACACTACCAAAGGCTTTGGATTCATCACACCAGCAGACAACTCTGAGGACGTATTCGTTCATCACAGTGGCCTAGTTCACGAAATCCGTGAAAACGACAAGGTGAAATATGACCTAGTACAGGGTAAAAAAGGCATCAATGCCGTAAACGTGAAAGTAGTAAGATAATTCTGCCTACTTTGAAAAGTATAATCCCCGGGGACTTTTAGCCTCCGGGGATTTTTTATTAGCTCGCTTTCACTTCATTTTTCAAAAATTCGCCACGCTCAAAAGCTGCTACACTTTCAAGGGTAGTGGTGGCAATCTGCTCCAAGGCCTCATGTGTCAAAAATGCCTGGTGGCCTGAAATCAGTACATTAGGGAAGGTCATCAATCTGGAAATCATCTCATCGTCAAGGATCTCTTCTGACAGATTTTTGAAGAAAATATGCTCCTCCTGTTCATAAACATCTATTCCAAGAAATCCTATTTTTCTGGATTTAAGTGCCTTGATGACGGCTTTGGTGTCAATGAGTGCGCCTCGACTGGTATTGATTAGAGTGACTCCTTTTTGCATCAGACTCAAAGTGTCTGCATTGATCAGGTGGCGAGTCTGAGGCGTTAATGGGCAATGCAGCGAAATGATCTGACTTTGTTCGAAAACTTGGGCAAGGGGCAAATAGGTGACTCCGATGGCTTTCATTTCTTCGCTCTCATACAGATCGTAAGCAAGGATTTCTGCTCCGAAACCTTTTGCAATTCTGCAAAATGCTTTTCCGATTGCACCGGTGCCAATGACCCCGATTTTTTTTCCATGGATATTAAATCCTGTAAGTCCTTCCAGCGAAAAATTATTTTCTCTCACTCGATTGTAAGCTTTGTGTGTCTTTCTCACGCAGGTAAGCAATAATGCTATGGCGTGCTCAGCCACCGCCTCAGGACTATAGGCAGGTACTCGCACGATCCGGATTCCTAGTTTTTCTGCAGCGGAAAGGTCCACTTGATTATAACCCGCGCATCTCAGTGCAATCAATTTGACACCGAAGTGATCCAGTTTTTTGAGGATAAATTCATCGATGGGATCGTTGACAAAGGAACAGATCACCTGATGACCTTCGGCGAGATTTACTGTTCGATGGTCTAGCGATACATCAAAAAAACTTAATTGGTAATCGTAATTAGCCGAATGGAGAGTAAAGCTTTCCCTGTCATAGGATTTGGTGCTGAAAAAGGCGATTTTCATGTGTCTAACTATGGGTGATTTTTGGGTAAAGATAGGGTGGATAGCAAGATCTTGAAGTTCTCTTCATTGATTTTTCAATTGGACAGGATAAGTCATGAATCTTTTTAGTCTAGATTTTGAAAACCATTCCAGGACTTGGATATTCACAGTTCATTTAACCCCTTAGCTATGAAAAAACAATTTCTTTATTCCCTCTCCCTTTTGCTCCTGATTGCATGCGGACCTGCAAAGCAAGAGCCTATAGTAGAAGATTCCGTACCAGCCGAACTTAAAATCGAAGAAGTAACTATGCCTGATTCAGTACTCCGCCACGTGGTTCTATTTGGTTTCAAAAAAACCTCCAGTCCCGAAGATGTCCAGAAGATTGTGGACGCATTTAAAACACTTCCTTCCAAAATCTCTGAAATAAAGGATTTTGAGTGGGGGGTAAACTCCAGTCCCGAAGGCCTCAATCAAGGATTGACTCATGCTTTTACAGTGACCTTTCATTCGGATGCAGATCGTGATACCTATTTACCACATCCAGCTCACAAAGAGTTTGTTGATATTCTAGGGCCGCATCTGGATAAAGTGACGGTGCTGGATTACTGGACTAAGCCCTGATTACTTGTCATAGGGCAAGAGGCTGTTGCCCTCACCTGAAGGGCTGGCATTGATGACTTCTGTCACGATAAATTCGCTTGTGCCTCTCCAAGGCAGGATACCATTGTATTCTTGGTAGCGCAATTCAAGGTGTTTTCCTGAGTTGCGCTCCAGGATTTGGGCCACTTCCGGATCGGTAACGCTAAATCGGAATTCGTTACTTTGAAGTGCACCTGAGGTTGGACTTTGAAAACCTTCCTGCACCATTCTTCCTTCATAAGTCTTAAAGATTACACCTTTTCTTGCGAAATAGTTGAGGCTACCTGCTTTTACTCCCTCTCCAAAAACGAAGTAAAATTTCCACCATAAAAAGATCCCAAGAATTGCAATCGTAGTCAATCCGGTGATCCAAAGAAATTTTTTCATGAGTCAAACAATTGATTTTCAATAAATATAAGAGGTGAATCCGCTGGTTCAAAAGTGAATTTATTTTATCAAAAACCACAAGTCCGAATTCCTGTTTTATGGTGATGCAAAAGGAGATATTTATTCCCGATTCAGGTAACCTTTTACCTTATGGGGGAGAGGTAAGGTTGTACCCAGCGTTCTATGCAAAGGAGCAAGCAGACCGGATTTTTGAGGATTTGAGGGGAGGGTTGGCTTGGAGGCAAGAGCCCATATGGATGTTTGGAAAGCAGGTAATGCAGCCAAGATTAACTGCTTTGTATGGTAATCCTAACCAACCTTATTCATATTCAGGCATATCGATGGATGCCCTTCCGTGGACGAGTGTTTTGGATGAAATAAAAAAGAATATCGAAAAGTTTACCGGTTGTC
The DNA here is from genome assembly GCF_042657405.1 of Algoriphagus aquatilis. NCBI lineage: Bacteria > Pseudomonadati > Bacteroidota > Cytophagia > Cytophagales > Cyclobacteriaceae > Algoriphagus > Algoriphagus aquatilis. The sequence continues at coordinate 267,222 of NZ_JBHSKS010000001.1, forward strand.
AATTCACACACGTTTTATGTAACTTTTATAGGGACGGAAATGACAGTATGGGGTGGCATAGAGACAATGAGGCTGTTCTAGGCCGAAATCCAACTATCGCATCCTTGACCTTTGGTGTGACCAGAGTATTTCAACTGCGCGATTATCCATCAAAAAAGAACAAAGTCGAGGTTCCTCTGAGTCACGGTAGTTTATTAATCATGGCGGGTGAAAGCCAGCATCTTTGGGAGCATCAGCTGCCCAAAACCAAAAAGGTAAACGGACCTAGAATCAATCTGACCTTTAGAAAGTTACTAATGTAAAGTGAGTGAAAGTAGATTTGTGTCTATAGATCAATGAGTTGGGGTTAAAAAATGGATTGTGATTTTAGATTGATCAGGTAATTCATCATCAGTGGTTTTTCAATGTATTCGATCACGGATTGATATTGAATAGCTTTTCGCTTGTCGTCCATACTTACAGAGGAAGTGATTAGGATTACCTTGATTTTATCGTGTCGATTGACTGACTCCAGATAGTCCAAGACTCCCCATCCGTCCACATCCTGCATGTAAATATCCAAGAATATGAGGGTGTTATTTATATCTTGATCTATGATGGAAGATAAATGGTCAATCACTTCCCGTCCGCTGGAAAAAGTCAGCGGATCTTCATTCAAATCGGATTTTTTTGCGAGCAGCTTGTGGAAAAAAATATATTCCGCGTCGTCGTCTACAATGATTAAATCGAAATTCATATACTAAGATTGAAAGATTATTTTAAAGGTCTTGATTTTTTTGGGCTTCGGCTGTTTTTTCAGAAATCTCTCTGATGATTTGATCCAGCTCAAAAGCAGAATCCAAAATCATTTTTATAAACTTATACAGTTCAGGATCCTTGTTCTCCAGGTCGTCCATGTCGGTAAGGAGATGAATGACTCCCATCATTCTGGCTAGCGGTGCACGTACTACGTGGGATTGGATCCATGCAATTTCTTTGAAAGCCCGGTTTTGTTTTAGAATTGCTTCAATAAATTTAATTCGGTCGGTAATGTCTCTGTAAATGTTAAGAACGGCTTTTTTTCCTTCCAATTCGAAGACATTCGCTTTGACTTCCATATTTCGAAGCTCACCGTTCTTTTTGCGGATGACTGTTTCAAATTCCAGGGAACCTTTTTCCAATAGTTTCTGCAACTTTTCTTGGAAGTATTCACTGTCCACCATACCGGTGTCAATGTCATGTAGGCTTAGATTGAGTAGCTCTTCTTTGGTGTAGCCAAGCACTGCCTCACTGGCAGGATTCGATTCGATAAAGTTGGAAGGACCTGACTCATCAATGTAGAATAAATTGATGTCGTCTAGGTTTGCATCAAAAAGTAACCGGTACTTTTTTTCGTTTCGCTCCGCCTCCTCCTTGGCAGTCTGAAGTTGTTCTGTCCGGATTTTAACCAAATCTTCGAGATGGTCATTTTGATTTTTCAACTGATCCATCAGGTATTTGGTGGTCAGTAGGTTTTGTATTCTCAGCGAAACTTCACTGATGTCAAAAGGCTTGGTAAGGAAGTCACTTGCACCTAGTTTCAGTGCTTTTTCTTTGCTCTTGGGATTGGTGTCTGCGGTCAATACCAAAACAGGCATAAAATCCCTCGATTCGGTAGTTTTTTCCAATTCGGCCAAAATATCAAATCCGGTCACCTCGGGCATCATGAGATCGAGGAGGAGGATATCCGGCTTGTGAGTTTCGATTTTTTCAAGGGCAGTCGTTGAATCTGTGGTGGATAGAATTTCATTAAATCCAGTCAGATTCAAGATGTTTTCCAATAATATGATATTGGGAAGCTGATCATCCACAATCAAGATTTTATGCTTGAGGATGGACTCCTTGATTCGGTTTTTTTCACTCATGAGTTGTGTACTTAAGGTATTGATCAAAAATTTTGATCAATTGCCCCACATTGATTGGTTTGGTGATATACTGGTCTGCCCCTTTGGACAGGATAAATTCCATTTGTTTGGTAGTAGCGTCCGCACTGACCACGACAATCGGTAGATTCCTAGTATCGGGGTCAGATTTGAGCGTTTCCAGAACTTTTGATCCAGAGGTGTCTGGAAGATTCAAATCTAATAGAATTAAGGAAGGTTTGTATTCTTTCGTTAGCTGAATTGCTTCCAATCCATACATGGTATTGATCACTTCGATCCCTGGTTTGAGGCTTCGAAGAAGTTCCTTGATCAATTCAATATTTGAAATATTGTCTTCGACCAATAACAGCGTTCCTTGGGTGTCTTTGTTGGATAAAACCTGTTGCTCAGAATCTTTCATGCCATTAAGCTCAATGGGATTGGCATCGGTACCCGGAAGTTGAATCCAAAACTTGCTTCCTTCGTCGATTTTACTTTCTACGCCTACCTTGCCTCGCATAAGCTGGGCGAGTTTTTCCACCACGGAAAGTCCCAGTCCTGTTCCCTCGGTAGCAAATTGATCACCCCCAATTCGTTCAAAGGGTTTGAACAACTTGGGTATATTTTCTTCTGATATGCCTATGCCGTTGTCTACGACTAAGATCCTGACTGATTTTTTTCCATCCAGGTCAAAACTGGTCTCAGCTGAAATCCAAACTGAACCACCTTTTCGATTGTATTTGATGGCATTGTTGAGCAAGTTGATCAGGATTTGTTTCAATCGCTGTAAGTCTGCCAAGACGAAAATTTTCCGCTTATCGACCGGGAGGTGAACCTGTACTGATTTTTCTCCTGCAAAAGGCATGACCGAATCAGCGATTTCCTGAATCACTCCGGTCAACTCGATTGGTTCTAGGGAAACGGAGACCTTTCCTGCCTCGATTTTGGCAATGTCTAAGACTTCATTGATCAACTGAAGGAGGTGATTTCCGCTCTTGAGGATGTATTCCAGATTTTTGTGCTGATTTTCAGTGAGTTCTGTAAATTCCAGTAACTGTGCAAAGCCAAGAATAGAATTCATGGGAGTTCTGAGTTCATGGCTCATTCTGGAAAGAAACTCACTTTTTGCCTGGTTGGCCGTGTCGGCTTCGTTTCTGGCTAGTTCAAGTTCGAGGTTTGAATTTTCCAGTTCTTTGGTTCGCTCTTGAATTCGCAACTCGAGATTTTGATTGAGTTGGATGATTTCCTCCTCGTAATGCTTTCGCTCAGTGATATCCTGCTTGACAGCCAGGTAGTTTTTGATATTGCCATTTTCATCGAGAATGGGTGTAATGGAAATGTTTTCCCAGAAAATCTCACCCGACTTTCTTCGGTTTCTCCATTCGGTCTGAAAGTTTTTGCCGGAGGTAATGGTTTTCCAAAGGTGATTGTACAATTCCCGCTCGGTCAGTCCTGATTTAATCAAACTGATAGGCTGCATGTATAATTCCTCGTGGCTGTAGCCTGTCATGGTAAGGAAGGCTGGGCTCATGTACTCGAGCTTACCGGTCAGATCGGTAATGATGATGGCTACAGGACTTTGCTCGATGGCAAGAGTCAGTTTTTTGATTTCCCTTTCGTTCTTTTTTCGCTCCGTGATTTCTCTGACAAATCGCAGGACTTTAGTGTCTGACATGGGAACGATCCTCGATTCAAAATGTCTTTCTTCATATCCATAAATTCCAAAGGCTTCATAGGTTTCAATTTTCTGTTCAGTCAGAGATTTTCTAATTTTATTTAAATGAAAATCTGCCTCCTTGGGCTCGAAGACATCTTTAAGATTTTTACCAACCAGATATTCAAAATCTCCGATTTGATTTTCTTTTTTAGAACTGAAATATTCCAGGTAATTGCCATCAAAATCCATGATATAAAGCAAATCCGGAATGGCATCGATGATGGCTTTGAATCGGATATTTTGCTCTCGGATTTGTTCCTCAACTATTTTTTCGTGTGTGATGTCGATGACAGTCGCCGCATTGAAGATCGGCTTGCCGTCCTCGTCAAAGAAAAGCTTCGCGGTGACCAATCCGGGAAAAGTACTGCCGTCTTTCCGCTTTCGGCCAAATTCCTTAAGGGTATATTCTTTATTATTTAGGTATTCGGGATAGATCTGCTCTTGGTATTCTTCAAGTTGCTCCGGGGTATGAAGACTAAATATCTCCATCCCGATCATTTCATCTACTTCATACCCATGCATTTTTGCAAATGCCTCATTGCAATAGGTGATTTTCCGTGTGCCGTACTCGGTAATGACTGTACCGTAGGAAGCTTTGTCTGAGATGATTCTGAATTTTCGAAGTTCTTGCTCGGCAGTCTTTCTGGCAGTGACGTCGTAATCTGCACCCCGGAACCCGATTACTTTTCCTTCTGTATCTCTGATAGCGGCTCCAAAACTACTTACCCAAATGATCTGTCCGTCTTTTCGCTCAATGGTGTTTTCCCAATCGAATAGATCGTTGCCATCTTTGAGGTGTTGGATACCTATGGACTTATACTCTTCTCTTTCATTTTCAGGGAAAAGGTCCCAAAAGTACTTATTGCCTACCAACTCTTCCGGTTCATACCCGTAGACGCGCTTGGATACAGGACTGATGTAGGTATAAAGCCCCGTTTCATCTACTTCCCAAATGACCGCACCGGTATGCTCTGCAATTTGGCGGAAGCGGTTTTCGCTATAAATGAGTGCTTGTTCGGTAGCTCTTTTTTCGGTAATGTTTTTCCAGGAAGTGAAAATGACTTCTTCTCCATTGAAAAGAATTTTGGAAAGGGTGATCTCAGCAATGAACTCTGTGCCGTCTTTTTGGAGGTGAACCCATTCAAAATGTACATGTCCTTCATCTTCTGCTTTATCGAGCAATTCTTTCGCATACTCAATAGAATGTCTCCCATTGGGCTGCTTTTCCGGAGAAATGTCGGCTGGAGTTAATCCTACCACTTCTTCTTTAGGTCGACGTAATAGACTGATAACCGATTTATTGCAATCGATGAACTTTCCATCCTTGATGATCAGGTATCCGTCAGGGGATTCTTCAAAGAGCACTCGGTATTTTTCTTCACTGTCTCTTAGCTTTTGTTCCGTTTCCTTTCGATCGGTGATATCTATACCCACGCACTGCATTTCAAAGGGTACTCCCGCAGAATCTGTCAAACAAACAAAATCCCACAGGGTGGTCATGATCTTACCCGAGCGAGTTGGCTTGTCTAGCTCTACTTGGACGATTTTTCCTGGGTTCTCTATGCACTTTTCTACAGTTTCTCGAGCTTTGTCTTGATCATATTCACAGATCGAAGTCAGAGAATCAGACTCAGCAAGGCCTTTGGTTGGATAGATATATCCAAAATCCTCCTCAAATTTTTTATTCCAAAACGTATGTCGCCCTTGCAGATCTGTACGGATGACATAATTGGTTTGAGATTCAAGGAGACTTCGAAGGCGGTTTTCACTTTCAATCAATTGGTCTTCTGCTCGCTTTCTATCGGAGATATTAATCCCCATACACTGGATTTCATTGGGTACTCCGTTTTCGTCAAAAAGTGCGACAAATTCCCAAAGTGTGGTAATTATTCCTCCCTCTTTACTCGGTTTATCTAGCTCTACAGGAAAAATTTCACCAGGGTGTAACATGCACTCCTGGACCACAGCCCTAGTTTTATCATGATGGTACTCACAGATGGATTGCAAAGCATTGCCGTGGGCAAGCCCGTTATCTACGTAAAGCCAACCGAATTCTTCTGCAAATTTTTCATTCCAATAGGTATGACGACCATAAAGGTCTGTTCGGAGAACATAGCTGGTTTGGGAGTTGAGCAGATTTTGTAGCTGCCGTTCTTTCTTCCTTGACTCAGCTAAGTTACTTCTGGATTCAAAGTGTTGGCCCAATACACTGGTAAGCGCTTGCACCAAGGTGTATTCCTCGATCAGGAAAAATTTATTGTTGGGGATAAAGACTTCTAAAACACCCACCTCGAGGTTATTTACCAAGATGTTTTCTTTGATAAGATTGGTACTTCTTTTAAATGATGGGGAGATGAATTCTGAATTTTTGTAACTGATCCGGGCATGGGTTTCCTCGGGTTGGAAAAAACCAGCAGGAATGATTTCTACTGCCCGTTGAAGCACTTGCTCCTCCTTTAGATCTCCGGAAATCAGCAATTGGGTGATTTCATAGACCGTATTGAATTCTTTGATACGCTCTTTAAGGTCCCGTTCTTTTCGGATTCTATTGTGAACATTTCCTAAGATGGAAGTGAAAATTTTAAGGAGATTGAATTCATTTTCGGAATAAGAGTGGTGTTTTTGGTCTGAGTCCAATCCAATAAAACCTATACACTCATTTTGATCCATAATGGGCATAGCCAGTAGGCTCTTGATTCCCTGAGCTTCAAGAATTTGCCGGAGCGTGGTAGATTCCTCCAATGCATTTACATCTTCCACATACATGATCTCCCCTTGGAGGTGTCGCTTGGTCCAGTCTTCCAATCCTTCCAATGAGGTTTCCTGAAGAAATTCAAGTTGCGGTTCAATACCTGTTGCACACCATTCGAAGGTATTGCTGCAGGTATTTTGTGCCCAGTCATAGTCAAAAACATACATCCGGTCTGCTTCTACAAACTCACCCAATTTCTGTAAAGAGGCCTGGATGGTTTTGTGAAGATCCTCTTCCGAAATATTGATATAAGAGGAGGATGTCTGTACTAAAAGCTCCAAAAGCTCTGACTGGGATTTAAGCTTTTGCTCTGCTTCTACCTGGTGCGTGATGTCGAGAAAAGTCGTAAAGACCTGAAAGGGTTCCTTCTCTCCAGGTTTGAATTCCGGAACTGAATTGATCGAAATCCAAGTATATTTTTTCTTTTTTGGATTAAAGACTCCCATCACTTCATTTTGGACTGGTTTTCCGGTCCTCAAGGATACCATGGCAGGATGGGAATCGCCGGGAAAATCAGAACCATCCAAGTGGATCGCATGCCATTCGGGATCGACGGAGGTTTTTCCCTGCATTTGGTCCCTGGTTAGCCCAAGCATGATTTCAGCTGCTTGGTTGCATTCGGTGATTTTGCCGGTAGAATCTTGATAAACTACCCCTTCAGGCATCTTTTCGAACAAGGTGGCATAGCATCCGGGTTGTTCTTGATCAGGGGAAAAAGTATAGCTGATATAGGCAATCATTCCCTGAGGGAATTTCTCAAATCGGTATTTCCAATGGCCTTTAAGTTCAAGTGAAGTGGTGGAAGGATCTGAAACAAAAGTGCTAAGGGATTCGGTTTGCAGATTCGGAAACACATCAAAAATGAGATTCCCGTCAGAGATGTTTTTTTCGGAAAGCAGGGATTCTGCTGCTTTGTTTTTACCAATAATTTTAAGTTCAGAATCCAAGAAAAGTACAGCCTCTTGAAGCTGATTAAGTGCAGATCTTAGGAGTTGGAAATTCTCTTCGCTAGGTTTTTGAAAAGGCATACCAGATATCTAATTAAGACGCTTTCGACATGGGTCAAAAGTAAATTGGAAATTCGTCCGAATCGACTGCAGTTGGTATTTGGGTGCTTGATCCACTACAATTCTATTGATTTGCCGAATTTCGATTAATAGTACTAAAAATCAACGGTAAATTGTAGATGAACAGGATTTAATTAGGCTTATAAGTACTTTTTTGTAATGAAAAGTTTAATAAAATATATGAATTGTAATTTTCGGATTAATGCAGCCTAAAGGATATTGATGGTAAAAGCAAAAAAAAATAGCCCCTGATTTTTTAAATCAAGGGCTTGATTTTTTAACCTGGATTGTGCGTTGGAATTTGAAACAAGAATTCAAAATTTAGGAAAGTCAGTCACTTTGGATTCCGATAGTTATTGGGAGAAAACTGAAATAAAACGACTGATTAGGTAGCATTTTGAGCTCGTAGTAGATTTTCCAATGCATGGTTCAGTTTTAATCTACCAACCAGAGGTAATCCCCATAGCCGGCTTCTTTCATTTTTGTTTTTGGGATGAATTTCATCGCGGCCGAATTCATGCAATACCTCAATCGGGTAGGTTCAGGGCCATCATAAAACACATGTCCTACATGGCTTTTACCATATTTACTTCGGACTTCCACACGGGTCATTCCGAGTGTTCGGTCAATTGGCTTTTCGAGTGCTCGTGCATCTATAGGCTTTACAAAGCTTGGCCATCCCGATCCGGATTCGTATTTGTCTTTGGAACTAAAGAGCGGAGCACCGGACACAATACAGACATAAATGCCGGATTCCTTATTGCCATTGTATTCGTTGTTGTAGGCATATTCAGTAGCATCTTCCATGGTCACTTCGTATTGCAGTGGAGTGAGTGATTTTTTTAGTTCTGCTTTGGATTTGGCAGGGTAGGTACCTTCATTGATGTCCGGCCAGTTGGTTTTGATGCATTCTTGCCGACCACTTCCGATTTTATAAGCATTGTATTCATCCGGAGACTTTTTGTAATAGTCTTGGTGGTACTCTTCAGCAGGATAAAAGTTGCTGTACTTGATCACCGGAGTAGCGATGGGCTTGGTAAATTTCCCCGATTTATCCAGTCTGGATTTGCTTTCCTCGGCCACTTTTCGCTGCAGGTCATTATGAAAAAAGATCGCAGATTCATACTGCGTACCTCGGTCAAAGAATGAACCTCCTACATCGGTAGGATCAAAGGTTTGCCAGAAAATATCGACCAGTTCAGCATAGCTGATGACTTCTGGATCATAAGTGATTTGGACAGCCTCTCGGTGACCGGTTTTCCCTGAGGAAACTTCTGAATAGGTAGGATTTTTCTCTTTACCTCCTGAATAACCTGAGACTACGGAAATTACTCCGTCCAAGCCTTCAAAAGGTGCTTCCACACACCAGAAACAGCCTCCGGCAAAAGTGGCCAACTCAGTTTTGGCAGAAAATACTTCCTGCTTTGGCTCTTCTGGGAGGTTTTCAGTTGTTCCTGATTTTTCGGCAGGACCAGATGAACAGGCCATTAACAGGCCAACAAACAGACTCAACATAGTAAACGAATGATTTATGGATTTGATCATGTAGGTAAATTCAGATGTAGAATAGTGCTGTAATTCGGTTATCGCATCGGTTTAAACTAGTGTACTCGACCTTCTGTTCAGGCTAAAATCTTAAATTCCTTTAAAACTCACCTTCAGAATTACGAGGAAGGTGAATTTTTGGATTAATCCCTTCTTAAATAAAAACTCAAAGGCTGGAATTTGATCAATTGGCTTCTTTCAATTCACCAGTTAAAAACAAACTCATGTAAATCTGAATTTAATACTAGTCTGATTTTAATATCTTTTGAAACCCAAATTGCCTAAACCCATTTTATGAATTCAAGAATAAGTTTCCTGAGTCTTATCATCTTAGCAGTCTTCAGTTGCAAGGAAAAAGACATCGATCCTTTTGCCACTATCCAGCCTGAGGAAAGCCGATTTACCAAAGTCACCCTGGTTGAAAAGCTAAATGAACCCATGGAGCTGGAGGTCTTGGATAATTTTGACGTGCTCTTCATCGAGCGGGGTGGAAAAGTGAGAAGATTCCTAGCTGAGACTGGAAATGTTGAAGAAGTCGGTTTTCTTGACGTCTATGCCCAAAATGAGGACGGACTACTCGGCCTAGCCAAAGACCCCAAGTTCAACGAAAATCAATGGATTTACCTCTACTATGCACCTGCAGGTCCGGATTCAATCAACCGGCTTTCGAGATTTACCCTGACAGATGGTTTACTCGATAAAGGTTCGGAGAAGATCATGCTCGAAGTACCTGTATTCCGAGGTTGCTGCCACTCGGGAGGTTCGCTTGAGTTTGATTCCAAAGGCAATCTTTTCCTAAGTCTTGGGGATGATACCACCCCCTTTGAGTCGGATAATTACAATCCCATCGACGAGCGTGCAGGAAGGCCCGGTAATGTGGATGCACAAAAGACCTCCGGCAACAGCAATGACCTGAGAGGTTCCATCCTGCGAATTACCCCACAGCCCGATGGTACTTACACCATTCCCGAGGGCAATCTTTTTCCTCCCGGCACACCCAATACCCGCCCAGAGATCTATGTCAAGGGAAATAGAAACCCATTTCGAATCGGGATCGATCAGCGCAATGGCAATCTGTTTTGGGGTGAAGTGGGTCCGGACGCTTCCAAAGACAGCCTGAAAAGAGGTCCAAAAGGACATGATGAGTTTAATTTGGCGACCAAGCCCGGATTTTTCGGCTGGCCCTATTTTGTGGGGAATAATAAGCCCTATTGGAAATATGACTTCGAAAAGCAGGAAAGCCTTTTTGAATTTGATCCGAAAGCACCAAAAAACACATCGCCTAATTCCACAGGAATCGAACAACTTCCTCCTGCTACGCCTGCTTTGATTTGGTATCCTTATGATGAGTCAGTGGAGTTTCCGATGCTTGGTACGGGAGGTAGAAATGCCATGGCAGGCCCGGTCTACTATCGTGCAGATTATGAAAAGTCTGAGGTGCGATTCCCGGGCTATTACGATGGCAAGGCCTTTTTCTACGATTGGATGAGAAACTGGATCTATACCGTGAAGCTGACCGAGGATTTTCAATACGATACCATGGAGCGATTCATGCCTTCGACGGTGTTTGACAAGCCTGTCGACATGCAGTTTGCCAAGGACGGCTCGCTTTACATTTTGGAATATGGCACGTATTGGAGTTCGCAAAATGATGATTCAGGCATCTACCGCATCGAGTTTGCCTCGGGCAACAGAAAGCCCAAAGCGATTGCCTCAGCAGATCGGCTGAACGGAGCTGTTCCATTGCAGGTGAAGTTTTCTTCCGAAGGCACCCAAGATGCAGACGAGGGTGATCAGGTGGTGTTGGAATGGGATTTTGGCAATGGTCAAACCTCCAAAGAGGCTAATCCTGTCATGAGTTTTGACAAGCCGGGCGTCTACCGAGTCAAACTCAAAGTGACCGATCAGCAGGGCGCATTTTCTGAAACTTTCCTCGAAATCAAAGCCGGAAATGAAGCCCCTCAAGTCCAATTGGACTGGAAGGGTAACCGAAGTTTTTACTTTGGAAAAGAGCAAATCACCTATGCTCTGAATGTGACAGACCGAGAGGATGGTACTCCACAGGAGTCTAAGATCGGGTTTTCCATCGATTACCTCTCCGGTGGATTTGATCTGATTCAGGCAGGACATCAGGAGGATAAGCCCATTTTGCCCGGAGAAAACTACATCACTCAGGCGGGTTGTAAGGCATGCCATGTCGTGGAAAAGGCATCGGTCGGGCCAACCTACACCGCCGTCTCCCAGAAGTACCTCAATCAGCCTGATGCCAAATCCTACCTGATCACTAAAATCACCCAAGGCGGGGGCGGTGTATGGGGCGAGCGGGTGATGCCGGGTCATTCGCATATAGCTCCTAGCCAAGTGGAATCCATGGTGGATTACATTCTCGCTTTGGCCAATCCTAATGCAGTCCAGCGAACAATTCCGCTCGCAGGCACTTATCCGATTGACCAAACTGAAAATCCGGAGGGCTACTATTTGATCCAAGCCAACTATGAGGATCAGGGTGCCTCGGGGATTGAGCCGCTGAAAACTCAACTTAGAATGATCCTTAGAAATAGCCTGGTGCCGGCTGTTTCTGCCAATGGATTTGAGGGCGTGGCCAAAGCCAATGGTCCAAATTCGCAGTGGGTGAAGTTTACTGCTGCTCGATCTTGGATACGATTTGATCAGCTGGATTTGACTGGAATCAAACAGTTGGAAATTGCCCTTTCTCCTGGAAATACCTCCGGCAAACTCGAAATCAGAACCGGAAGCTCAGATGGAATGGTGATCGGGGAGACGAAAATTCTTTCCAAAGCAGACCGTCCGGCCAACTGGGAGGGACAATTCTTCCCTGTACCTGTCACCCTTAGTCCGACAGAAGGAATGAAAGATGTCTTCTTAGTCTTCGTGCCAGACAAGGAAGTTTCCATCTGGAATACGTTCAATGTGAGTTCGATCAAGTTTAAGAGATAGAAAATACATGCCGAGGTTACGCTGATCAGCTGGCTGAGGAATATTTCTCTGATTTTAGGATGGAAGACCGAAGACCGATGACCGAAGATTTCCAGAAACATGTCATTGAATTGTACTTCTGAGCTTTAAAAAACTATTCTAGTCAATCAGTTGATTTAAGTATGAAAAGCCCGAATCTATTGAGATTCGGGCTTTTTTAGTGTTGGGACTTTATTCTTTCAGAAAATCAAAACAGCATGATCCCTGCCTGAAGGGTAATCATTCCGGTTTGGGTCTTGCCGTTTTTGTAAGTGATAAACCCTTCCGAATCGACTGCGATACTTCCTTTCCTGACATAGGTTAGCCGATCGCCATAGGCATAATTCAGCTTCAGGTAGAAGCTGTTTCCCACGTTTATTCCTCCTTTGTCGAGTTTTCGGGTAAAAAAACCGATACCCATTCCATACCCCAATCCTTCATAATTGGTGGAAAGTAGGCTTTCCAAGTATTCTTGATCAAGGAGCGTATCAATGATCGTGTTGTCAATTCTCGTTTTGGTATTCAGCAACTTCATGCCCACAAAACCATCCACAAAAGGCACGATTCCTTCTTCCCGCTGGGAAAGGAGTGCACGTACCACAGGCCCGAGTGTGATGTAGTTGTAGGAAGTTTTGAGTTGGGGGAGAAAGGTGCTTTCAGGGGTTTTCTCCGTGCCGAGGTGGAGGTAGTTGAATTCAATTCCGAGTAATACGGGTGAATAAGCTGCTTCTTTTTTGGGATTGAACAAGATGCTGGAACCCAAACCCACTCCATTTCCACCAATTGAGTTTTGGATAGCTTGGCGAAACTCACCCATGGGAAAACCTAGGTTTCCATAAAGGCTGACCTGTGCTTTTTCGGAGAATTGGGCGAAGGAGGGGGAGGATAGGAGGGTGACTAGAAGTACTAGAAGTCTTTTTTTCATGCTGTGTAACTTACTTTTCCAAACACGTGAGCGCATCCCATTGAGTTTTATTAATCTAAAAAATCGTTTACCTAAAATTCAAACTAAATACCGTTCGTTTGTCGGGTTCTGAATCCACGGTCAGGCTGCCTCGGTGGAGGTTCATGATTTGCCGAGAAATCGCCAATCCGATTCCCGAACCGGTCTTTTTGGTGGTGTAGAAGGGTACAAAAATCCGTTCCAATGCTTCAGGTACGATCCCCGGACCATTGTCCTCGATTTGGATGAGGCTGCCTAGGTCACCTTGACCGATGGCTCGGATGTGGATCTGTCGGTCTGCCTGATTCTGTAAAGATTCGATGGCGTTTTTGATTAGATTGATGAGAATCATCGTGATCTGATCAGGATCGCAGCCGATCTCGAGTTGGGGAGGGTGAATGGTTTTCTGGAGGCTAATATTTTTGGATTTGAATTCCTCTTTCATCAGTTGGCAGACATTTTCGATGAGAGACTCCGCGGTAATCAGTTCTTTACTTGGTGCCGGAATATTGGTGTAATCCCGATAGGCATTCACAAAGTTGACCAGCCCCTTGCTCCGGTTGGCAATGGTGTCGAGTCCCTCCTGCATATCCAAGAAACCCTCTTTTTTGATCAAAATCCCTTCTTGCTGTACGTAGCTGTCTTCGTCCAGGATGGTTCGAAGCGATTCCACCAAGCTGGAGATTGGGGTGATGGAGTTCATGATTTCATGGCGGAGGACCTTGGTGAGGTTTTGCCAGGCTTCCAGTTCGTTGGATTGGAGTTCGGGGTTGATGTTTTGAAAGGAGAGGAGTGTCCAGCTTTTGCCGCCCATTTTCAGGGAGGTAGATTGGATGATGAGGTGGAGGGTTGGATTGACCTTGAATGATATCCGCTGCCCGGGTTTGATGTCGAGGATTTCCGCGAGAAGCTTTTCAGAAAGTTTTGCCAGATCATGGATGCTTCTGAACTGTGGAATTTGGAGCAGGTGCTTGGCGGCATTGTTGATGACCCCGATTTTTCCATCTGTATCAAAAGAGACGATTCCCGTATTGATGTGCTGGATGATGACTTGGAGAAAAAGCATCTGCTCTTCCTTTTCGGCTCGTGTTTTCTTGAAGACTTCCATGACTTCATTGAAAGCCTGATTGACTTCTCGGAAGGAACCTCCCATTTTGCTGTCGGAGGTAAAAGAAGATGAAAAATCCGTGTACCGGATCGAATCCAGAAAACGGGCCAGTTTGTGATTGATGGAGTTGACATAAAAGATCATTTCCCCAGCGAGAGCTACCACTCCGAGACCAAGGATGACTGGAGCTAAGAGCATTCCTTCAGTCAAATACAGCCAAATCCCTGCAAAAATGCAGGAGATAATCCCCACGATTCGCAGGGTAATTCCTACCGAAAATCTCCTATAAACCATATTTCTCCAGTCTTCGGTACAGCGAGGAGCGAGTCAGTCCCAATTCTTCTGCAGCTCTCGTGATGTGTCCGTTGTGCTTTTGCAGGGCCTTTCGGATGAGGATTCGTTCTACATCTTCGATGTTGAGGTGGTCCAGACTGACATTTTCCTCGGATTTTTCTGCCTGCCCCATCTTTTGCAAAAAGAGATCCTCGGGTTGGAGGACGTTGTGATTGCTCATGATGACCGCGCGCTCGATGCTGTGCTGCAGCTCCCGGATATTTCCCGGCCAGTGGTACTTGGTCATTCGTTTGATCAGAGGTTCGGAGGCTTTGCGGATGTCTTTGTTGTATTTTTTGGAATAGTAGCTGATGAAATGGTCCGCCAACAGCGAGATATCCTCCACTCTTTCCCGAAGGGGTGGGAGGGTGATTTCGATGGTATTGATTCGGTAGAGGAGATCCTGACGGAAAGAATTGTCATAGACCATGTTGTAAACCGGCATGTTGGTGGCAGAAATCAGCCGGATGTCAACCTCGGTGGCTTTATTGGCTCCGACACGGGTCACTTGACGGTTTTGGAGAGCGGCCAATAGCTTGGACTGCATGTTAATGGGTAGATTGCCGATTTCGTCTAGAAAAAGGGTGCCCTTGTGGGCTTGCTCAAAACGGCCCGCCCGATCTTCTTTGGCATCGGTGAACGATCCTTTTTTGTGTCCAAAAAGCTCTGATTCAAATAGTGTGGTGGTAATGGCTCCTAAATCTACCCCAACAAAGGCTTCTCTTCGTCGTTTGGAATGCCGATGTATGGCCCGCGCGACCAGTTCTTTTCCAGTACCGTTTTCTCCCAAAATCAACACATTGGCATCTGTCGTCGCTACTCGTTCGATGGTTTCAAAAACCTTTTGCATGGCCGGGCTTTGGCCGATGATGTCTTTAAACTTGTTGTCAATATCCTGTTGCAAAGTTTGTTTCTGATCTCTCAGGAGGTTCACCTCAAGTTTTTTCTGTCGGAGTTGAAGTGCGGAATTGAGGGTGGCGAGGAGTCGCTCATTTTCCCAGGGTTTGAGTACAAAGTCAGTTGCCCCCTCTTTAATAGCTTTGACTGCCAGATTCACATCTCCATACGCGGTGATCAACACGACTACTGCTGAGGGATCGAGCTCCAAGATTCGATCCAACCAATAGAAACCTTCCTGACCCGAGCTCACATCTTTGGTGAAGTTCATGTCCAGCAGGATTACATCATAGTTTTCGTTGTGGGTGAGAATGGGCAGTAGATCAGGATTGGTCTCTGTGTCCACTTGGGCGAAGTGTCTTTTCAGAAAAATTTTGGCTGCTTTTAGCAGATCCTCGTTGTCATCGACGATGAGGATTTTTCCAATTCGTTGTTCGTTCATAAGGTAGAAAATTAAAATGCCAGAATAGTAGGTCAACTAGTAGGATTCCAAAAGTTTGCCGAAGTGATTTTTCCAAAATTTTTTCTGAAAAAGGTTCGATTTCGGGCGAAAATGGCCGTTTTTGATGCTCTTTATTTTTGAAATAAGGTAAGAGGAAAAAATCAAAAGTGAGGCACTTTTGTGCGCTGGCGGACGAAAATGTTCGAGAAACTAATCCAGCTCCTTTTCCAAAACCAATTACAGCGCATTTAAAGCCCTTTTTCCATGGCACATCCTTTGGCACAAAGGGAATACTGCCAAACGGCGGATTAAGACATGGATAAGAAAATAGAAAAGAAAACCTGGACTCCCCGAAAGATTGTCGCTCTAGTTTTGGGCGCTGTTTTGATCGGGGGGGTAATTTACCAAATCGTCTTTGCTGACCATCGCTCCACGATGAATGTAGAAAAGGATCGACTTAGTATTGGAACGGTCAAGATGGGCGAGTTTACGGATTACATTTTGGTATCCGGTCAAATCGAACCGGCTCGTACCGTTTACTTAGATGCCATCGAAGGAGGGGTGATTCATCAGGTGATCCGGGAATCAGGAGCCTTGGTCAAGAAAGGTGACACCATCTTGATCCTTAACAATTCCAATCTGCAGCTGGATGTAATGCAGCGTGAGACCATGCTGTATGAGCAGATCAATAACCTCAGGCAAACGCGTCTACTGTTGGATCAAAATGACCTCAATCAGCAGGGACAGTTGGCGGAGATCGATTACCAAATCAGCCTACTCGAGCCCCAATACAAGCGCTTTAAAGAGCTTCACGGCAAAAAACTCGTCTCGGACCGGGAGTTTGAGGAAGTCAAAGAGCAATATGAATACAATGTCAAGCGACGCAAACTGACCTATGCATCCTACCGAAACGATTCGATTGCACGGTCTATACAGCTCAAGCAGCTCCGCCTATCCGAAAACCGCATGAATGCATCCCTTACCGGAGTAGGCAATATCCTAGATAATCTGGTAATCACTTCTCCGATCGCCGGTCAATTGGCCACGCCACAGCAGCTGGAGATCGGTCAGGCGATCAACCCCGGACAACGCTATGGTCAGGTGGATATCTTGGATGAGTTTAAGGTGCGCGTGGCCATCGATGAACTCTACCTCCCTCGGATCAGTCAGGGACTGAGAGGTAAGTTTACGCTCAGTGGAACCGAATACGAGTTGGAGATTGCCAAAATCTACCCAACGATCACCAATGGGCGATTTGAAGTTGATATGGTGTTTACCGGTGCGGCTCCGGAAGGTATCCGCAGGGGACAGAGTGTCCGCATACGACTTGAGCTTGGCCAAAGTGAGCAAAGTCTGCTTTTGCCTGCAGGCGGATTCTTCAAAGACACCGGAGGCAACTGGGTCTACGTACTCAATGCCGCCGGCAATGCTGAGAAACGAACCATTCGCCTCGGAAGAAAAAACCCTGAGTTCTATGAAGTCCTTGAGGGATTGGTAGAGGGCGAAAAAGTGATTATCAGCGGATACGAGAATTATGGAGCGAATGAAGTGCTGGAGGTGAGGTGAGTTGATGTCCGATGTTGGATGTCGGATGACCGATGATTGAAGACCGAAGTCGGATGTCAGATGACCGATGTTTGTAGGCGAAGGCCCGATGATGGATGTCGGATGACCGATGAAGGCTAGGCGGAAGATTTGAATTTGGAGTCTGATGACGGATGTTTGATGACCGGTGTTTGTAGACGGAGGTCTGATGTCGGATGACCGAGGAAAGTTGCAGTTTGACTCTTTTTCTATTTATGTGGTTTTGAATTTATTATATATTTTGGATTGTAAAATATTGATTTTCAATAATTAAACAAAGCTACTTGTCATGGAAGAATATAAAGCACATTTCAAATTTGAAAACCTTAAGATTTGGCAAAAGGCAATGGATTTTGGTGAAATGATTTTTGATGAGTCAAGAAATTTCCCAAAAGAAGAGACCTATAATTTAATTTCTCAATCTAGAAGGGCAGCTGACTCCATTGCTCTAAATATCGCTGAAGGATCAATTTCTCAATCTAATCCTGAGTTTATCAAATTCATTAATTATTCAGTAAGGTCTTTAGCAGAGTTAGTGACTTGTCTACATAAAGCGAAACGCAGAAGCTATATCAGTTCTGAGGTATTCAAGCAACTCTACCAGGAAGCTTTTCATTTGATGAACATGCTTCAATCATTTAAATCAAAAATAAAATAAGAAAACAAACCTACCGGTTCGGCTACATCGGTCATCCGACATCCGACATCGGTCAACTTTCACAACCATGCTCCACGTCATCAAAACAGTCAATCTCCGCAAGCTCTACACCACGGAGGAAGTCGAAACTACCGCTCTTGACGGTATTCAAGTCGAAATCAAAAAGGGCGAATTTGTCGCCATCATGGGACCTTCGGGCTGTGGCAAGTCCACCTTACTCAACATCATCGGTCTGCTGGACAATCCAGACAGCGGTCAGTATTATTTTCTGGACCATGAAGTGGCCGGTTATTCTGAGCGTCAGCGGTCTACCTTGCGAAAAGGAAATATTGGATTTGTCTTTCAGAGCTTTAATCTGATCGATGAACTCACCGTTTTTGAAAATGTAGAACTCCCATTGCTCTACCTCAAGACCCCAGCCGATGAGCGTAAAAAGCGAGTGGAGGAAGTACTGACGCGTATGAACATCATGCATCGGAGAAACCATTTTCCGCAGCAGCTTTCGGGTGGTCAACAGCAGCGTGTGGCTATCGCGAGGGCTATTGTGGCTAAGCCAGCGGTGATTCTTGCCGATGAACCTACCGGTAACTTGGACTCCAAAAATGGGGAAGAAGTGATGCGATTATTGGAAGAGCTCAACAACGAAGGCACCACCATCGTAATGGTGACCCACTCTGCCCATGATGCCAACTACGCCCATCGCATCATCAACCTCTTTGACGGCAAAGTGGTGACGGAAAATATCCGGGAGCAGTTTAGTGTATGATGCAGGGAAGAATGGGTGTAAGGAAGTCAGGAGGTCATTTTCCTCCTGAGTTTGCACTTCCGAGGTCAGTTGGTTTTTTGGTTTTCAAAGTAGCCCGAAAAGCACCCATACTGTTCATCAAAGCATAGGCTTGAGTATAAAAGTTGGAAAATTCAGCTTCAGATAGATACTTCCTTCTTCTTGCCTTGTGTAAACAGGTGACCACCTCAGCTAAGGATCTCAAGGAATAGCCGATAAACTTTCGAAATTCTTTGTGTGACTGACCCGTTGATCCTTCCGCAATATTTAAGGCAATTGAGTCAGATGCACGTCGGATTTGAGAAGTCAAATTGAATTTCTCATCCGCATGGAATCTAGAAGAAGCTTCAAAAATCAACTCTCCGAAATCCATCGCTGTATGCCAGATTCTTAGTTTTTCAAATTTGAAATTTTCCATATAAGGAGGATTTTAACCGGATAAAAATTTGAAAATCAATTTATTGAATTGGATTAGATGATCAAAATCTCTCTTTAACCTTAGAACACTTCTTTTACAAACCTCCCAACTCCCATCCTTCCTAACCCCCCAACTCCCATACCTCCAAGCATCCCAACTTCCATACTTCCTAACTTCCCAATTCCCATGCTAACCAACTATCTAAAAATCGCCTTTCGAGGCTTTGCCAAGCACAAGCTTACCTTTTTGATCAATACCCTTGGCCTTTCGCTAGGTCTTTGGGCAGCTATATTGATCGGCCTTTGGATCAAGAGTGAATTTGAGGTCGGCAAGGGCCTGCCTGAGATCGAGCAGGTATATCAAGTCTTGGAAAACCAAACCTATGGTGCTGATATTTTCACTACTACTTCTACGCCGGGAATCTTGGCAGAGACGATGAAGGAAAACCTAGCGGAAGTGGAAAAAGCCGCTACGTATTCTTGGGACGAAGTTCATTTGTTTGTTTCAGGAGACAAAAGGGTAAAACTCACCGGATTCTATGCAGGAGCGGATTACCTCCAGATTTTTCAGCATCCATTTGTGCAGGGTAACAAAGAGAAAGCACTCACAGATAAATCACATATCGTTTTGACTGAGTCTGCTGCGATTAAGCTTTTTGGAAAAACAGATGTGATCGGCGAATCTGTGGAGATGGTGTCCAATGACGGACGTGAGCTCTATGTCGTTCAGGGTGTTTTGGCTGATCTGAAAAGCAACTTCCAAGGGAAGTTTGAGTACATCTTGCCGTATCAAGTTATGTTTGAAAAGCCATACAATGAATGGTTAAAACACTGGGGAAATGCAGGACCCAGTACGGTCTTGAAGTTGAAGGCAGGTACAGATGCAGAAAAATTTTCAAAGTCTATTCAAGATTTTATTTTAGACAGACATGAATGGAGCAATGCCAAATTGTTTGTATTCCCTCAAACCGAGATGCATCTCCATGGATCTTGGAAAGACGGGAAGCTTCAGGAAGGCAGAATAAAAACAGTTAAGCTCTTTGCCATCATCGGGATTTTTATTCTGCTGATTGCCTGTATCAATTTCATGAATCTTTCCACTGCCAAATCCCAAAAGCGGGCAAAAGAAGTAGGGGTAAGGAAAGTCTCTGGTGCAGATAAATTCTCCCTGGTCTATCAATTTCTAAGTGAATCGCTCTTGATTACGTTTTTTTCAGGGATGTTGGCCTTGATTCTGGTTCAGATTACCCTGCCGGTATTCAATAACCTGACGGGAAAAGTGCTGGAAATTCCATTCTCCCAATTGACCTTTTGGCTTCAGTTGATCGGGATTTTGGCAATTACCGGTTTGGTAGCAGGTAGCTACCCCGCCTTTTACCTATCCGGTACCAAGGTCGTTTCTGTTTTCAAAAATCACGTAAAGGGAAGCAATTCGGTGGTATTGGCACGAAAGGGGCTGGTTTTGTTTCAGTTTGTCCTTGCCACGGGATTAATTGTTTCCACTTTAGTGATCTTTCGTCAGATTAATTATGCCTTAGATAAGGATTTGGGCTACGAAAAAGATCAATTGATCTTAGTGGGTTTAGATGGAGAGCTATTCGGAAAATATGAAATCCTAAAGTCCAGATTAGAATCCAATCCCAAAATCGAATCGGTCACTCGGACCACACATAATCTCATTGGGAGAAGCAGCAATACGGGAGACATCAATTGGGAAGGAAAGGATCCCGAATTCAATGCGCTGTTTGAGCGGTTTTTTGTCGATTATGATTTTGTAGAAACGCTTGGGATGGACCTAATCGAAGGTTCGGATTTCTCAAGAGAAAAAGGCGCGGACTCTATCCAATCCGTGATTGTCAATCGGCGCGCCTTGGAAATCATCACTCAGAAAGATCCTGACCTCAGGACCATTTCGATAGGGGATGAAGTAAGACAAATTACCGGGGTGGTCGAGAATTTCCACTTTCAAACCTTTCATGAAATCATCGAACCGGTCTTTTTCGTGCTCAATCCTTCGTTTGGATTCAATTCATTCGTTCGGGTGAAGCCAGGTGAAATGGAGGCTACTCTAAGCTTTATCCAGTCTGTCGCCGAGGAGCTCAACCCTGAGTTTCCATTCGAATACCGATTTATGGATGAAAACTATGCCCGAATGTATCAGGACGATATTCGACTCCGAGATCTTGCCCAGTATTTCAGCATCCTCACGATTTTGATTTCTTGTCTAGGTCTGCTCGGATTATCGGCCCACGTGGCGGAGCAAAAGACCAAGGAAATCGGCATTCGCAAAGTCCTCGGTGCTTCTACTTTCAACATCCTTCAGGTGATCAATCGGGAGTTCATCCTGGTAGTGATGAGTTCGATTATTCTTGGTTCTGGCTTCGCATACTGGTTTATGCAGGATTGGCTGGAAGGCTACGCCTACCGGATTGATTTTGAGTGGTGGTTTATTCCTTTTGCAGCAATTTTAATTTTAGGCATTGCCTTGATTACAGTTACTCTGCAATCCATCAGAGCTGTGAGAAGCAATCCCGTGCAGGCGATTAAATCTGAGTAGGTTGAAAATCAGAAAAGAAACAAAGAGAACTAGCAAGTGACATTAGTCCAAAGTCTAAAGATTTTGGACCAATGCAAATCCTACAACTAACCGCGCATACTTCACCATTTACCCTACCTACCGATGATTAGCAATTACTTAAAAATAGCATTCAGAAGCTTGCTCAAGCGCAGGATGTTCTCCTTGGTCAATCTCCTCGGTTTGGTACTGGGTTTGGTGACTTTTCTGGTACTCTTTGCCTATGTGGCTACCCAATGGAGCTACAATGACTTCCATACCCGAAAGTCAGATCTCTACCGGATCGTAGTCACAGAAGGTCAGGGAGACTATGAAATATTTCTTCCACCTGGCTATACGTCCATTCTGGAACAAAACTTTGAGGAAGTTGAGTCGGTCAACCGTATCGCTACAGGTATCGGCAGCGGATTGATCGCTGTTCCAGGCACTGACTTGGCCTTTACCGAAGAGCAAATCAACTTTGTGGAAGGAGACTTTTTTCAGGTTTTTTCATTCGATAAAATCCGCGGAGATGCCGATCTCACCGCTCCCAAGTCGGTGGTCATCACCGAATCCCTTGCCCAAAAACTATTTCCAGATCAGGACCCTTTGGGAAAAATCTTTACCCTGAGCAACCAATTCGGCAAAACCGAACTCACCGTCACGGGGGTAATTGCAGGTATTTCGTCCCGGTCTGATCTCAGGGGAGAGGTTTTTGTCTCTATTCATACCCTCGAAAATCCAGCCTATAGACAAGGCAATGACTGGGCAGATCCTGACGGGCTGGAGTCCGGCTTTGTCAATCTGCTGCTGCTCACCCGACCCGGAGTATCAAGTGAGGAATTTGCAAAAAGGCTGACTTCGTTTATACAGAAAAATCCGGGTTCCGAAAAAACCCAAATTCTCCTGCAGCCATTGGACGCTATTCATTTGGGCAGCAGCATCAGCGATCCTTTGCCGAGCTTTTCAGAAATGGGGAGTGTCTTGATCTTCATGGCTATTGCCATTCTGATTTTGGGAATCGCCTATGTCAACTACCTCAACCTATCTTCAGCTTCCATCCTCACACGAATCAAGGAAATCCGAATGCGCAGGGTTTTGGGGGCTCAATCTTGGCAGCTAGCCCAGCAGTTTATGACAGAGACACTCATGCTGCTGTTAGTGGCACTGGGGATATCCCTTGTTTTGGTCATCGGTATTGCTCCCTATCTGGATGAGCTTTTTGGTACGCAGATTTGGATAGGCTCGCTGCTCCAGCCGATGGTGATATTGGTGATTTTTGCTGTTCTGCTTAGCTGCAGTCTGAGTTCGGGACTGTATGTGGTAGTGCTTTCCGGTAGATTTGATCTGAAGTCGAAATTAAATGCTAAGCCCGAACAGCACGGGTTGAGGAAGTCTCTGGTGGTTTTCCAATTTGTCATTTCTGTGGGAATCATCATCTGTACCCTGCTCATCAGAGACCAGTTGACCTACATGCAGGATCAGACGCTGGGAATGAATATTGACCAAAAAGTGGCAATAGCCGGCCCAAATGACCTCGGTGAGGACCGATCATCCCAAATGAACGCATTTAAAGAAATGCTCAGGTCAAAATCTTACGTCAAAGAGTTGGCGGGATCAAATAACCTTCCTGGCGTGGGTTATAATTTTTCAGCAAGCGGTATCAGCCCTATGGTACCGCGTCCCGAAGATGAAGAACACAACTATTCCATGTTGATTATTGATGAGCAGTTTTTGCCGGTGTATGAGATCGAACTCTTGGCCGGAAGAAACTTCACACCGGAGGAAGCACTGGCTAGCTGGAATTCTGCCCATAAGGTCATTTTAAATGAAAAAGCAGCCAAGCAGCTGGGGTTTGAAAAGCCGAAAGATGCAGCAGGCCAGACGATTCTCTGGGGTGAACCGTTTGAGGTGGTAGGAGTGGTAAAAGATTACCATCACATGTCGCTCCGGGAGGAGATCAAGCCTAGTTTGTTTCTTCCAAGTCAGGCAGTCGGATTTTTCACTCTGGTTTTGGAGCCTTCCCAACTCAAGGAACGATTAGCCGAGATTGAGGGGCTATACAAGCAGGTTTTTCCCGGAAATCCTTTTTCGTATGCTTTCACAGATGAATTGTTTGCCAGGCAATACCAGCAAGAAGCACAGTTAGGATTGGCATTTACCATAGCAGGGATACTTTCTATTGTGATTTCCTGTTTGGGCCTTTTTGCGCTTGCAGCTTTTACGGTCCAGCAGCGTACCAAAGAGATCGGCATCCGAAAAGTATTGGGAGCCAGCAGTCAAAGTCTCGTGGTGCTGATCGGAGGAGATTTTCTTCTTTTGGTGATGCTTGGGATTGGAATTTCCATCCCTATTTCCTGGTATTTGATGGATACTTGGCAGGAGAATTTTCCTTATCGTGCGGGTCTTTCCATTACTACATTCATTTGGGCGAGTGTAGGTAGTCTTACCATAGCCCTATTGACAGTTGGCCTACAGGCTATCCGTGCTACTTGGGCCAATCCGGTCGACTCCATTCAAACCGAATAGGATGGGAATAATCTTCTTTCTAAAAAAAGTCTGAGAAAAATTAAAATGGGATGCAACCTTCCTGTTTGGTCACGCATCTACTCATTGAAATCTAAACCAACTCTATCTAATTTTCTTTTTTTTCAATCATCAAAATATCAAGGTATTAACTAATTATTCAACTAAGAAAACATGAAAAACAAGACATTACTTTCGCTTTTGTTTGCCTTGGTCCTTCTAGTAAGCCAGGCAGTTGCTCAAAAATCCGAAACCCGCACGCCAGGCTCCTTCTCCAAAGTGGAGACAGGCGGCAGTTGGGATGTGATCATTACTAAAGGCGGCAAAGACGAGATCAAATTGGAGTCTTCCTCTTTGGATTTGTCAAAAGTGATCACCGAAGTCCGTGGTGGGAAACTTGAAATTAAGCTCGAAAAGGGCAACTACCGTGATGTGGATCTCAAGGTATTCATTATTGTCAGAGAACTCGAATCTGTGGGCGTATCCGGATCGGGAAGTGTTAAACTGATGTCTGATTTTGGGGCGAAAGAGTTTGCACTTGGTTCTTCTGGTTCGGGAGTGATCGAAACCCAACAAATCAACGCCGAGCGATTGGCTGTTGGTATGAGTGGTTCGGGTGAAATCCGTGTTGGTGGAGGTCGGGTAGAGGAGCTGACTATTGGGCAGTCTGGTTCGGGAGATTTTGAAGGAATGGACCTGGTGGCTCAATCTGTGAAAATAGGAAAATCCGGTTCCGGCGAAACTTCCATTACAGTAGAGCAAAGCCTGACCGTAGGTTCATCTGGTTCAGGGAATGTGTATTACCGAGGAAATCCAACCGAGAAAAGCATTGGAAGCAGTGGTTCTTCCCGTGTGATCCAAAAGTAAATGAAAATCTAGTTTAGTCAAGTTGATTTCCTGCCGGCACCTCAAGTGCCGGTTTTTTTTTAGAATGAATGCTTAGGATAAATCCACTTGAAGTGAGGGAGCTAATCTTTTGCGGAAACTGTTCTCGACCGTTATCGGACAATTTTGTTCGGGATATTTTTTCTTCGAGGAAGAAAAGGCCATTTCATGCATCTGGGGCAGTATGTGCTATGGCACAGAAGTGGAACTCGCTGTGCCAAAGCTAAACCAAAACTACCATGAAAATCCACCTACTTCTTAGCCCGATCACTAGTTTGGGTTTGGTAATAGGCTTTGCTTCCTTACTGTTGGCCTACCTTGCCGGTTCATTGCAATCCTACCGGGTAGCCCTCCAAAATCCTGTTAATTCCATCAAGGCGGAGTAAACCTTGCTTACCTACCAATTAAATTCCCTTCCTCAATGCGATACATCTTCTTTTTTCTAGTTCTATTAACTGCTCAACAAGGCATGTGTCAAGAGTCTCTTTCTCAACTGGTGGATCAATATGCCAAAGAAAATAATTTCAGCGGGGTAGTATTGGTGGCCACTGATGGCAAAGTAGATATCCTAAAAGCTGTAGGCCTGGCAGATCGCGAAACTGACAAAGCCATGCAGACAGACAGCAAATTTCGGATCGCTTCCATGACCAAGGTGTTTACCGCCGTGCTGACCATGAAGCTGGTGGATGAGGGGAAGTTGGTTTTGGACAAGCCAATCTCAGCCTATCTTCCTGAGTATGTCGGCGAGGGTAAAGACAAAGTCACCCTGCACCACCTCCTGACCTATTCCTCGGGAATCGAAAATACCGCCGAACCCTTGGGTATGAAACCCTATCAGACCCTACTTTCCCTCGATGAGTATATCTCCCGCTTTTGCTCCGGTCCACTTGTCTTCGTGCCTGGAAGTGAAAGTCGCTACGGAAATACAGAGTACATTTTACTTCAAAAAATCATCGAGAAAGTCTCGGGCCGATCCTTTGAAGAGAACCTGACAGCCCATATCCTTGGCCCGCTCCAGCTCCGCAATACAGGCATGTACACAGGAAAGAATCCCCCTAAAAATGAGGTCACTTCCTATACCTTGAAGGATAGCCTCAAGACGCTGACTCGTGATGAACCCTACCTGCCCGAGATGTATTTTGGGGCAGGAGGGATGTATTCCACAGCCGAGGATTTGCTGGCGTTTGATCAAGGGCTATTTGGGGAAAAGCTCCTGAGTCCTCAATCTACCAAGCAGCTGCTTACCTTTCACCCGGATTTGGGCTATTCGGCTTATGGACTTTGGGGTTCGGATGGCTGGGGCACCTTTTCCGAAAAATTCTACTACCGAACAGGTGGGATTTTGGGATCCACATCCAATTGGATTCATACCCTTGATAGCAAAAAGACCATTTTGATCCTGAGTAATACCAATCAGACTAACCTCTTTGGTCTATCGGAGGAATTGTATCTTTTGGGTACAAAGGAAGAGACCTTGCTTAACTCTGGAAGTATAAAATGAGAATGCCCGCTATCGACCAAAAACGTTCGAGTTGGGCTTCTTGAGTTTTCTGAAAATGCCCTTTTGACCCATTTTGAAGCATTTTCTGCTGGCATAAAAGTGGAACTATCCCGATCATCGAATGCACTGAACCTACTGATACTATCCTGATATGCTCAAAAACTACTTCAAAATCGCCCTTCGAAATCTGCTTCGTAACAAGCTCCGGACTTCGATCCATATACTTGGCTTGTCATTGGGCATTTCGATCGTTTTTTTCATTTTCAATGTCATCTGGCATGCCTACAGCTTTGACCGATTTCATCCGGATAGGGAGCGAATCTTTCGGATCAATACCCTGACCGAATGGGATATGGGAGAAAGCTATCCCACTCCCGGGACTAATGGGCCTTTGGGAGAAGTGATTGATTCGGAGATTTCATTTATTGAGGCGAAGGGGCGAATTTATACATTGTGGGAGGTCTTGACCTTAGTCCCTGAGGGCAACCGAGTCTTGGGAAGATCCAGTGAAGTTACATTTGCAGATCCCGGATTTTTTCAGATTTTCCCCAGAAAATGGCTCGCTGGCAATCCTGCTTCGGCGCTGGAAAAGCCACTTTCTGCGGTGATTACCCAAAGTAATTTGGAAAAGTATTTTCCGGGTGTTCAACCTTTGGATGCGTTGGGCAAAGAGTTGGTCTGGATCGATGCCGATACGATTCGTGCGCAAGTCACCGGAGTGGTGGAGGATTACACCGAAAATTCGGACTTCATCTTCAAGGACTTTATCTCCTTTGCCACCATACAGACCGAGGAGCAGAAGGAATGGTACGGGCTACACCATTGGGGCAATGTCAACTCCAGTTCCCAGCTTTTTGTGAAGCTGGAAGAGGGTTCGGATAAAAATCAGCTCGAAGCCTCACTTGCGGCCATTGTTGATAAAAATTTAGAAAAAGATGATCAGGCATCCACTACCTTTTTGGCGGAACCTTTGGCAGAAATGCACTTCGGAGAGACCTATTCGGGGACTTCGGTTTCCAAGGTCTTTCTGAATGGACTGGTTTATATTGGTCTGATTATCTTGGTTTTGGCTACGCTCAACTTTGTCAATCTGGAAACTGCCATGGCCATCGGGCGCAGCAAAGAGGTGGGCATCCGCAAGACACTCGGCGGGAGAAGATGGGAGCTGATTTATCAGTTTTTGGTAGAGACGTATTTGATGGTCCTATCCGCGGGGTTGATCGGATTGGCTTTGGCAGAGTTGATCAGGAATCTGTTTAGCAGCTATTTGCCTACAGGTTTTGTGGTCGAGTATTTACAGGTGTCCAACTTGGCGTTTTATGCGCTATTTCCATTGATTCTGACGGTTTTATCCGGGATTTACCCCGCTTTGATCCTTTCTTCCTATCAGCCTGTGAGGGCGATCAAAGGAGAAAGAGTTGCGTCCACTGGTTTTTCTTTAGGGGTCTTTTTGAGGAAAAACCTCACCGTTTTGCAGTTTTCGGCTTCCATTGCCTTTATCATTTTGGTATTAGTCCTACAGGCACAGCTGCGCTATGTGTCCAGTCAGCCGCTAGGCTTTGAAAAGGATGCAGTGATGTATGCCAAGCTCCCCTTTATGTCCGATCCGGATCAGATGCTTAGAGTACAGCAGTTGATGAATCAGGAGTCGGGAGTTTCAGGGGCAAGTCTCAGTGGAAGCTTGGTGTCCTCCAACAGCCTCTGGACTTCAGATGCGTGGATTCCAATGGATACTACTGAAAAGCAGATTTTCACCCAAGTAATGAATGCGGATTCGGCCTTTGTAGCTGTGAATGGCATTCCGCTATTGGCAGGGAAAAAGTCGACAAACCGGGATGATGAGATTTTGGTCAATGAGAATTTTCTCAAGGAAGCCGGCTATTTGGATGCATCTGCTGCACTTAATCAGACGATCCGATTTGGAGGGGAAGAGCGAAAAATCGTTGGTGTCATAAGCAACTTTCATTCCCGCAGTCTTCGGGAGGAAATCCGTCCGCTGTTGTTGACTTACAACCCTAGGTTTTTCCAGACCATCTCCGTCAAGCTCCAAGCGGGCCAAAACCTTGCCCAAGCCAAGCTGGCTTTGGAGAGTAGGTATAAGGAAGTATATCCCTACGAAAGTGAAGAGTTTCACTTCTTGGATGAGGCAATTGGGGAGTTTTACCAAGAGGATCTAAAAATTCGAAATGTCCTCACGGCGGCTACCTTTTTAGCTATTTTGATCTCTGCTATGGGCTTGTTTGGGCTTTCGTCTTACACCATTGCGCAGCGAACGAAGGAGATCAGTATTCGAAAAGTGCTTGGTGCTTCGGTGATTCAGATTTTGAGTTTGATCTCCAGGGAATATGTCATTTTGGTTATGGTCTCTTTTGCCCTTGCGATCTACCCGGCTTATTATTTTCTCAAAGATTGGCTGGCCGGATTTTCTTATCGCATGGACATGCCTTTTGGTTTGTTTGGTGTGGCAGGGCTTGGGGTACTTTTGCTATGCTTGCTGATCGTGGGGCTGCATTCTTATCAGGCAGCCAAGGCTAATCCTGCGAGGGTGCTGAAGGATGAATGAAAGCAGGAAGATGGAAGATGGAAGACAGGAGACAGAAGACAGAAGACGGGAGACAGAAGATGGAAGACGGAAGAAAGAAGGAAGAGAGAACAGAAAAGATTTCGGAATTGGGATTTCGGAAGTGCATGAATGCGGCTGAAAGGTTACTGAAACCTAAAACAAATCCAACGTTTTTCGCCGTCGGTAGGATAGCGACTACTTGGAAAATGTTCATTAGTGAAAAAATTGAAAGGAGATTTTAAAAAGCTTACTGGTAGTCAAAACTCTATTTGGAAATATCTGAGAGTGTTTTTGTAATTATCCTGAGCTGAAAGGCAGGTATCCATCAAGTATTCGTTGACTTTGCCCCATTCCTGTAAGCCTCTGTAATAAAAGAACTTGACGTCGTCTCCAATGATAAAGGGGACGATGTCATTTGCGAGGCATTCCTTAAACATAATTAGTCTTCCCACACGGCCGTTTCCATCCTGAAATGGATGGATGAGCTCAAACTGATGATGAAAATCCAAAATATCATGTAAAGTTTTGGTTTCCTTGTTGTGATAGTTTTTAAGCAAAGACTTCATTTCAAGTGCTACAGCATCAGGTGATGTGGTCTCATTTCCTCCCACCTCATTAGGTATTTTTTTGTATTCTCCCACATTAAACCAGTCTTTTCTACTGTCGGATGTTCCTGATTTGAGTAGGAAATGGATCTCTTTGATCAGTTTTTCAGAAAGTTTAGCAGTTGCCTTTTCTATGATAAAATCTATGCATCTGAAGTGATTGGTCGTTTCGATGATGTCATCGACATTGATTATTCCATTGTATTCTCCGATGGTATTGGTCTCGAAAATCAATCGTGTCTGATCTTGGCTTAGTTTACTTCCTTCTATCCGGTTGGAATTATAGGTCAGTTCGATTTGGGTTCGATGATAAATACCACCTTTGAGCCTCATCTTTTGTTGTTCTTTTAGCTGATGAAGCAAGGGATTTCTTTCTGAGGAAACAGACTTATTTTTCTTTAGTGGTAGTGTGGCGTCTTCGGGAATGTTCCATGTTTTGCCGGTAAGAAATGCACCTTGAATCTTTCCAAGAGCACAGTAATTCCGAACTGTTCTCTCTGGAGTTGCCCATTTCTGGGCAAAGGATGCGACTGATAAATAATTCATTTGTTTTTTTTCTTGCCGATATCGGCAAAAATAGCTAGAAATGATTTGCCTTTTTTTATTTCTTGCCGATAGAGGAGAATTTTTCTCTCTCCACCTTCAAGGGGCCAAAAACTTTTTGGCTGCGCATACAGGTTGCAAGCGTAAAAAAAGTGTGATAAAAAGAGCTCAGAATGATCAACTGATAAACCTAATCAAGTTTACTTTAGCCCTGAATTCCCCAATCAAACAACCATCTAGGATTTTGAAATAAAATCCCATGAAAAGTCGATTTCTCCGATAGATTTGTATATCTCTAGTATCTAAACCCAGAATAAGATGCAATTCAAAGTTTTCCGAACATTTGTAGTCCTACTTTTTATCTTTTCGCTTTGCCTGACAGCAAAGGCCCAAAAAGCAGAAAAAGGTTTTACCCCACTTTTCAATGGTAAAAACCTAGACGGTTGGGTGGGAAATAAAGATTCCTACCAAGCCAAAGACGGTATGATCGTCATCGAACCCAAAGGTGGAGGTGGAGGTAATCTCTACACCGAAAAGGAGTATGGAGATTTTATCCTGCGTTTTGAGTTCCAGCTTACACCCGGAGCAAACAATGGTCTGGGAATACATGCTCCGCTGGAAGGAGACGCGGCCTATGTAGGAAAAGAACTTCAGATTCTCGACAGTGAGCATGAGAAATACGCCAAACTGGAAACCTACCAGTACCACGGTTCGGTCTACGGTGTGATTGCTGCCAAAAGAGGCTTTTTGAAGCCAATTGGGGAATGGAATCAACAGGAAGTAATCGTAAACCATCCCAAAATCAAGATCATCCTCAATGGCACCACCATCCTTGAAGGTGACTATCTCGAGGCGAGTAAAAATGGAACCTTGGATAAAAAAGATCATCCCGGATTGCAAAGAAGTTCTGGCCATATTGGCTTTTTGGGTCACGGCGATGTAGTCCGATTTAAGAATATCCGAATCAAAGAATTAACTAACCCTCAACCCTAAACTATCAAGAATATGAGTAAGAATTATCAGGTCGTAGACCGAAGAGACTTTTTGAAAAAGTCCGCATTAGGCATTGCAGGATTGGCTTTAGCTCCTTCTTTGCTAGCCAAGGCACAGGCCGCAGGCAAGCTCAGAACCGCCCATATTGGTTTAGGAGGAATGGGAATGGCCGACCTAGCTGCAATCGCATCTCATCCCGAGGTGGAAGTAGTGGCTTTGTGTGATGTAGACAGCAATGCGATGAGCAATGCCACTGCCCTCTTTCCCAAAGCAAAGACCTATGCGGATTACCGGGTATTGCTGAAAGAAATGGAAGATCAAATCGACGCTGTGGTGGTTTCTACTCCAGACCACACCCATGCCCCGGCATCCTTGATGGCTATGGAAATGAACAAAGCGGTCTACTGCCAAAAACCCCTCACGCACCATGTGACTGAAGCCCGTGCGATGAAGAAGATGGCCGAAGACAAAAAACTGGTGACCCAAATGGGGATTCAAGTGCATTCTTTCTACGATTACAAATTAGCCACACTTCTGATCCAGTCAGGCATTATTGGTAAAGTCCACACGGTACGGGCATGGTCTCCCAAAAACTGGGGCTATGATGGAGGCGAACCGAAAGGAAGTGATCCTGTACCGTCAAACTTAAACTGGAACTTGTGGCTGGGAACAGCAGCTGAGCGTCCATACAAAGAAGGGGTGTACCATCCGGGCAACTGGAGAAAACTGCTGGATTACGGTTGCGGTACCTTGGGTGATATGGGTGTGCATATTTTTGATACACCTTACAATGCGCTGCAGCTCGACGTGCCTCGCACGATTGTGAATCAGTGCCGTAAGCCAACCGGTTTTGGCTTCCCTGAAAACAACATCGTGACTTACGAATTCCCTCAGACCCCCTACACAGCCGAGACGCTCAAGTGGGTATGGTATGATGGACCTGGTGCTCCGGCTGATCATGAAGATCTCAAACTACCCAATGGTGATGCTTTGCCAGATCAGGGCGCAATGTTTATAGGAGAAAAAGGCAGATTGCTTCTTCCTCACTTCCAGCAGTTGCCTCGATTGATCGTAGATGGGAAGTACAAAGAATTTGACGTTGCTCCCTTCAAACTTGGCGCACCTGTGAAAGATTATGAGGGAGAAAGCAAAAAGCACTACCACCAATTTGTGGACGCTTGCTTGGGCAAAGGAGAATGCTCTGCACCATTTGAGTATTCAGCCCGACTCACGGAGACGATTTTGCTGGGTGTGATTGCAGGTCGATTCCCAAATGAAACACTGCACTGGGACAGCAAAAAGGCCAAGTTTGCCGAAAAGAAAGCGAATAAGTTCCTAGGCGGGAAGTATCGGAAGTTTTGAGAAAAAAGTTGGAACACAATAGATGCAAGACTTTAGGTACAAGATGCTAGAACCTAGGAATAAGGTTACTATTCATTTAAAATCTTGATTATTGAGAATTGGAAATTGAAAATTGCCTTCGTCCGCTGGCGAACAAAAATGTTCGAGAAATCTAATCTTCAAATTTGAAAAATAGCCTCTGAAGCGATTCAGGGGCTTTTTTGTTGGCATGAATCTCGAATCTGTTTTGCTAATCTTATTGACATGATTCAACTCAACGAACTGGACAAATACATCGAATCCCGATTTCAGCGGGTGTTTCTCCTCAAAGGAATCAACCTTACCATCAAAGAAGGGGAGTTTGTGACACTCATGGGGCCCTCAGGCGCCGGCAAATCTACTTTGCTCAATATTCTGGGCCTTTTGGATGAGGATTACGAAGGGACTTATTCCTTTTTGGGAAAAGATATCCGCGCGATGAAAGCCAAAGAAAGGTCCAATCTCCACAAAAGCGAATTTGGGTACATCTTTCAGGCTTACCATCTCATCGATGAGCTGACCGTCTATGAAAATATCGAAACGCCTCTGCTGTATCGAAATGTGTCCACGACTGATCGTAAAAGTCTGATTGCGGAACTTTTGGACAAGTTTAACATAGTAGCAAAAAAGGACCTTTTTCCAGCCCAGCTTTCTGGAGGTCAGCAGCAACTCGTGGGTATTGCCCGCGCCATTGCCGGTAAGCCAAGAATTCTCCTTGCCGATGAACCTACGGGAAATCTCCACTCGGCTCAGGCGAAGGAAATCATGCAGGTGTTTCAGGAACTGAATACCGAGGGCACAACCATCATTCAGGCTACGCATGCCAGAGAAAATGCAGATTACGGAACCCGATTAATACAATTGATAGACGGAAGAATAACAAGTGATGAAGCAATTACATACTAAGGTTTGGATCACCTTCTTGATTTTGGTGGGTTTTGTGTCTTTGACAAAGGCTCAGGATACCCTTAAGTTGACATTTCAAGAGGCTGTATCCATGGCATTGGCCAAAAATCTGGAATACCGGATCCTTGAAAACAATCAGGAAATTCTCAAAAAAGAAACCCTCACGGCTTGGTCAAATCATTTGCCCTCAGCCAACATCAATTCATCCTTTTTGCGTCAGACGGGTCAGCAGTTCCAGCAGATCGAAGGGGAAATTGTCGTGACCAAGGAATCCAATGAGATTCTTTCTCCCGGACTTTCGGTGAGTATGCCGGTGTTCAATGCCGGAAGGAGAATATTGGATACCCAATCGTCCATACTCGCTCAAAAGGCAGGAGAAAAAGGACTTGAAAGGGCCAGGCAACAAGTGGTTTTTGACGTGTCGAGAAGATACATGCAGGTTTTGCTCGATCAGGAACTCTTGAAAATTGCTCACGAAAATGTGTTGAATCAAAAGCAAACCTTGATTCAGATCGAGGGATTTGTGGAGGCAGGACTACGTACGATCTCTGACCTGTATAATCAGCAGGCGGAAGTGGCACGATTGGAATCCATCCTGCTCGATGCCGAACTGACCCTCGAAAACGACCGATGGCTGTTGGTGGAATACCTTCAGATGGAAGTAAATACCATTCCCGTTTTAGAAAATGTATCACCTGAGGAGCTGATGGGAGAGTTGAGCGATCAAGATATGGATCAGCTCGTTCAGCTGGCACTGAGTAAGCGGCCCGATTTGCAGCAACAATCTTTGCTGACCTCCTCCTTCAAAAAGGATGTGCAGGCGATCAAAGCCATGCTGCTGCCTCGTGTGAATGCATTTTACAACTATGGTACGTTTTATACTTCGCTGGACAATCGGAGCGTGAGCACACAGTTGTTTGAGATTTATCCACAAAATACGATAGGTCTTTCCTTGGGTATCCCGATTTTCAATGGTTTCCAATCTAGATTGGATGTGGCAAGGGGAAAAATGGCATACCAAAATCAAGTGCTTCGCAAAGAAGCTCTCGATCGGAAAGTGTATCAAGATGTCAGGCTGGCTTACCAAAACTATCAGGTGGCCTTGAAAAAAGTCAGCAACGCCTCGATTAGGCTCGTTGCTGCAAAAGAAGCCCAGCAAGCTGTCAGTGAGCGCTTTCGATTGGGACTTTCGGATTTTCTGGACTTGTCGGTAGCCAATCAGACACTTGTCAGTGCGCAGTCTGATCAGGCACAGGCTAACTTCACCCTTTATTTTCAAGCAGTGTTGATGAATTTTGCTTTGGGCAATTTATGAGAATCGTCCGTTATTGGAAGTCAAACTATTGATAAGATACATGGTCAATAAGACAAAAAAACACCTCTCATAGTGGAGAGGTGCTTTTTTGATGTGCTGATGGCTATGGATTGACCCAGTTATTCCGTAAACTTATTCACTATCTTAAATTCATTCATTACTCTGTATGCTGCTCTAGTAATGTCTGCCGAGAAATTTGGAGAGGCGAGATCAAAGTCTGCCGCAGTGTAACCCTGCCAAATGGTATTGCCTTTTTTGCTGTCGATCACATAGATAACCAGCATACCTTTGTTTTGCGAGTATCTTACTTGATTGTAAGTCTCATCCTTCTCTTGTTCGCGCTCTATCTCTCCTTCATCGTTTCTAAAGGTGTATCCTGTCCGATTCATCCAATAATCAAACTCAGGCTGAACATATCCTCTGTACCGGATTGAATCTGTGAAAATCTTGTAGCTGACCAACAAGTCTGGTTTGGATTCTTGCTCACGAAATCCTTGAGAACCCAACCTCGCACCAATGGTAGCCGTTAGCACTGGTGAAATTACAGTTGTGTCTAATTCAGGGGATTCTACAAAAGCGAAGGTCTTATACTTTTTGAAGGAACCCGTGTAGTTGTAATCGTAGTCTGTGACATAATCCTTAGATGAAAAACAGGAAGCAGTCAATACAAGTAGAAAGAAAAGGAAAATAGAAGGAGCTTTCATAAGGTAGTGGTTGAGTCGTAAAATGATAATCTACTTTGACCTTGGATTTTAATAGGGCTAACCTTTGGTTTAAGAATTTTGTTTGTTCAATAGTTTAAAATTCAGAGGAATACCTTTCTAATTTAGAGATAGGGCAAAAAAAAATCCAGTCTAATGCTGGATTTTAATGAGCGATGACTAGGATTATTTACTGAGGAGCTGATGGTGGATTCCTACTTGAAGTTGGCCTTTAGAAAGCGAATTGGTGGTTTGCTCCATGAAACCGAGTTGAATAGCGAAACCTTTTTGAAGTCTAAATCCAAGTCCTGCATAAATCCTGTTTCGGTCAAAAAACTGCATCGCGGGAGTTAGTCTTTCGCCATTGATGAAAATTTCGTCATAAATCTGGAAGTAAATCGAACCTTTTTCTGAGAGCTCTTTAGAATTGAGGGGCACGTTTAGAAATAATGCATATCGGAATCTTGTTCTAAAATCCTGGTTTTCGATCCAACGCTGTTCGTAGCGATAGCGATGCATCAAACCAATTTTTCCAGCTTTTTGACGAAGAATAGCTTCTTGATACAGTCGATTTTCATGCAGCGTTGCATCTGAATCACCGGCAGTTCCATTGGTAATACTTGCATATCCTGCCAAAAAACTAGTCTGACCGGATT
This sequence comes from Algoriphagus aquatilis, assembly GCF_042657405.1. NCBI lineage: Bacteria > Pseudomonadati > Bacteroidota > Cytophagia > Cytophagales > Cyclobacteriaceae > Algoriphagus > Algoriphagus aquatilis. The sequence continues at coordinate 303,453 of NZ_JBHSKS010000001.1, forward strand.
TAGAATTGTATTGAATCCCGCTTCGGATGAGCAGTTGATCCAGATCTGAGGTGGTGTTGAAATTCCTCAATTGCATTTCTCCATGAATGGCCCAAGGAGAGTCTTTCCAACGGAAATTGCCGAAATACATGTACCATCCACCCAAGTCATTAGGATTTTGAGCCAGTAACAGGCTTGGGGAAAAGAATAGGATAAGAAGTGCGCAAAGTTTTTTCACAGATCAAAAATCAAAAAAAGTAGCGAGCTTGTACTAAGGATATTTATTTAATGTTCGATTCACTTTTGAATTTGGTTACTTCATCAGCTGTACACAAGCAAAGGATTACGCATCATCTTCAAGTGATAAATGTCCCAAACCGATCGTTAGATCTTGATTTACTTTTGCAGATTCATAATGAATGTTGCTCATGAAAGAGTTTTGGAATACCCGATATCAAGAGCGTGATTATGCTTATGGCACTGAACCCAATCGGTTTTTTGAAACCGAGATTCGCAAAATTCCGATCGGAAAAGCGCTTTTTCCTGCAGAAGGAGAAGGGCGAAATGCTGTTTTTGCGGCGTCTTTAGGCTGGGAGGTAGTAGCTTTTGACCTAAGCGAGGCAGGAAAAACCAAGGCGCTTAAACTAGCCGATACCAGAGGTGTATCGATCACCTATGAAGTGGCTACACTTCAGGAGTTTGAGGCCGAAAAAGAAGGCTTTGATGCGTTAGTCTTGGTATTTGCCCATTTTCCCAACCCTTTGCGAAAGACATTTCACCAAAAACTGACAACCTTTCTCAAACCAGGAGGAATCGTAATCTTGGTAGGATTTTCAAAGAAGCATGCAGCTTTCAATTCTGTAAATGAACAAGCTGGAGGGCCTAAAGATCCGGCCATGCTTTTCTCCAAGAAGGAATTGGAGGGGGATTTTGATGGATTTGATATCCAACTTCTCGAAGAAGCCGAAGTGGATTTACAAGAAGGAAATTATCATTTGGGAAAATCGGCAGTGATTCGATTGGTAGCCAGAAAGAAATAGGAATCAGGATCTTATTTTTTCAAACTAACTTCCCTAAATTCAGAGAAACTTTTTTTTGATATGCAAACTGAAAAACGATTTTGTCAACACTGTGGCAAACCGATTCAAGGTCGCCCCGACAAGAAATTTTGTGATGATGCCTGCCGAAATACCTTCAATAATCAGCAGAATGCCGTCACCACCAATTTTATCCGAAATGTGAATCATGCGCTCAAGCGCAATAGGAACATCCTGTCTGAACTCCTTCCCGAAGGAGAAAAAATGGCCAAAACTACCCGAGATAAGCTAAATCTAGAAGGATTTAATTTTCGATATTTTACTCACATCTTCCAAAACCAAAAAGGGAATGTGTATCACTATTGCTATGATTTTGGATACCTAGCCTTGGAAAATAACTGGTTTCTGATCGTGCGTGGCAAAGACTGATCGTGGCCTTATTTTTCTGAAATTCTTCCGGGCTCTCGATTGCCTGTTCCCTGTCTTTGGGTGAGTTGATCGCCCATATCTGACCTTGCTTTTTCGGCAAATTGATGAAGCATCTTTACGATTTCAGGGAAGTTGCTGTAAATGTCTGTGGTTTCTCCTGGGTCATGGGATAAGTCAAAAAGTTGTTCCTTTTCCAGTCGGATATGAGCGTATTTCACAGGTAATCCATCGTTTCGGAGTTCTGATCCTGCCGAAATCGTGCGGTAAACATGAGGAAAAACCAGTTTCCATTTGTCATAAATGACCGCCTGCAGTTCGTTTTGGTTGTAATAGGCGAAATAGGGGGTTGGTTTGACTTCTTTTCCCTGAAGCAGGTTCCACATCGAATTCCCATCGATTTTCAAGGGAGGCAAAGTAGCACCGGTGATTTCTGCCAAAGTAGGAAGGATGTCGATCGTCATGGTCGGTTGCTTCAGCGTGGTGCCTGATGGGATTTTTCCCAGCCAAGCCATCAATGCTGGGACTCGAATGCCTCCATCCCAGGAAGTACCTTTACCTTCCTTGAGCCCACCCTGGAGTCCTGCATGACCTCCGTAGGAAAGCCAAGGACCATTGTCGGAGGTGAAAATGATCAGCGTATTTTCTTCCAATCCAAGTTCCTTCAGCTTTTTTCGGATTTGCCCCACTGACCAATCGATCTCCATCATCACATCTCCGTAAAGTCCTTGGGAAGATTTCCCTTTAAACTTCTCCGAAACAAAAAGCGGTACATGAGGCATGCTGTGAGCGAGGTATAGGAAAAAAGGCCAATCCTGATTTTTATCGATAAACTCCAGCGATTTTTGAGTATACCAAGTAGTCAGCTCGCTTTGATCCTCAAGAAAAGCAAGTGTTTTTTCTCCTTGAATCAGGGGCAGGGGAGGGTAGTAATTTTTGGTTTCGGGATGGTTCGGCCACATGTCATTGGAGTAGGGAAGGCCAAAGAAACTGTCAAATCCCTGCCGGGTGGGTAAAAACTCTGGGTGGTGGCCCAAGTGCCATTTTCCGACCATGCCTGTGGCATACCCTTGAGATTTGAGCATTTCGGCGATGGTTGTCTCCTTTGGATTCAATCCATGCTTGGCGCTGTGGTCGAGTGCTCCATGAATCCCGATTCGATTGGCATAGGCTCCCGTCAGCAAAGCTGCCCTAGAAGCACTACAGACAGCATGAGGCACATAAAATTGCTCAAACTTGGCTCCGTCAGCCGCCAACTGATCGAGGTTGGGAGTCGTCCAACCCTTGGCTCCATATACCCCTAGGTCTCCATATGCCAGGTCATCGGCAAAAATCAAGATGATATTCGGCTTATCGGATTCTCCCTTATTGGCTAGAGGCAACTGAAAAAATCCTAGAAGCAAGAGGAGGGTCTGAAGAATCATGGGGATTACGGGGCTATGGTGATTTTGTCCAAGATATGTCTTCCGATTTTTTTTCCTTGGGCAATTCCGTTTTCGATTCCATCACGAAAGTGAATTCCTCCATAAAGTCTCGAAATAGAGGCCTCGTCTGCGGCTTGATAGAAAGAAGAAAACTGTCTTTCAGGCAAGCCAAAGTAAACTTCAGAGGTGTCCAAAAAGGAAAAATTATCGCCAAAATAAGCAGTCAAGATCTCTGCTGATGCACTGCTTATGACCGAGTGTCCTGAGGTGTATTCGGGAAAAGGAGGGGTTTGCAGTAAGGGTTTCCAGGAGTTGTCCACCTTTTGGTTGATGACTGTTTCCGGGCGGATTCGGTTGGTTTCATACTTGGCTTTCCAGCAGGATACAAAAGCGTCGTGAAGGCTCATGCCTACCAAGGCATGGATATAGGCAGTTTCAGCAAAACTGAGCTTAGCCTTTTCGGCGGCGATTCCCGTGATTCCTATCCAATGTCCCCCGGGAGATATCTTTTTTACCCCAATCGACATGTGCCCGGCAAATTCCACTTTGAATGGATTGCAGTCCCAGAAGTTGGCGATCAGCTTTTGTTCCTCGTTCAAAGATTTGCCGATTTGGTAGACTTCCTGAAGTTGGATTTGGAAAGGGCTGCCTTCGGTAAGGTCAAATGGGGCCATTTCCCTTGGTTTGAATTTTTCCAAGTCGGTCAGGAAAAAGGTCTTCATGGTTTTCCATTCAGGCTCTACCGCTGCCATGTAGGCAGGCGGAGTGGGATACCAGTTTCCTTCCCCTTCTTTCGGTGTATAGCGGGTCAGGGCGGTCAGTTGGATGTAGCCATCAGTTTTTGCAAGGTCAAGCACTTTTGCAGCCACTGTTTGAGCATACTGCAGGTGAGCTTCCAGTGATTTCTTGGATATGTACTTTTCCTTCAGCCCTCTCTTGATCCAGTTTTCCTGAGCTTTTTTTAATACATACCCGGAAGGCATGATTTTTTCACCCACCAAAAACATGGCATGTATTGCTGTAAATTCTAAAGAATTTAGGGAAGGAGTGGGTAGGCTCAATCCAGAAAATCGGGTAGCAGGAAGAATGTCAGGGTGCTTAAATGGATTGGTCGATTTTGAAATAGCGAGGTACGCGGCGAGATTGGTATACGCATAGATTCTCGCAGCTACGGGGGGACTTGCCACATCGGTCACCATTACTTCCGTAATGTGAAAAAGCTCCTCAGCGTAGATTTTTGGCCAATTAGTAGGGTTCTCTTGACCAAAAACAGAACCAGTCAAAATCAGTAAAACGCAAGATAGGAAAAGCCTTCGCATCATTTCAGTCGGTAGATTTCGGGTAGGTGCTGGTTGATTCCGAAAATAAACAATCTTTCACCGGCAGATTGGATTTCCACAATGGATTTGATGTCTTTTTGGAGGGTAATTCCCGAATCGATCGGACTCAAAGGCGAAAATTCCCCTTTTCCTTTTCCCAATAGGACCAGACCCAGTCCCGCGTCAATTTTACCAATCCGGATTCTGGCTTGGCTTTGATTGCCCCCCAGAATCAGATCCTGGACTCCGTCCTGATTGAGGTCAGTCACATGGATGGAATAGATGGGGAAATACTGAGCTTCACTGGGTAAGGCGTGGGCTTTGAATCCGTTACCAGTATTCTCAAAGTAAAAGGACTGAAGCGTATTGATTTCCAGCTTTTGAGCTGATTCCAACTCAGTTGGAGTGAATAAATCGGTCAGTTTAGCTTTGGAATACGAAGCGTAATCGGTGAATTTGCTCCGCATGCTTACCATTTGATCCAGAAGTTCATCTCGGCTGGCAAAAGGAAACAGGCCATCGCCGATCTGACTTTCAAAGATCGGATCAATGCTTCCGTTTTGGTCAAAATCTGCCGCGTAGAGTCTGAGCGGAAATTCCTTCGATGCCTTCAATTGAGAGTTGAAGCCAAAGTTGCCCACAATCAAGTCCAAGTCCCCATCTCCATCCATGTCAGCCTGACTGAGGCTATTCCACCAACCTGAGAGTTGATCATCAAAGTAGCTACCTGATTCTTCCAATCCTGAAGTACCATTGAGGAAGACTTTTGGCATCATAAATTCACCGACTAGGATGAGGTCATCGCGACCGTCACCGTTCAGGTCTTGGCTTACTCCACCAGTCAGCAAGCCGATTTTCGGATTTTTGAGAAAGTTGGATGTTTGGTCACTGAAGTTTCCTTTGCCATCGTTGATCAGGATTTTTGAATCGGGAATCTCCGGATAGCGCCCCGGAATGATTTTTCCTCCCACAAACAAATCCGGAAAACCATCTTGGTTTAAGTCCAAAGTCACTGCAGTTCCAGTGCTGATGAAATACCTTGGAAAGGCAGCCTGAGGCACCAAAACGCCGGAGCCATCATTGAGATATAGCCTGTCTCTTAGCGCTTCATCGGTGCTGAGGTAGTCGTGATATCCTCCGCTTCCCACAAAAAGATCCACTTTTCCATCTAGGTTGAAGTCCTCAAAAAGTACCACTGCATCCGTAAAGTCCGCAGAAGATCTAAACCCTCGGTAGACTTCCCAAGAATCCGCTGTTTTGGTATAAATCCGTGCCGGATTGCCTTTAGACCCCCCAATGAATAGTTCGGGATTACCGTCACCATTCAGATCTGCGGAGGCCATGATGGGCCCCAAATGACTTGGCATGGTAAGTAGCAGGGGCTGTCTTTTAAAGTCATTGACTGTCGATAGACTGGGATTAAAATCTAGACTTTGGTCAGCTTTTTCAAATAGCGTTGAATTCCCAGAAGTAATTGCTAAAGAATTGGAAGTCCCTTTGGCTGATAGGGTAAGGATCTGATTCGATTTTATGCCAAACAGTTTATCTATGGATTGATCCGGCCAAATGACCACCAAACTATCGATCATCGTGGCATTGCCTAGCCCGAAGTGAAGTCGGTAAGAACTCGAAGATTGGAATCCCCTGACAGGCTGTTGCTCCTGAAATTGAAGTTCACCACCCGCATAGGCAGTAAGTTTTGTTCCGATGGCAAAAGGATTTTTTCCGGGAAAGCTTACATCCACTTGAAGCCAATTTCCCTTTTGGCTTTTGTTTTCGAGGATTTCAGAAACCTGATTCAGGTGGTTTATGACCAAATCCAGATCTCCGTCATTGTCCAAGTCACTGTAGGCTGCTCCGCTGGAAAAGTTTTTTTCTGAAAATCCTGCCGTCAACGAGCGGTTTTTAAAAGTGATATCTCCTTGATTTTCATAAAAGTAATTATGAACTGGAGTAGAACTCATCGAAGTCACCAAATGAAGCGTGTCTGCTTTTTCTTTCGCTATGGCCTGCTTGAAATAGTAATCTCCTTTGTACTTCAGAAAATCGCGATTGGTGTAGTCTCGATAGTAGCCATTGGAAATGAAGAGGTCCTTTTTTCCGCTGTTATTGGCGTCAAAAAAAAGTGCTGACCAGCTCCAGTCTGTGTTGGAGATACCGGCTGCTTGTCCGATTTCCGAAAAAACACCCTTTCCGCGATTGAGGTGCAGCATATTTCGCATCAGTTGATGATGAAATCCTTGTTTCAGCATCAGGTTGTACTGCTCGTAGTTTTCAGGGCCGTAGAGGAGTTTTTGCCGTTCGTTGTCCTCGGGCAGCATGTCCAAGGTGAAAATGTCGGGCAGTCCATCATTGTTGACATCGGCGATATCTGCCCCCATGGAAAAATGGGAAATATGGGGAAGTAAACTGGAAGTCTGATCTACAAAGGTCCCGTTGCCTTGATTGATATACAGGTAGTCGGTCTCAATGTAGTCATTGGTCACCAAAAGATCCATCCAACCATCCTGATTGATGTCCGACGCGATCACTGCCAATCCAAAACCTAATGCAGAGCCTTTAATTCCTGCGGATTCACTGATGTCAGTAAATTTTCCCTGATCGTTTCGGTAGAGTTTATCTCCTGCGTAGGGGTGTCTTTGATTTTTTTCCCGATCAAATTCAAGTTCGGTAATCACTTCGATGTGGTGATTAAGGAGGTATAGATCCAAGTCACCGTCGTGGTCAAAGTCGAAAAACAAACCTTGGGTACTATTGGACGGATCATCGATTCCAAACTCAGTTGCTCTTTCCGTGAATTTGAAATTTCCGGCATTGATCCAAAGTTCGTTTCGTCGGGATTCCGGTGATTTTTTACCTGAGTAGCATACGTAAATGTCCAAGAGGCCATCGCCATTGACATCTGCCATGCTTACTCCGGTGGTCCAGGTATCTTTTCCTGCTATGCCGGCAGATTTGGTGATGTCTTCAAATTTAAGCCCACCCAAGTTTTTATAGAGCTTGTTTCCGGTCATATTGCCGGTGAAAAAAATATCATCCAGTCCGTCATTATTCAGGTCACCTACGGCAACTCCACCGCCATTGTAAAAGTATTCGTACCGGAGGATGTTATTTTGCTGGTCTTCTTTAAGTTGATTTTTGAAGGCTATGCCAGACTTTTTTGCGGGTATTTTTTCAAAAACGCTCTGGAATTGCTGACAGAATCCTTCGGAAGATGAAAGGAAAAAAATAGCAACCAGAATCTTTGTGTGAAAAAATACCCGCATCATCTCAATCTGATCTCTTAACCCAACCTGTTGATCACATCATCAAACAGTTTTTCATTTACTACAGCTACTCCTCCCATCAGACCGACATCTTTACCAAGTTGATACAAGGCCAACTGAGTTTTTTCTCGTGATTTGGCCATACTGTAGATATTCAAAGCCTGCTGAATTGGAGTGATGAGGTATTGATTTGCCTCAGCTACTGAACCACCGATAATGATCAATTCGGGATTCAGCAGCTGGATTAAGATGGAGATTCCCCGGCCAAGGTCTAGCCCAGCTTCGGAGAGAATTGTGATCGCTCGCTGATCTCCGGCGAGCGCAGCCTCGACTACTATTCCCGGTTCGATTTCTCCCTGATGATCTCTCACCATTCTTCCTAAAATGCTGTCTCTGTCCATTTTCATGGCTTCTTCTGCCATTTTTACGATTGCTGTTCCTGATGCTACGGATTCCAAACAACCTTTTTTGCCACAGGCACATGTAGTATCTCTGGACTCGAAAATTGGTGAATGAGAAAATTCACCTGCAAATCCTGAGGCGCCCTGATAGATTTTTCCATCGATGATAATCCCGAGCCCGATACCCCACCCAATGAAAATGCCCAGGACATTTTTGTAGGTATGTTCAGAGCCAAATTTGAATTCGGCCAGCGTCATTGCTCTGGCATCATTTTCTAAGAAGATCTTCTTGTTGAATCTAGCTTCTAGATTTTCTAGAAGGGTTTTCTTGCCAAACTTCAGGTGAGTGTAGTTGACTCCACCAATCGAATCGACCAATCCAGGCATCGAAAAGCCAATGGCAATTACTTTTTCGCTTGGGATACCGGAGGATTTGAGGAAATGATCAATATGAGCACAAAGAAGGTTGAACGTTTCTTCCTCATTATTTAAAGTCACTTTATGGTTTTCCTTCCCAAAAGCCAGCTCATGATTGCAATTATACAGAGCCAAGCACATAGTGAATTTGGATAGGTCTACGGATAGCACGTAAAATGCATCAGGTGCTAATCGATAGAGATCCGGTTTTCTTCCACCCTGAGATTCAGCTCGTCCTTGTTTGATCACCTCTCCGGAGGTCATCAAGTCGCTCAAAAGTGCATTGACAGTAGGAAGTGAAATACCCACTTCATTGCATATTTCACTTGCGGTATTGGCACCTTTCAGGTAGAGATTCTTTATGATCTTTATTTTATTGATATAACTTTTTATCTCTACAACTCCCTCCATTTTGGAGATTACTTCCTGAGGATTGATTAGGTTCATAAGTATTAAGTATGGCTTGAAGTAAGGCAAATTTTAGGTTTCAAAAAATACTTTATGAAAAAAATTAAATAATGTTCTCCAATTTCAAAAAACTTGTTCGACTTTATTTCTATTTGTTTCCAAATTTCTCAAAAAGATTTACAATTTCTTCTTTGCCGCCTGTAAGGTTGAAATTGTTAATTTTAGCCTTTCTATAACTTATTCATCATGTCTGTTTTGAGTCTTAGCCCTGAAATGGGGAAAAATGAAGTATTTAAGCAAGTTGAAATTTTTTTGGCTGAATCGGGTTTTAGGATTCACTCCAGTGATCCACAGCGTCCGTGGGGTGGATTTTTTGTTTTGGAGGAAGGTGATATTCGAAAGTTTAAAGACACCTTCTTTCCCTCAGTGGTACTTACTGAGGATCAGTTTGCTCAGAAGCTTAGTCCCAAATTTCTTTTGGTATCCCCTGGTGCGAGGCTCTCTTGGCAATACCATTTTAGAAGATCTGAATTGTGGACTTTGATTGCAGGTACAGGGTCAATTTCCAGGAGTTTGATAGATGATCAGTCTGCACCTGTTTCTCTGGAGATCGGAAAGGTAGTGGAACTGGCAAAAGGGGAAAGGCATCGGCTAATCGGTAATTCTGGCTGGGGAATCGTGGCGGAAATTTGGGTTCACACGGATCCTAATCATCCTTCGGATGAATCAGATATTGTAAGGTTGCAAGATGACTACTCCAGAAATTAAAAAAGCCTGGGGCATCACACCCAGGCTTTACAAAAAATCTGATTTTGTTGTTCGAATCCTCAATCACCCTTAAAATAAACTTTCACAGTTTATACTATGAATCCGAACGATATAAAAAGGGACTGAATCTAATGATTTGAAATTGAAATTCAAATATTTGTATATAAAAAGTCATTACATGTTTTGGAATGACTTTTTATTTCAAACGAGCTTGTCGATTTTTTTTGCGATCTCCTCAGCCTCTGCCATTAGCTTGTCAGCGGCTGTTCTATTGGAGTGTGATAACTTATGTGCATCAGCCATCATCTTGGCGTAGGCTTCCTGCAGCTTTTCTTTTTCAGATTTCTTTTTAAATAGTCCAAACATGGTTTTGTGTTTTCTAGACCAACAGGACTTAGAGAGGGATTGTTTTAAGGGAAAAACTGAATCGTTTTCGACTGCTCTTCTACGACTTCGTCATCTTTGAAATTAACAAGGTCTTCCAATCTTCCTGAAGAATTATAAAACCGCCAAGGTCCCTGTTTTTTACCTTCTTTCATGGCACCTTCAGAAGCTTTTTTGCCGGTTTCATGATAATAAATCCAAGTACCATCTGCTTTGCCTGATTTATAGCTGCCCTCAGACTCTTTCAATCCATTGACATAGTAGGTAATTCGGGTTCCTTCTCCGTTTTTGAGAGTTCCTTTGTCCAAGATCTTTTTTCCATCCAAGGCGTAATATTCCCCTACATTTAGTAGCCTGCCATTATCCCAAAATTCTTCCTGGGTCAACTGTTTGTTGTCATAAAAAAGCCCCCAGATGCCATTTTCAAATCCTAGGTTGTAGGATCCGACTGATTTCAATTGACCTCCATCGTAATAATAAAACCATTGACCATTTTCTAAGCCAAGGGTATATTCTCCCTCAGCAATGAGGATCCCGATTTTATTAAAAAATTTCCACAGCCCGGTTTTCAGGTCGTTTCTGTATTCTCCTATGGAATACAGTTGACCATCGGGATAGAAGTTTTTCCAAATACCGCTTTTAGATCCGCTGATGTATTGTCCCTGCACAGAAATCTGACCTGAACTGTGGTATTCCACGTACTCGCCTACAGGTACTCCCAATTCGTATTGCTTCTTTTTGGAAACTGCCTTATTAGGAAAATATTCCTCCCAAATTCCTATGGCGATGTCGTTTGCGTATCGCTCAATTCTGGCAATTCTTCCCGTTTGATAGTAGTATTTCCATTCTCCTGTTTTTTTTCCGGATTCATCGTAATACTCCTCAGATTCGAGTGTTTTTGTTCCTGGGAAATAACTTTTCCATTCCCCAATCTTTTTTCCATTTCGGTAATTTCCCGATTCCAATACCACATTTGGGAATGAATACCGTTTGAAATTCCCTTCAAACTGACCTTTGGAAGCCATGGCTTCTACAACCACATTTCCCTCGGGATCATATTCCAAGTAAGGACCTTCACGTAATCCCTCACTGTAAAACTCCCGGATTGCAATTTCTCCAAATTCAAAAAACGTGACCCATTGGCCTGTTTTTAGTCCCTTGTCATATTGGCCTTCTACCTTTACACTTTTGGGATCCACATAAGCTGGGGCGTTAGTGGTACCAAAATACTCGATGTATTTTCCTACTAAGACGCTGTCTTGAAAAATCATCTCTCGCTTGAGAGATCCTGCCTCATCATAGAATCGGGCAGGTCCAAAAAGCTTTCCATCTCGGTAGGCAGCCATTTCCTTTAATTTTCCATTAGGATAAAAAGTTGACCATGTACCATCTCTCTTTCCGTTTTTGAAGGTGCCCTCTGTGATTAATATGTTGGACTTTCGATTATAAAATTTCCATAGACCTGTTTGAATATTTCTATCCAAGACGCCAGTGCCCATGATACTTGAATCGGGACTATAAATCACCGAGACTTTTGGCGACTGTGAAAAGGAGTAAAAATGAACAAAGGAAAATACCGCGAGCAGCAAATATTTCATAAGTAGAGTTTTTCGGCTAGGGTGGGGGGCTTGCCCTTGGTTAACGTACATAGAGATAGTTATGACATAGGTACGTGTGAATTCTTTTACTGTTTAAAATTAATTTAAATCCCAACTTAGGAACTATGTTTTAATTCAAGACTGATGATTTTTTTTATTTCACTTACAAGGAGTCGGACAGTGGATTTTAGCTCTCCAAAAATTGGAACCTCTTTGATCCAGAGCTGGAAGTCAGCCGCTCTGATCTCTGTCCGGATTGGTGAAGCAGTAGTTTTTTTATCCAAAATCAAAGCTCCAAAATCCCAAGGATCGTCCACCTTGCCCAGTTGAAAATCACAGTTAAGTAGTTCATTCGAGGGGATTTCAGCCCTTTTGCCCAGAAAAATCAGGATAAAAAATCCATGGCCAAACCAATTGAGAAGTCGAATATTGCAGCCGACCGCTTTGTCAAAATCCCTTATCAGGTCAAGTACTTGATAAGGATAGCCGAGTAGGTCATTTCCTTTGGTGACTTTTTTTCCCCTGGAGGCTTTAAAAAATGCAGTAAGCTCTTCGTTTGATATGGAATTTCCTACCGTCTCCAGGAGGTGGAGGAATTGGTTCTTAAGCTGATTTTGCCTTTCCATGACTGACCTATCCAGCCAAAGATCAAGATCCAAATCCTCCTGATTTTCTTTCATTTTACCATCTTAACAATGCAGATGCCCAAGCAAAACCAGACCCAAAGGCAGCCAAACAAACCAAATCACCATCTTTCAATCTTCCTTGTTCCCAAGCTTGGGATAGTGCGATTGGGATTGTTCCCGCAGTCGTGTTGCCTAGGTACATGATGTTGTTAAATACTTTTTCATCCGGAAGTTGAAGCTTCTGTTGGATGTACTGACTGATTCTAAGATTGGCTTGGTGCGGTACGAGTAGGTCAATTTCTTCCTTGCTTACTCCATTGTGGCTCAAGGCCTCCTGAATTACTTCCATAAATCGAACTACGGCATGCTTAAACACTGCGTTTCCGTTCATTTTTAGGAAAAAGTCACCCCGCTCGATCATTTCTTGAGAAATTCTGACTTTTCCGCTGGAGCTTGGTGCGATGCAATAAAGTTCTTCAGCATGAGCTCCTTCTGAATGGAGGTGAGTACTCAGGATTCCAGGATGGTCATTTTCTGCTCTGCCCAAAATCACAGCACCGGCTCCATCTGCAAAGATGACCGCGCTGGATCTTCCCTCGTCGCTCTTGTCCAAGGCAGAAGACTGAATCTCAGCACCGACCACGAGGATTTTTTTATACATCCCAGTCTTGATGAATTGATCAGCGACTGAAAGAGCATAAATAAAACCCGAACATGCATTTCGAATATCCAATGCACCAATCGATTTCAAACCAAGTTCTCTTTGGAGCAAAACCCCATTGCCAGGCAAAAAGTAGTCTGAGGTGATGGTAGCGAAAATGATAAAATCTATTTCTTCAGGAGCCGTTTTTGACCGTTCCATTGCCAATCGGCTGGCTTTGGCTGACATGTTGGTGACAGTGTCCACTCCAGGGGTATACCATCTTCTTTCTTGAATGCCGGTACGTTCGACGATCCATTCATTGGAGGTATTCATCATTTTGGAGAGGTCCTCATTGGTGACGATTCTCTCCGGCACGTAGTGCCCTGCACCAAGAATTCTTGAATTATACATGTTTATTTGGGTCTAATACATTTGGAAAAGCTGTAAATATCGGTTGTGTCACAGACTCCTACAAAATTCCATAGGATTTGGAGTTGTTTATCCAAACAAGGTGTAATTGCCAAACTGATCCATGGGGGAGGTTCTCCTCAATATGCTTGGAGAGTCATTTAGCACCGAATTGACCAAAGGAGATACGGTATAGCTCTGCATCAGTTCTGCTGGATAAGTAGTGAGCATTTTAGAGAGATCTTCTTCCGAAGTGTATTTATCCAGCCATTTTTTCTCCTGATCTCTTTTTAAAATTACTGGCATGCGGTCATGAACTTCCTCTACTAGTTCATTTGGAGTAGTAGTAAGGATCAAAAAAGTGTGTTGTGATTCGCCAGAGACGGTTTCATATTCTTCCCAGATCCCCGCAAAGGAGAAAATCTCTTCTTCTCTTAAGGTAAACCGGTAGGGTATTTTGGTCTTTTTCCCGAGTTTTTTCCATTCAAAAAAGCCATCTGCAGGTATCAGGCATCGTCTTCGCTGAAAAGAACCTTTGAATGATATTTTTTCATTGACGGATTCTGCCCGTGCATTGATGAGTTTTTGAGCTACGGGTTTATTTTGTCCAAAATCAGGAGTGATTCCCCAATAGAAAAAAGAAAAGCCTTTAGGACTATCTGAGGTGATCACAGGAACTAGCTGTGTGGGTGCGATATTAAATCTAGGTTTGAAGTCAGCAAGCATCTCTGCCTGAAAGCGTTCCTCAAGTTCGATTTTACTTTTATTCAGTGAATAGCGACCGCACATGTGCTTGATTTTTAAATATTCGGTGGGAAGTTAGAGATCATGGTTAATAAATTCAACTGCCCGAGCTTCAGAGTAATAGGTTTTTTCTGCCGAATTGGATGCAAAGCCAACATGTCCTCCATGCTTTGGGAATTCAAAAAATACAAGATCCAGTTTTTTTGCAAGAGAAAAAGGATAGCAGGTTTGGCTGAGAAAAGGATCATTCTGGGCATTCAGAATCAAAGTGGGGACTTCAATCCTGTCAAGAAACTGCAGTGAAGAATTGACCTGATAGTATTCTTTTGCATCGGCAAAACCATGCAAAGGCCCTGTAATCATATCATCAAAGTCACGAAGAGATTTTACTTTTTGAAGTTTTTCCAAGGGCAATTCATCCGGAAAAAGAGCTGCTTTCCGTGAGACTTTTTCTTTGAGTGTTTTTAGAAATCGCTTGGAGTACATCAGGTTTTGCCCGGTGGAGATTTTGTCACAAGAACCTCCCAGATCCAATGGAACAGAGATGGCAGCGGCTTTTTTTATTTTAGGAAAGCTGTTTTTTACTTCACCCAGAAATTTCAAAGTGAGATTTCCGCCCAGGCTAAATCCAACCAAGTAAACTTCCTGGTAATTTTTTTGGGTATGTGTGAACACCGACATCAAATCATAGGTGGCGCCACTGTGGTAGAATATTGCTTTTTGATTGAGCTCTTCGCTACAACCCCGGTAGTTCCAAGTGAGAACATCAAACCCTTCGGAGAAGAATTTTTGCGCCATTCCCAGCATGTAAGGTCTTGAACTGTTGCCTTCTAGACCATGACTAATGATGACCAATCGAGAATGGTTTCCTTTATACCAATCCAAATCCAAAAAGTCGCCATCGGGTGTTTCAATGCGCTCTCTATGGGGGTTTTTGAAAGTTACCTGTCTAAAAAGAGCAGGGTAAATGGTTTCTAAATGTCCATTAAAAAGCCATTTTGGTCTTTTGTAGGAGCTGTTAGGAAGTAATGGCATGGTGATAAGAGACCCAAAAGAGGTCGGAAAATACAGGATATAAATTTGAATAAAGCGTTTTTAAAAACTATTTTTGGGCTCTTTAAAAAACGACAAGCTCTAAATTACCTATGGCCGAAATTATAAGAATGCCAAAAATGAGTGACACCATGGAAGAGGGTGTGATTGCGTCATGGTTGAAAAAAGTAGGTGACACTGTGAAGCCAGGGGATATCCTTGCCGAGGTGGAAACTGACAAAGCTACCATGGAGCTCGAATCCTACGAAGAAGGTGTTCTTTTATACATTGGAGTTCAAGAGAAAGATTCCGTGCCTGTCAATGGCATCATTGCGATAATCGGAGAAAAGGGAGAGGACTTTCAGCATTTGTTGAATGGCTCTACTCCAGCTCCAGCAAAAGCTGCTGAAGTACCAGCTGCTCCAACAGCTGTAGAAGTGAAGCCTGCTGCTGCTCCTGCCGAGAAGATCGATACCTCATCCATCAATGCGACGGTGATCACGATGCCAAAAATGAGTGATACTATGCAAGAGGGAACTATTGCTTCTTGGCTCAAAAAAGTAGGCGATGTGGTGAAATCAGGTGAGATTATCGCTGAAGTCGAAACTGACAAGGCTACCATGGAATTGGAGTCTTATGAAGACGGAGTCTTATTGTATATAGGTGTAGAAGCTGGAAACAGTGTGGCTGTAGATGGCGTGATCGCGGTGATCGGTGAAAAAGGTGCCGATTACCAGACGCTTCTCAAAGCCCAGCAATCCGGTGGTTCAAAATCTGCTACACCAGCTGAATCAACTCCAACGCCAGCCATAGAAGTAAAGGCTACTCAAGCTAGCCCAGCTCCTGTAGTAGCTGCCCCAGTGATTGAGACATCAAATTCTTCTGCAAACGATCGACTTAAAGCTTCTCCTTTGGCCAAAAAGATTGCCGCTGAGAAGGGGGTTGACATCCGCCAGGTGCAAGGTTCAGGCGAGGGAGGAAGAATCGTGAAGAAAGACATTGAAACATTTGTTCCTGCCGCTCCAAAAGCAGCTTCTGCTCCAGCACCAGCAGTGTCTAGTCCAGCATTGGGTCAGGAAAGCTTCCGTGAGGAGAAGGTTTCACAAATGCGTAAAACCATTGCCAAGCGATTGGCAGAAAGTAAGTTTGGCGCTCCGCACTTCTACCTCACCATGGAAATCAACATGGATAAGGCGATCGAAGCGAGAAAGAGCATGAATGAGTTTTCATCAGTGAAGATCTCCTTCAATGATATGGTGATCAAAGCTGCAGCAGTTGCTTTGCGCCAGCATCCCAAAGTAAATTCAAGCTGGTTGGGTGACAAAATTCGTTACAACGACCACATCCATATCGGGATGGCAGTAGCAGTGGAGGAGGGACTTTTGGTTCCGGTGATCCGCTTTGCTGACCAACTTTCACTTTCTCAGATATCCAATCAGGCGAAAACGCTGGGTGGTAAAGCCAAGAACAAAGAGCTACAGCCAAAAGATTGGGAAGGAAATACCTTTACCATCTCCAATTTGGGAATGTTTGGTATTGAGGAATTCACTGCCATCATCAACCCGCCTGATGCTTGCATTTTGGCAGTAGGTGGTATCAAAGAGACAGTGATCGTAAAAGACGGTCAGATGAAGATTGGAAATGTCATGAAAGTGACGCTCAGCTGTGACCACAGAGTTGTGGATGGAGCGGTCGGTTCGGCTTTCCTTCAGACTCTAAAAGGTCTTCTGGAAGATCCGGTCAGAATCCTGATCTAAGAATACCTGCCAAAAAGTCCTGTTCTGATAGCTATCGGAACAGGACTTTTTGCTTTTGTATGGTTCTTGTGTAATTCAGATCGAGAATTATTTAGAATTTAATTGTCACCTGTTTACTGTTCGAAGTTCAACGTTTTTGATATCGAACCTTGAACTATGAACTCTTCTAACCAATAAAGCCACAAATGGAAAAAATCAAATCAACCACTGTCGTTGCCATCCGCCACAATGGAGAAGTCGTCATCGGAGCAGATGGTCAGGCGACTTTGGGAAATACAGTCGCTAAAAGTACGGTCAAGAAAATCAGAGTGCTGCAAGGTGGGAAGATCGTGACTGGATTTGCCGGTTCGACAGCCGATGCATTTACCTTACTGGAAAAATTTGAAGAGAAGCTAGGCGCCTTCGGAAACAACATGAAGCGTGCAGCAGTAGAACTTGCCAAAGAATGGCGTATGGACCGTATGCTGAGCCGATTGGAGGCGATGATGATTGTAGCGGACAAGGATGATATTCTGATTATTTCCGGTACCGGAGACGTCATCGAACCGGATATGGAAATTGCCACGATCGGTTCCGGTAGCATGTTTGCCCAGTCAGCTGCCAGAGCCATGAAGAAGTTTGCTCCTAACCTGACAGCGGAGGAAATGGTGAGAGAAAGCCTCCACATTGCTGCCGATGTCTGTATCTATACCAACCATAATTTGGTGATCGAAAAAGTGAAGGCCTGAATTACTGATCAAATTCATAGTCGAAGCCGGAATTCTTTTCCGGCTTTTTTTGTGTTTCACAAAACCTGAAGGGGTTCTTGGATGTTATTCCAGTGTATTATCTCATTCCGATGGAAACACCTACTGTCAAAAAGACAAGCAAAAAAGACTACCGCAAGCTGATTTTGGAAGGTTTTGTAAATCATGTCTTAGAACATGGGACTCAGCCCAATTCCGTATTCAAGTTTGCAAAAGAGTTGAAAATGAAAGAGGAGGAATTCTATACCTATTTCACCTCCTTCGAAGCAATCAAGTCGGCCATTTGGGTGTCGATCTATGACTTTACATTAGAATCAATCGAATCTCAGGAAGTATTCAAAGAATACAGTGCAAGAGAGAAATTTCTTAGCTTCTTGTTTACCTGGATTGAAGAATTAAAGAAAAATCGTTCCTACCTGTTGAGTTTGTATTCAGACAAAACTCAATCATTCAAATCTCTTCCCGTCGACACGAAGGAGTTTAAGGAGAAGTTTAAAGACTTTGCCAATGAGATCGTATTAGAAGGGAAAGAGACCCAGGAAATCGCAACTAGGCCTTTTATCACGGAGAAATACGACGAGGCACTTTGGCTTCAGGTAGCCTTTGTCTTTAGATACTGGCTGGATGACCGCAGTCCAAGGTTTGAAAAAACAGATGCTGCGATTGAAAAATCAGTAAATCTCGCTTTTGACCTGATGGGAAAAAGTGCATTAGATACCTTCTTGGATTTCGCCAAGTTCCTCTACCAAAATAAATAATTCATGTCTGGCAAAGTAAAAGAGCAGGAAGCCATTCCGGTTTCCAAAGTGCAGCGGGCGGCCAAATTCATATCCACAGGAGCTAAAGTAGGAGGAAATTACGTCAAGCATTACGCAAAAAAGATGGTCAATCCATCCCTTGACAAAGAGGAGTTGCACCAAAACAACGCTTCGGACATCTACAACTCTTTGAGCGAACTTAAGGGTTCTGCCTTGAAGGTAGCTCAAATGATGTCCATGGATAAAAATCTACTTCCTAGAGCTTATCAGGACAAGTTTACGATGGCGCAATATTCTGCACCGCCTTTGTCTTATCCGCTTGTGGTCAAGACCTTCCAAAAGTACTTTGGAAAGACACCTGAACAGCTTTTCGATACCTTTACCAGATCAGCTGTCAATGCTGCCTCGATTGGACAAGTCCATCAAGCCACTAAAGACGGTCAAACTTTCGCAGTAAAAATTCAGTACCCGGGTGTTGCAGACTCTGTAAGTTCTGACCTCAAATTGGTAAAGCCTTTCGCTCTCCGAATTTTGAATATGAACGAAAAGGAACTTGACCATTACATGGAGGAGGTAGAAGAAAGGCTTGTAGAAGAAACAGATTACCACTTGGAGGTCGAGCGTTCGCGAGAAATCTCAAATGCCTGCACTCATATTCCCAATCTTAAATTTCCCAAATACTACGATGAGTGGAGTTCTGAGCGAATCATTACGATGGACTGGATTTCCGGCAAGCACATCAAGGAGTGGATGGAAACCAATCCGAGCCAAACGTTAAAAAACCAGGTTGGTCAGGCGCTTTGGGACTTTTACCATCACCAGGTACATCATCTGAAGCAGGTACATGCAGATCCGCATCCGGGTAATTTCATCATCGAACCGGACGGTACGTTAGGAATCATTGATTTTGGTTGTGTGAAGGTTATTCCAAAGGACTTTTATCAAGGTTATTTTGCCTTGATCAAAAAGGAATTAGTCATGAAAGAAGAGGAACTCAATCAGGTGTTTTATTCGTTGGACTTCATTTCGGATAAAGATACCGAGGAGGAAAAATTGTATTTCAAAGGCGTATTCAAGGAAATGATTTCGCTGTTGGGAAAACCTTTCCATGTGGAGCGGTTCGACTTTGCGGACGACAGTTACTTTGAGCAAATCTTCTTGCTGGGTGACCGAATTTCCAATGACAAAATGTTTAAAAAATCCAGACAGGCTAGGGGATCAAGACATGGCTTGTATATCAACAGAACCTACTTTGGGCTTTACAATTTGCTCAATCAGCTACAGGCTGAGGTAGACACAACCAAGCCTGAATGGCTAAGATGATCAGTTTAGTTAGTAATGAAATTCCTCGATTTTATCGGGGATTTTTTTTGAGCTTAATTTGCCACAGATGCACAGATGGATATTCAAAAAATTAATAGAATAAAGGTTCTATCAAGGGCACTGAGATTTTGAAAATGCTTAATCTTTAGATGTTCTTAATCTTAATTACTTTTTGGTGCTGATCATTTTGAACCATTAAGGAAATGAAGAAATTAAGGATTTTTTTCTCAGGGAATAGTTTGGTTTAGGTTTCGATTTCATACTTCCCTCATCTTAATGCCCTAAATTTCTTACTGTTTAAATCAAAAAAAGAGGCCGAAGGCCCCTTTTTTATTTACTTGGAATAAGTCACCCGATAGATACAGTTGGCCATATCGTCGGAGATAAGCAGACTTCCGTCCGGCAATTCTTGCACGTCCACGGGTCGGCCCCAGACATCCTGGGTAGCCGGATTGAGCCATCCTGAAGCAAATACTTCCTGTCCGGTAACTTTTCCGCTTGCATCGATTTTTGCCAAAACAACTTCATAGCCGGACTTTTTGCTTCGATTCCAACTTCCGTGTTTAGCGATGATGGCATTGTTTTTAAAATTGGCAGGGAACATGCCTCCCTGATAAAAGCGCATTCCAAGTGGAGCCGTATGCGCTCCCATTTTTGCCGCAGGAGCCACATAGGCAGAGGCCTCTTTTCCTTTGCTTCCAAATTCAGGATCTTTTACCGTACCGGCATGCCAATAGGGATAGCCGAAGTGTTGACCTTTGGCAGTTGCTCTGTTTAGCTCACAGTCAGGGACATCATCGCCCATCATATCCCGTCCATTATCCGTAAACCAAAGCTCTTTGGATTGCGGATGCCAAGCAAAACCGACTGTATTTCTAACCCCATGGGCATAGACTTCAGGTTTTGCTCCGGGTTTGCTCACGTCCAAGCGGGTGATGCTGGCGTAGATAGGGTTTTCCTTTTCGCAGATGTTGCAAGGAGCACCGACCGGAACGTAAAGCATTCCATCAGGTCCGAATGCAATAAATTTCCAGCCATGATGACCGTCAGTCGGGTAGCCATCATAGACTACTTCATATTTTGGAGTGGTCAGGTTGTTTTTGATGTCTTTGAACCGTAGGATTCGATTAACCTCGGCAACATAAAGGTCACCGTTTTTGTAGGCTACTCCATTTGGCATGCGAAGGCCTTCGGCAAGGATAAATTTGTAATCCGCTTTGCCATCGGCGTTTTCATCGACAAGGGCATAGACATTTTTCTCCTGACGATTTCCCACGAATACAATCCCGTTTTCTGAAATTGCCATGGATCGTGCATTTGTCACATCCGCTGCCCAAACGCTGATTTTAAAACCTGCTGGGAGTTTGATTTGATCGAGCTTTACATCAGCTTTGGCAGTTCTGATGTCTTTTTTATTACTTCCAGATGAGGTGGAAACAGGGGAGAGCTTGCCTTGGCAGCTTGCGTTCAGCGTGAGAAATCCCAAGGCTAGAGAAAGTACTAGTAGTTTGATGGAATTCATGAGATTGGGTGTTTTTGTAAAAATAAGCTAATACTTCCTATAATGTTTTGCCAGATCAAGTGGATAAGCGGGGCAATGGTTATTTTTGCGCCATGTTATCGATTAGCAACCTTTCCTATTTCATCGGCGGACGAGCTCTTTACGAAAATGCCAACCTTCATATCAAGCCAAAAGACAAAATTGGTCTCGTTGGTCAAAATGGTACAGGCAAGTCCACTTTGCTCAAAATCATCCATGGAGATTATCAAGCTACTACCGGTGAAGTACAAAAAGCGAAGGATTGTACGATTGGTTTTTTGAACCAAGATCTTCTTTCCTATCAGTCTGACGAGAGTATTCTGAATGTAGCCTTGGCGGCATTTAAGGAAACTTTGGCACTTCAAGACGAAATCGACAAGGTGCTCAAGCAGATGGAGACAGACTATTCGGAGGAAGTAATCAATCGACTGGCTTATTTACAGGATCGATTTGAATCCAATGAAGGCTATACGATCAAAGCCAAAGCAGAAGAGGTTTTGGAAGGGATCGGTTTTCAGACTGCCGATCTCCAAAAGCCACTTCGTCAATTTTCCGGAGGTTGGCGAATGCGCGTGATGTTGGCCAAGCTTCTTTTGGAAAAGCCATCCTTGCTGATGCTGGACGAACCTACTAACCACCTGGATTTGCCTTCCATTCAGTGGGTGGAGAATTACCTGAAAAACTATGAAGGTGCGGTAGTGGTGGTTTCTCACGATCAGACTTTTCTCGATAACTGCATCAGTACAACGGTCGAAGTGGCCAATCAAACACTAACTTCCTATCCGGGGAATTACTCTTTTTATAAAGAAGAGAAAAAGCTCCGCATGGAGCTGCAGCAAAATGCCTACGAGAATCAGCAGCAGATGATCAAGCAGACCGAGCGATTCATTGAGCGTTTCCGGGCTAAGGCGACCAAATCCAATCAGGTTCAGTCCAGAATCAAAGCATTGGATCGTATGGAACGGGTACACGAAGTGGTGAATGATGAGGCTTTTGTCAATTTTAAATTCAAGTTTTCCCAGAAATCAGGTAGAGATGTGGTCGTTTTGGATCATGTGTCCAAGGCCTATGGTGATCTGGTGATCCTGAAAAATACCACTGCACGAATCGAGCGTGGAGATAAAATAGCACTCATTGGGGCTAACGGAAAAGGTAAATCGACTTTGCTTCGGATCATTGCCGGAACGGAGCAAATTCAGGGAAGCCGTAGCGAAGGTCATAACGTAATCAAATCCTTCTTTGCGCAGCATCAGTTGGAAGCGTTGACTTTGGACAATGAGATCATTCAGGAAATGTCTCAAGCGGGAAGTGGAAAGACAGAAATGGAGCTTCGTGGTGTTTTGGGATGCTTTCTCTTTTCCAATGAGGAGGTTTACAAAAAGATCAAAGTTCTTTCTGGGGGTGAGAAATCCCGGGTGGCTTTAGCGAAAACCCTGATTTCAGAAGCTAACTTTTTGCTCCTTGACGAACCTACCAACCACTTGGACTTTCAGTCGGTGAATATCTTGATTCAGGCCCTGCAGCAATATGAAGGTACTTTTATTACCGTGTCTCACGATCGACATTTTATCAAAGGGGTGGCTAATAAGATTTGGTACATCGAAAATCATGAGATCAAAGAATATCCTGGCACGTATGAGGAATATGAATTCTGGCGTAGTCAGCAAGTGGAAATAAAGCCTCAAATTCAGGAGCTTTCGAAAGTGGAAAAAAAACCAATCGAAACTCCGAGAAATACGCCCGAAATTCAGCAGGCAAAGAGAGATCTGAAAAAGCTTGAAGAACAATTGGGTAAGATTGAAAAAGAGATTGAAACTCTGGATCTCTTGAAACTTGAAGTTGAACAAAAAATGGCGGATCCCGACCTGTATTTGGATGAAGGGAAGGCCCAAAAACTTCAGGAAAGCTACCAAAGTGTGCAAACCAATCTTTATGAGGCCAATGCTAAATGGGAGAATTTGGTGGATCAGATTTCTATCTTGCAGGAGCAGCTGAAATAAATTAGTGTTCGAAAATCTGAAAAATGTATGAAGTGGATTGGGATTGTTTTTGCATTAATTCTTGGACCGGGTATAAGCAAAGCTCAGGTTTTAGAAGACAGGATTTTTGTTGATCATATTCAGTCTGCAAGACTTTTCCCACAAGGACCAGGAGTAGACAGTCAATTGGATGCGCCGGTGGTTTCCTTATCCGATGCGAGGCAGTTGGTTTTGGTATTTGATGACTTGGCCTATGATCCGGAGTTGTATACCGCTAAGCTGATTCATTGTGATGCTGATTGGAAAAAGTCAGCCTTGAGAGACAATGATTTTTCTGTTGCTTTCAATGAGTATAATGTCCAAGATTATTCCTACTCAGTCAACACGAGGATTCCCTACATCCATTATTCTTTTTCCCTACCTCGCGTGACTAAATCCGGAAATTATATTCTAAAAGTATATAAAAACCGAAATGAAAATGAGGTAGTACTGACTCGGAGATTTATGGTCTATGAAGAGTCAGCAGTGGTGGGAGCCAGTATTGTTCCTCCAAATCAAACGGAGGACAGGCGAGAACTCCAACAGATCAATACAGTAATCAATTATTCCAATCTGGATGCAGTAGATCCCACCACCCAATTCAAAGTGGTGATCCGACAAAATCAGCGATGGGACAACGCTAAGTTCTTATCTAAACCAACTTTTTTGAATCAAAGCTCCAAAATCATGCGATTTGAGCCTTTTGAAGGTGAAAGTACTTTTAAAGCTGGAAATGAATTTAGGTTTATCGACTTAAGGTTTATCAGAGCGACTGGTGTAAATGTGGGTTCGGTAAAAGTTGAAGAAACTATCATTTTGGCAGAAGCTCTATTGGATAATCCCAGACCGGGAGGAGCATATTCTCAATATTTGGATTTGAATGGTCAATACCTTGTTCTTACCAATGATCGCCCAGGAGGAAATCCAGAAGTGGAATCAGAATACTTGTATACCACTTTTTTTCTAAAAGCAGATCCTGGCCAGTCCATCAGAATGCTGGGCTCTCTTTCCGGATGGGGAAAAATCCCTGAATCCAAAATGGTATATGACGCCAAAACTAAGCTATATACAACTTCCCTGTTACTCAAGCAGGGTTGGTACGATTACCAATACGGGGAAGAAGTTTCCCTTGGAACCTTTGAATCAGACTCCTTTGAGGGTAGTCATTTTCAGACTGAAAATCAATATGAAGTTTTGGTTTATTACCGAGGGCTTGGTTCCCGATACGACCAGCTGGTAGGTTATGCTTTTATCCAGCCAAATCGAAGAAGGTTGTAGCAAAAAAAAATCCCCATTTGGGGATTTTTTTTAAAACTCTTCTGTTGGATCTATTTCGTCAGAGGTTGGAGCGACGTTTTGTCTTACTCTTTCTGTAGGCTTGTAAGGAACAAAGCCTTCTCTTTTGAATTTGTAAGTGGTCGTTCTGTTACCTGCTGGGTGATTAGCTAAGTCAAGCATTCCAAAGCCTTTGTGCGTAAATGCACCCAATCCACATTTGAATACGAAATCCTGTACTTCCGGAGCTGCATACAGAGTGAATGGTAGGGTGTAACCTCTCACTTCATATTTCACATCCATATCATACACCGCATAGATGCGGGCAAATTTCTTTTGTTGTTCCTTGAGTTTATTTACATAAACCATATCGGGTACAACCTGGAATTTGTAGAAAGATTCCATTTGCTCTGCAGTATACCATCCTGATCTTTCCATTCGAGTCAAGGTAGACTCATATAAAAGATCAGAGAATTCGTCACTGTCAGGATTGATAAATCTTTTTCCGGCTTCCTCATTGAATGCCGGAGTAATCAGTACCAAAGGAGAAATACATACAAACTTGTTAGAAGTTTCCAAAGTTGGTTCAACTTCCAGTTCGGTGTATTCTGGAGATAGGATAAGGTTACCGAGTTCGATTTTTGGTGTGGCAAAAACCTGCTCGAGCAAGTAATCCATAAATTCTTCGCTTTGTGACGAAAGCACAAGAGTCACCAAGCTTGAATAGTAATGCAAGCCGCTTCTACTTACTTTAGTCTGCCCTTTAAGGCCAGAGAAATTGAAGTAGTTGTAATTGAAGAATTCTTCTCGACCGCCTTTGACAATCAAACCTTTCAGGAATTGCGCAAGGATGTACTGATGATGAAAAGGCAGATAGGAGCCTTTGTTTTTTAGGGAAAATATTAGTCTAACTCTCACGGTGATTAAAAATAATATGAGACAAATTGGTAATGTAAAATACTTTTTTTGTTTGGGTGGATAAGCGTCGTAAAACTACAATTATTTTCCAAGAAATGTCAAACATTGAAGCGAAAATGCATGATATCGCCGTCCTGAACGGTATATTCTTTGCCTTCGATGGAAATTTTTCCGTTTTCACGGCAACCTGCCTCGGTTTTAAACTGCTGGTAATCTCCCAGTTTAATTACTTCTGCCTTGATGAAGCCTCTTTCAAAATCTGTATGAATCACCCCGGCGGCCTGTGGTGCTTTCCATCCTTTTCGAATAGTCCAAGCTCTTACTTCCTGTACCCCGGCTGTAAAATAGGTGATCAAATTAAGAAGTGAATAAGCTCCTGAAATTAGTTTGTTTAAACCGCTTTCTTCAAGACCATATTCTGACAGAAACATTGCTTTTTCATCTGCATCATCAAATTCAGCGATCTGAGATTCGATAGCAGCGCAGAGTACAATGACATCGGCATTTTCTTCTTTTACTTTTTCTCTGAGTTGATCGACAAACTTGTTGCCTGTCAAAATGCTACCTTCATCCACATTGGCCACATATAACACAGGCTTGATCGTCAAAAGATGTAGATCTCTTACAGCTTCAAGTTCTTCTTTATCCACTTCGATCGCTCGGGCATTCAGGCCTGCTGTAAGCCCATCCTTGAATTGGATTAGTATTTCAAGTTCTCTTTTAGCTTTTGCATCACCTGATTTTGCGATTTTTTCAATACGCTGGATTTTCTTTTCTACTGATTCTAAATCCTTAAGTTGAAGTTCGGTGTCAATTACTTCTTTATCGAAAATAGGATCAACACCTCCTGCTACGTGTACAATATTGCTGTCTTCAAAGCATCGGATTACATGGATGATTGCATCTACTTCCCGGATATTTGCCAGAAATTTATTACCCAATCCTTCTCCTTTGGAAGCTCCTTTAACTAATCCTGCGATATCAACAAATTCTATAATTGTGGGTACCACACGCTGGGGATTGACAAGTCCCTCCAAAATTTGAAGCCTTTTGTCGGGGACAGAAACCACTCCTACGTTTGGCTCGATGGTACAAAAAGGAAAGTTAGCTGCTTCAGCTTTTGCGCTCGAAAGCGCATTAAACAACGTTGACTTACCCACATTTGGAAGTCCCACGATGCCACATTGTAATGCCATTAATTTGTTGCTTTAATTTTGAATATGCGATAGGATTTGTATCCCTTGTAAAACTCCATTACCGTCACTCTGAAAATGGTATAAACAGGGATGGCGAAAATCATCCCTACAATCCCGGCGATTTTTGCACCGGCAAAGATAATAACAAATATCTCAAGGGGATGGGCTTTTACAGATTTCGAGAAAATCATGGGCTGCAAAGCTACATTGTCTGTGATCTGAACAATTGCAAAAACCGAAGCAATTTTGATGAGAAAATAGGTGTACTCTGCATCAGAGGAGAAATTTCCGGTGGAAATCCCCACCACTATACCGAACAGCGTCCCCAAGATTGGTCCGGCATAAGGGATAAGGTTGGCTATTGCTGCGAAAAGGGCAATAGTTAAGGCGTATTCGACACCCGCTAAAGAAAGTCCAAAACCTGCCAATGAAAAAATTGCCAAAACCTGGATTAACAAGCCAAAGAGGTAATTGGATAGTAATTTTTCGACTTTTGTAAAAGTCGCTACGGATAATTCAAAATACGCATTGGGGATGAGGTTGAGTAGATTTCTTCGTAAAAGACCATTTTCTAAGAGTAAGAAAAATGTAATAAACGCTACGGCTAGGGTTCCTATAAGGATACTGCTGGTCAAAGAAATAAATCCTGTTATAAATCCTCCAATGTCAAATTTTTTGATCAAGGCCAAAATGGACTGTTTGATTTCATCCAATAAAAAGCCCTCCTTATTTTCCAATAGTTGATATCGAACCAAAAAACGCTCAAGCTTTTCGATCGGCGCTTGGATTTGGAAATAAATCCCATCAAGATCCAACTCACTTAAAATCAAAATCTGCTGATTGACAAGGGGGAAAAATACCAGACTCAACAAAAAAATCAAGGATATAATCGCCGAGTAGGATACTAAAATGGCCAACCATCTTGGGATGTGCTGTCCTATTAAGTGAAAATCATTGATTCGATTTGTCAGTGGTCTAAGAAGTGCAGCCAAGATCAGGGATATGATCATGTAAATAGTGATGTTAGAAAAATACCATCCAATGATCAAGAAGATCAATACGGACAGAATAGCGTAGACAAAAAACCTTTGCATAGGCAGGATAAAACAAAAGGAGGCCAAAGCCTCCTCAAATATACATTCTTAGATGTTTTTCAGGTTATCAAGTTGGGAAGTGATTATTCCCATCTTAATTCATCATTCATTTCATTTTCCGAATCTTCATTTTCAAATTGCTCAAAATCAAAATCCGGCATTAAGTCATTTTTCACATGGTCAACTGCTTCATTCAGTGCATTGACAAATTTGAAGAAGTCCTCCTTATAAAGGAAAATTTTATGCTTTTCGTAGCTGAAATTGTCTCCGTTTACCCTTCGCTTGCTTTCAGTGATGGTGAGGTAATAATCATTTCCTCTTGTAGACTTGATATCAAAAAAATAAGTTCGTTTACCTGCTTTTACTTTTTTTGAGAAAATTTCGTCTCTGTCGTATCCTCGGTGATCTTCCACAGTGCTTTAATTTGGGGTTGGTTATCTACACTTTAGGCGTCTAAGATAAAACAAAAGGCGGCTAGTTTTCAAAAGAGGTTTGGACTTTTTTTTAAAGACTAGTTGAAATCTGGGTATAAAAAGTTAAAAATCAGAAATAAAAATGAAGTCGTTAAACAAGCTTTTGGGGAGTAAATGAATTGAAATTCTAGACATCAAAATAAAAAAGAGTGGCCTAAGCCACTCTTTTTTATCTTATTCGCCATGCATAAAAGCTTTCTTTGCAAGCAGTTCTTGTTCTGTCTCCCGGTGATCAGGATCATCCACGCAACAGTCAACCGGACATACAGCAGCACACTGTGGTTCCTCATGGAAGCCATTGCACTCTGTGCATTTTGCCGTCACGATATAATAAAATTCATCAGAAACGGGAGTCTGCTTTTCTGTGCCGCTTACGACAGTGCCATCTTCTAGAGTTACCTCTTTCAGATTGGTTCCGCCTCCCCAAGTCCACTCGACACCACCTTCATAAATTGCTGTATTTGGGCATTCAGGTTCGCATGCACCGCAATTGATGCATTCGTCTGTAATCATTATAGCCATAGTTCTTCAATTTTGATTGTCAAAAGTACAACCTCATCAACTTTAAGGCAATAAAAAAGTTGTCACACTAATTAATTTAAATTTATTCCAAGCTAGTCGCCTTTTGGATACCTTTGTCAAATGAGTCCATATCCAAGCTTTCAGTCCCGAATTCAAGCCTTTATTCAGCTAGGGTTACAATTAGCTTCAATTGATGAAGAGGAGAAATATTCACTTTTTAGACGGGTAGAGAATCAAAATGCATGGTTTATTCCTAGTTCAGTCAGTAATGCGCTGGAAGGTATTCAGCTCTTTTTGGAAGAAAAAAATCTGACCGATTGGCTTTCCAAGTATCAAATCATTGAGCCGTCGAATCCTAAAAACATCGGCATTTTGATGGCGGGAAATATACCTGCGGTTGGATTTCATGATCTTCTTTGTGTCTTGATTTCAGGTCACATTGCTTCCGTTAAGCTTAGCTCTTCGGATTCGGTCTTGGTCACATGGCTCATTGGTCAATTGATCGCAATCGAACCAAGCTTCGCTTTACTTATCAAAATAGAAGATATGCTAAAAAGCAAAGATGCTTACATAGCAACTGGAAGTGATAATTCTGCTAGGTATTTCCATTACTATTTTGGTAAATATCCTCATATCATCCGGTCCAACAGAACTTCTGTAGCGATACTTACTGGTGAGGAGACAGACCAAGATTTGGAAAATTTAGGAAGGGATATTTTTCAATATTTCGGCCTGGGTTGCAGAAATGTATCCAAAGTTTTTGTGAAATCGGAAGACTCCTTGGTTAGTCTTTTGGGAGTTTTGGATAAGAAGGACTGGATTTATTCCCATCATAAGTACCTCAATAATTATGACTACAATAAGTCCATTTATTTGGTCAATGGGGAGCCTCATTTGGATAATGGTTTTCTCCTACTGAAGGAAAGCCAAGAGTTGGTTTCTCCGATTGCTGTCCTTTATTATGAAAAATACCAAGATGAAAAAGACTTGGATCAAAGACTTGAATTAATTAAAGACAAGGTTCAGTGTATAGTCGGGAATCAAGTTGGATCGATAGCTGGTCTTATTCCTTTTGGCCAAGCACAGCTGCCATGCCCGTGGGATTACGCTGATCATGTAGATACTTTGCAATTCCTGAATTCTCTTTCTGAAAACTAATCGGCATACCAAATTGGCAATTTGATATAGAATTGGGATCCTTCTCCCAAGTTGGATTCAATTCGGATGCTGCCATTATTTTTAGCCAAATACTCTTTTACCAGTAGCATTCCCAAGCCAGTGCCGGTTTCGTTATTTTGTCCCCTGGTGGTAAAGGAAATCCCTTCTCGGATTTTAGTGAGATTTTCAGGAGAAATGCCTGCCCCAAAATCCCGCACACAGATTTGATAGTCTTGCCCGATTTCTTCACAAGTGATTTCAATCTTTGAGTTTGATCTAGAAAATTTAATAGCGTTTGAAATCAAATTTCTAAAAATCAATTCCATCATATTTTTATCAGCTTTTACCCAAGTGTTTTCAAATCCATGCATTTCGATGTGGACTGACTTTTCGGAAGCTATTCTTTCCAAAAGACTTTTTTGGCCAGTGACAATACGATTAAGGTCAATTTTTTGAGGCTGAAGGTATTCTCCTTTTAGCTGAGAACTTGTCCAGGCGAGTAGATTTTCCAACAAAATGGAGACTTGTTCCATATTTCTGGATACTTCTGGAAGCATATTATAAAATTCATCTTTCGGGATAAGTCCTGTTTGTGTCAGATGTATCAGCTCCTTCACCCCAAAAACAGGTCCCTTCAGATCATGTGAAATAATGCTGAAAAATTTGTCTTTCAGGTTATTTAACTGCTGAAGTTCCGTGGCTTGATTTTGTAGTCGTTCGTTGATTTTGATTTCGGCGGTAATGTCATCAAAAAGAAGTAAAACCCCGGATAAGAAAGGTCCTCCTTCCAAGATGGGTATAGCTTCGATCTTGATTATTGCCTCTCCATTGGCACCATTAATTCTACTTTCAATGATTTTTTGTTCGGAAGATTTAAGAAGTGTGAGAATCTCAGGTCTGTCTGTAAAAATGACCTCACCATGTTGTCCCATTTTTATTTTTTCGGGATGGAGACAAAACTTTTTAACCGCCAGATTAAAGTCCACCACTTTATCTCTATGGTCAAAAACCAATACACCCCTGGACATCACTTCCAATATTTTATCCCTGGCAAATGGCTTTAGGTTCAGAAGGTTGAATCTCAATATCGCTATTCCTAATAGAAAATAGGTGAAAATGAAAGCGTAAGGGGTCATGTCTAAACCTTCGTAAGGTTTGAACCAGGAGGTTTGATAAAAGACGTTTATGATCAACGGAAAAAAACCTCCAAGTATTAGAAGTCTAGTCTGAAGTTTATAGTGTTTATTGGCAAATTGAAATCGCCTCCAAAGAATATAGGTGCCCCAAAAATAAAAAAAGTAAGAATAAATGACCTGAACCATATACATAGGCCCTTTTTCAATTCCAAGCATTGGAAATGGGCCTGAAGTGATTAGCCAGTTTGATTTATAGTGGAGGTGGTGAAAAGAATTGGTGAGAACAATTGAATAAATGAGGATTGGGAAAATGAAAAGTGAAGGATATACCCATTTGGATGAAGAATTGTCATATCCTGTATATTTCAAAGAAAACATGACCCAACATGCAGGAGCCATCACCAAACCAATATATTGGAGTTTGGTAAGAAATAGCATGCTGTCAATTGAGGTTTGGGTAAGTTCGACTCCATAGAAAAAACCCCACAGTGAGAACGATATCATCGTAAATGCTATCCACCTGACAGAGTCTTCCAGCTTAAATCCTATGTAAAAAGAAAGTCCCAATACCATGGTACTGGATACCAGTAGCGTAAGGGCATATGGGTTAAACAAAAATTCCATTATCTTAAAATTATCACTTGGGCTTCTAAGGCCTCATTTCAAATAATTCTCTATACTAATTCAAAAAACTCAACTATAAAAGTATTGAAAAACAACACCGCCAAAAACATTTTTAAGTCCTTTTTGAGTCCGGTGGGATTGGTGCTTCTGCTCACACTTATGACTTTTATCACAGGGTATATCCTGATGGACCAAACCGAATCAGATTCCTCTTTATCAAAAGTGGTAAGGCTTTTGGCTTATTGGCAGGAAGGTTTTTTTAGTCTGCTTGGATTTACGCTGCAGATGATCATGATTCTGGTTTTTGGATATGCTCTTGCAGTTTTTGCTCCGATTAACAGGGTCCTAAAAGTGATCGCCGGGATTCCAAAAAACTTAACCGCCGCGACCTTGTTGACTGCGGTTATTACCTCATTCGCAGGTATTCTTAATTGGGGATTTGGATTGATTGTAGGAGCGATCTTGGCCAGGTTTGTCCATGAATCCTTGATTTCAAAAGGCTTTAAATCCAATTCAGCACTTTTAGCATCAACGGGTTATTTGGGAATGGCAGTTTGGCATGGAGGACTATCAGCTTCTGCACCACTTACTGTAGCGGGTAAAGGTCATTTTCTGGTGGATACCATTGGGATCATTCCTGTATCCGAAACACTATTCTCGTCCTTCAATGTATGGATTACGTCAG
Source organism: Algoriphagus aquatilis (assembly GCF_042657405.1). Classification (NCBI taxonomy): domain Bacteria; kingdom Pseudomonadati; phylum Bacteroidota; class Cytophagia; order Cytophagales; family Cyclobacteriaceae; genus Algoriphagus; species Algoriphagus aquatilis. Next base: position 335,556 of record NZ_JBHSKS010000001.1, read on the forward strand.
GCTTGATTTCAGTTTTTCTGATTACAGCCTATGTACTTTCCAAAACTTCATTGACAACTAGTGATTCTGTGGCCTCCAATCCGCTAAGGCCTATTGAATCTGGAAAGGAAGGTTCTTTAGCAAGAGGGGTAGGTCTATTCATGATTCTGGTGATGATGGTAGGACTTATTTTCGCAGAAGAAGCTAGTTTGGGCATGATTACATTGAATTGGGTTAATTTCCTTCTATTCTCGTTGGTGTTAATAGCCTATAAGTCATGGGAAAGATTTAGCCTTGCAGTTGGGCAAGGATTAAAAACTTCCTCCGATATATTGATCCAGTTTCCCTTTTATGCGGGGATCTTGGGTTTATTGAGTTCCTCTGGTGCCTTGTATGAGCTTTCTCAATTAATCCAATCTCAAACGAGCAAAGAGTTTTTTCCTTTGATCACGTTTTTCTCTACTGCATTTGTGAATTTATTGGTTCCATCGGGCGGCGGGCAATGGGCTATTCAAGGTCCTGTGATTATGGAGACAGCTGCCAATTGGGGTTTGAATTTTGCCAAACTGACCATGATATTTGCATATGGCGATCAGATTAGCAATCTCCTCCAGCCATTTTGGGCCTTGCCTTTACTTTCTATTACCGGTGTGCCCGTGCGCAAGTTGTTGCCTTACTGCGCCATGCTGTTTCTTTCAGGGTTTGTTTTCCTGACTTTAGCTATCTGGTGGATGTATTGATTTTTTCAAATGGATTTAGCGCTTTTAAAAAATGATGGTAGAACCTTAAGAATGAATTGAGCGTTCCCTTTTCAGTCTCTTTTTCCTATATTCGCGAGCGAAAAATTGAACCTTTTATCCACCTAAATATCCAAAACGATGGCTTTTGATATCGAAATGATCAAAGAAGTGTATGCCCGGTTTCCGGAGCGTATCGCAGCTGCAAGAAAAGCTGTAGGTAAGCCGCTTACTTTGACAGAAAAAATTCTTTATGCCCACCTTACCGAAGGCCCTGCTAGTCAGTCTTATGCGAGAGGCAAGTCTTACGTAGATTTTCAGCCTGATCGAGTAGCCATGCAGGATGCAACGGCTCAGATGGCTTTGCTTCAATTTATGCAGGCTGGAAGAGATAAAGTGGCTGTTCCTTCTACCGTACACTGCGATCACTTGATTCAAGCAGAGATCGGGGCTGAAAAAGACTTGAATAAGGCGAAGGATAAGAATAAAGAAGTTTATGACTTTTTGGCTTCGGTATCCAATAAGTATGGCATTGGATTTTGGAAGCCAGGTGCAGGTATCATCCATCAAGTAGTACTGGAGAATTATGCGTTCCCTGGTGGAATGATGATTGGTACTGATTCTCACACCCCAAATGCCGGTGGACTTGGCATGATCGCAATCGGTGTAGGTGGTGCAGATGCATGCGACGTTATGGCGGGACTACCTTGGGAACTTAAATTTCCCAAGCTGATTGGTGTGAAATTGACAGGTAAAATGTCCGGTTGGACTTCTGCAAAAGATGTGATCTTGAAAGTAGCAGGTATCTTGACAGTAAAAGGCGGTACTGGTGCTATTGTGGAATATTTTGGAGCAGGTGCCCGTTCGCTTTCAGCTACCGGAAAAGGCACAATCTGTAACATGGGCGCTGAAATTGGTGCTACCACTTCTATTTTTGGGTATGATGAAAAATCTGCCGCCTACCTTCAGGGAACAGGTCGTGCTGACATCGCAGCCATGGCAGACGCTATCGCTGCGCATTTGACTGGGGATGATGAAGTTTACGCTAACCCAGAGCAGTACTTTGATCAAGTGATCGAAATTAACCTTTCTGAGCTGGAGCCACACGTAAATGGTCCTTTCACTCCAGATTTGGCTTGGCCAATCTCTAAGTTTGCCGCTGCTGTGAAAGAAAACGGCTGGCCAGCTAAGTTGGATGTAGGCTTGATTGGTTCTTGTACCAACTCTTCCTATGAGGATATTTCCCGAGCAGCTTCACTTGCTCAACAGGCTGTAGATAAGAAGCTTAATGCAAAATCAGAATATACCATTACTCCAGGTTCGGAGCAGGTTCGTTTCACAGTGGAGCGCGACGGCTTTTTGGATACCTTCGGTAAAATGGGTGGTGTGGTTTTAGCCAATGCCTGTGGACCATGTATTGGTCAGTGGGCTCGTCATGGAGCTGAAAAGCAAGAGAAAAACTCCATCATCACATCTTTCAACAGAAACTTTGCTAAGCGTGCAGACGGTAACCCAAATACCCACGCATTTGTGGCTTCTCCGGAAATTGTGACAGCATTGGCTATTGCAGGTGATTTGACTTTCAATCCATTGACAGATACGCTTACCAATTCAGAAGGTCAGCAAGTAAAACTGGATGAACCTAGAGGGCTTGAGCTTCCTGCAAAAGGTTTTGCAGTAGAGGACGCAGGTTACCAAGCACCGGCAGAGGATGGTTCTTCCGTTCAGGTTTTGGTGAGCCCGACATCTGATAGACTTCAGCTTCTTGATTCTTTCCCTGCGTGGGAAGGAACTGACCTTAAGGGTCTCAAGCTATTGATTAAAGCTAAAGGTAAGTGTACGACAGACCATATTTCCATGGCAGGTCCTTGGTTGAAATACAGAGGTCACTTAGATAATATCTCCAATAACATGCTTATTGGTGCTGTGAATGCATTTAATGATGCGACCAATAAGGTCAAAAATCAATTGAATGGAGAATATGGAGAAGTGCCTGCAACACAAAGACAATATAAAGCAGCAGGAATCGGGTCTATCGTAGTGGGTGATGAAAACTATGGTGAAGGATCTTCCAGAGAGCATGCTGCGATGGAACCAAGATTCTTAGGAGTTCGCGCTATTTTGGTTAAGTCATTTGCCAGAATTCACGAGACTAACTTGAAAAAACAGGGTATGTTGGCATTGACTTTTGCCAATCCGGCTGACTATGAGTTGATTCAGGAAGATGATGCTATAGACATTGTAGGCCTGACTGATTTTGCACCAGGCAAGCCTCTTCAGATCATTCTCAATCATAAAGACGGTAGTACTCAAGCTATCTTAGCTAATCATACCTACAATGAAGGCCAAATTGAGTGGTTCAAAGCAGGAAGTGCTTTAAATCTTATCAAAGCAAAAGCCTGATCTAATTGAAAAAAACTAAAAGCCGTAGCGAATAATCGTTACGGCTTTTTTACATTATATCCCATGAAAAATTTCCTACGGATCTTATCGGTTTCGATCCTTTTATCCCTTGTGGGTACCCCTGCAAAAGCCCAAAATGAATCTGATGAGAGGGCTTTGTTGGAAGTCCAAAATGGGATTAGTATTTCAAAAGATTCATTGTTTAAACTCAATCTCCGGTTTAGAATGCAAAATCGATTTGGATTGAGAACTGAGAGTGGAGAGGATTTATCCATTGAGCAGACTGATTTCAGAGTAAGAAGGATGCGATTAAGACTCGATGGCTACGTACTGAATCCCAGAATCCAGTATTATATCCAGTTAGGTTTTTCAAAATCAGACATGGATCTGGATGGGGGTAGTTTTGCTCAACCCATACGGGATGCAATTATCTATTATTACTTTAATCCTAATTTTTATGTGGGTTTTGGGCAGTCCAAATTGCCCGGAAACCGTGAAAGGGTCGTGAGTTCTGGTAACCTTCAGTTTGTTGACCGCTCTATCGCCAATGGTGTTTTTACCTTAGATCGTGATTTTGGCTTTTTTGCATATTATACTCTTCCTACCAAAGGAAAGGCTCAATACCAACTGAAGGGTGCTGTCAGCACGGGAGAGGGTAGAAATCCATCCCCGGGAGACAATGGGCTCAGCTATACAGGACGAATTGAATTTTTGCCATTTGGAAAGTTCAAGAATGGGGGAGACTACTCGGAGGGTGACTTGGAGTTTGAACCTAAACCAAAGTTATCTCTCGCCCTTACCCTAAATTCAAATCAAAATGCAGTGAGGGCAAGAGGACAGTTGGGTTCTGATCTATATGCAAAACGAGATCAGAAGGTACTGATCGCAGATGCTATGTTCAAATACCGAGGATGGGGTGTTTTGGCTGAATATTTTCAAAGAAAATCCCCAGATCCAATTACTCGAAATTCGGCAGGAGCGACTAGGGTGGTGTGGATTGGAAAGGGGCACAATATCCAGCTGAGCAAAATGATCTCTTCCAAATCTGAGTTGGCTTTGAGATATGCTGAAGTCAGACCGGAAGATGAGATTAAACCATACGAAAGCCAAGGTGATGAAGTGGCGTTGGGATTTTCCAGATATCTCAATGGACACAGAATAAAACTTCAGGGAAATCTAGGATATGGGTGGGCAAACAATGAATGGAATCTGGTTAATACCTCCAATTTTTGGTTCGGTACATTTCAGGTAGAGTTTGGTATTTGATTTTTTTTTACAAAAAAATGTATTTATAATTTCAAAAACTTGCCATGAAATACAATTTGCTGTATGTTTACTTCCAAATGAGGGTGAAAAACCTTTTATTTTAAAGAAAGCACTACATAAGGCTGAAAAATGCAGGATAAAGGGATCAATAGCACATTTAAAAAAATCATTTACGAGTCATCGGAAATGGTTTTTTTGGCTGATGATACCTACCCCTATTCTATTTTTTATACCAATGAAGCTTTTGATGAAAAAATTGGAGACACTTTAACCGATCGCAACTTGGTAGGTCTGGGATTGGACATCAATGCCTACATTTTCAAGGAGGAATTGGTATTGTCCCACGGGCAAAAAGAATATTCATTTAGGCTGGAGCTACCTCAGGACAGTGGATCCAATTATTTTTTGTTCTACAAAGGAAAGGAAATCAAATCTTTTGGACTGCCAAGTAAAAAAGAGGCGTATCAGTTTTTTACCTCCAAACTTGATGTCATAGCCATTGGAAAACATGACCATTTGACCTACCTCAATTCTATGGTTTTGCCTGTTTTAGGCTATGAACCGGTTGAATTGCTCAATACCAATCTTTGTTCTTTTGTTCATGCAGAAGACTTGGAACATTTACAAAATGTATGGAAGATTCACTCCAAATCTCTGGAACCCATCTTTCATTCTTTCCGATTTAAGGCAAAGAACAGTTCCTATAAACTCTTGGAATGTGCAATCCAGTTTACGCAGGAATCTTTCTTTGTAATTGCACGGGATATTTCTACAAGGAAATCCGGACAGGAAGATGAGGCGTTGCTCACCAGCCTGATTAACAAAGTCCCTTCCTTATCCAGGTCATTAAGTTTTAAGTACTCCAGTGATTCAAGAGAGTTGAATTGGGGATTATCGGAGGCGGATCTTTTGGAAAAATTTCAAGTTTCTGTAAAAGAGAAAGATGTCCTTTGCGAAAGGATGATTTCTTTTTTGGCAAATTTTGATTTCGCTAAGGATGAAAATCAATTCTTGGAAGGTAAATTTTCTCCCTTGGTTGGATTTGACTTCAGCTATTCTATTTTTCAGCCAAAAACATCGCCTTCTTCTGTTTGGGGGGTAATTTGGGATCAAAAAGAAAAAAGTGACCTGCTAGAACAAGCTTCCGTCCTAGGAAAATACTGGGATGAATGCCCCGAGGCTATGATGATTTTAGGCTGGGGGGGTGAAATAGGGAGCATCAATCAAGTGGCCAAAAGTTTATTTGATCTCGATGATTCATCTGTCAATAAACACCTGAATTCATTGAATATTTTTTCTGGGGAGGATAATAGCTGGTCCGAATGGAGAGGCAAAATTGAAGACGGAAAAAATCAATCCAAATTTTCTGTCCGATGCTTTGAAGAATCTGAAAATCCCCTGACCATCGAGGTCGCTCTGAAGAAGTTGCAACTAGCTTCGGGTGATCAGGCCATTGTTTCGTTCCGAAACATCAGTGAAAAAGTAAGCCTTGAAAAAACCTTAGAGCAAAGCAGTGACTTCTTGATGAACCTAACCGAGCAGGTTCCAGGAGGACTTTACCAGCTTGTGCTGAATGCTGAAGGACAAATGAATTTTTCATTCCTTTCCAAAGGAATCAATTCAGTGTTGGGTATTTCTCAAGAAGAAATACATCAGTTTACCGACATTTCCTCTGCTATTTCTAAAGTTCACCCTCAGGATCTTCCTACAGTAATCATGTCATCAGTGGCATCAGCTAAAAAGATGGACCCGTGGCAATGTCAGTTTAGGGTGAAATCCGGTGATCAAGAACAGCCTTACCGTTGGGTGCTTGGAGCCGCTCGTCCACAGGCAATGGAAAATGGAGACATGGTTTGGTATGGCTATTTGACAGACATTACGAAGCAGAAAGAATTTGAAACCAAACTGGATGAAGCTAGAAAGGCTGCCGAAAAGGCTACTCAAATCAAATCTGATTTCCTTTCTATGATCAGCCATGAATTGAGAACGCCACTCAATGCCATCTCCGGATCTGTATACTCGCTTTTCCATGAAAATCCGACTGACTCCCAAAAGTCAGCCTTGAATACCATCAATTTTGCGGTCGATAATTTGATCATCATGATCAACGACCTACTTGATTTCCAGAAAATTGAGGCTGGTAAATTGACCATTGAGCACAATCCTCTTAACCTGAAGGGACTGTTGGAGCAGATCATCAAAGGTCTATCCTTCCATGCGGCAGATTCGAAAAACAAACTGTCATTGCACCTTTCCAATGGCTTGGATCTGGCTGTCAAAGGAGACAAAACAAGACTTTCTCAGATACTAAATAACCTGATCACCAACGCCTTGAAATTTACCCAAGAAGGCAATGTAGATGTCAAAGTCGAACTATTGGGTCAGGTAAGGAATAAAGTGAAGATCTATTTTGAAGTGAAAGATTCAGGGATTGGCATCGCTCCTGAAAATCAGGAAAAGATCTTTAATGATTTTGACCAAGTTCGTCCAACTTTCAGTACCAAATACGGAGGTACCGGTCTCGGACTTTCCATCACGCGAAAGCTACTCAAACTAATGGGTGGAAACATCGCCTTGGAATCCCAAGTTGGTAAGGGAAGTAAGTTCTTCTTTGAACTTGAATTTGAAGTGGCAGAACAGGAGTTGGCGGTGATTCAGGAAGTGAAAAGCAAGTCGATTTCATTCGATACTCTTCATCTGCTAATGGCCGAGGACAATGATGTCAATTCCCTTGTTTTGGGAAAAATTATCAAAAAATGGGGCTTCACTTACGACCGAGTCCTAAATGGACTTGAAGCAGTCGAAGCTGTCAAAAACAATTCTTACGACTGTATCCTAATGGATATACAGATGCCAGAGATGGATGGCTTTGAAGCGACTACGGAGATCAAGAAGTTTTCCGACATTCCCGTCATTGCGCTTACCGCTGCGGCCAAACTTGAAATCATGGAGAAAATCGATGCCTGTGGATTTGAAGGCTTTGTAGCCAAACCCATCGATGCTGCCGAGCTTCTGAAGAAAATCAAAGAGGTGATTACCGAGAAAAACTACAAAGCCTGAGCTTTTTCAAGATACTCAGCTACCAAATCCATCTCTGGATAATTTTTTGCCAAGTCTGTCAGGTAGGAAAGTGCAGATACTTTATCCCCAGTCATGACATAGTAAATTCCCTTGTTCCTTAATGCAAATGGGTTTTTGGGATCCATCTGAATGCTTTGATTGATTAGATCAAGCCCTTCTTCTTTATTATTCAGAAAAAGCAAATAGAGGCCCTTGTTATTGTAAAAATAGGCCTGCCTGTTATCCAATGTGATTGCCTTTTCCACGGAATTCAATGCATTTTCATAATCTCTTTCATCAAAAAGAATCATAGATCTGAGATTGTGCAGATTAGGTTCGGTCGGATTGAGTTTTTCTGCTTCATCCAAAACGGACTTAGACTCCGTGTATTTTTTTTGATAATAAAGAATGGTGGCTTGATTGACCATTAAGTCTGAATTTTCAGGAGCAAGTCGAGAAGCTGATTGAAAGGCAACCAAAGAAGCAGGGAAGTCCTTCAATTTCTCCAAAGTAAGACCCTGAAGGAAAAATGACTTCCAGTTTTCCGCATCCAGTTTGATCAATTTTTCTGCATCTTCTCTCGCTTTGTAAAATTCGCCGTTATCCAAATAGCCCAATCCCCTTTGAAAAAGCGCTTCGTAATAGTCAGGTTTAAATTGTATTGCTTTTGAAAAATCACCGATGGCATCCTCTAGCTGATTCAATCTCAGGTGCGCCATTCCTTTATTGAAATAAGCATCGGAATACGTAGAGTCTAGGCTGATGGCCTCCTGATAGAATCCAATAGCGGTTTTAGGGTCATTTTCCTCCATTTTTTCATTTCCTTTCAGAAGGAATCGACCTTTTTTATCATCCAAGCTATCGCAGCTTATCCAAAAGATAGCTGCCAGCAATACGATCTTATTCGGAAATTTCATGTGATTATAATTTGATTATGAAAGGCCACATGGAATCTCGCAAATCTTATAATCATTCCAGTGTGTGACTTTTTAGTCATGCTCGATTTCATCAGTAGAAGTACTCGGTTTAGTTTCGGTTTTTTCTTCACCCAAAAGTAAGGCAAAGGGTTGTGTGGATTCAGAAAGCTCGAAGATTTCCCTCAAGATAGCCATGGTAGGAATCACCAGAATCATCCCTGCTACTCCCCAAATCGAACCTCCGATCAATAATCCCAAAAAGGTCATGAATGCATTGAGGTTTACATTGCCTCCCACGATTTTTGGGGTTAGGAAGTTTCCTTCCAATGTTTGAATCACCTGATAGGAGATAAGCACGAATACAGGGGCAAGCAAACTGTCCATGGTCAGGAATGAATAGACCACAGGAAGTATCACCCCGATCAGCGGCCCGATGTAAGGAATGATATTCAGGATAGCTCCCAAAAGGCCAAAGAATATGGCATGCTCGACACCAATCACACTATAAGCAGTAATATTAAGAACTGCTAAGATGACCATGACCTTGCCTACGCCGGAAATGTAATTTTGAACAAGTTTGCGTAGGCTGATGATTCTCATCTTGACCAATGATGGATCTTTATCTGCATAAATTTTTACCATCATTTGCGTCAAATGATCCCGATAAAGAAGGAAGAAAAACATGAAAATCGGAATCAGGATTAGCCCGGTAAGTGATCCAATGGCATTCAATGCAAAAGCTGAAATGCTACTGCTGTTTTCATTGATGTAATTTAAAATTACCTCTGAATTGAATTTTTCAGCCAGCTTTTCATTCACGCCAAACGAGCTCGCGAGCCAAGTTTCAAGTTGGATTAAGATACTCGTCAGACGATCGGATACATTTTCAAAATCATTGGCAAAACTTACCACATTGGCAATGATAAAGCTGACCAAGCCAACCACGATCCCGATCATTAGCAGAAGCGAAACTACGCCGGTGACGACCCTGGGCACTCGATAGTTTTCCAACCAATTACTCAAAGGTGTGAAAAGAACCGCAAAAAAACCTCCCATAAATAAAGGTACCAGCAGGCTTTTACCAATGACCAGCAAATACACTAGCACGATGATAAACAACATCACGGTCAGTGCTTTGAGATAAGGAGGAAGGTAAAAGGTTCTCTTTTCCATAGAGTAGGGTCAAAAGTTTTTCAAAAACGAATCCCTCAAGTTAAGCATTTAGCAATCCACTTCTTTTCAAGAGAGCCTCAGGTTTGGGATCTCTGCCGCGGAATCTTCTATACAATATGGAAGGATGCTCACTTCCTCCGGCAGAAAGTATATTTTTTGCAAAAGACTGTGCCGTCTCAGGATCAAACACACCTTTTTCCTGAAATAGCTCAAAAGCATCTGCATCGAGTACTTCGGCCCACTTATAGCTGTAGTATCCGGAAGAATAGCCCCCTTGGAAGATGTGGGAAAAACTGGTACTCACCATAGTTCCTTCAACCTTCGGAAGTAAGTCTGTTTTCCTCATCACTTCCTGTTCAAATTCCCGGATGCTTTGAATTGTATCAGGATTTTGACTGTGATAGGCCATGTCCAAGAGTCCAAAACTCAGCTGCCTCACCGTCATGTAGCCTTGCTGGAAGTTTGCAGCAATTTTGATTTTTTCAATCAACTCGCTAGGAATAGGTTCCCCTGTCTCATAATGAGTGGCAAAGAGGTCCAGGCATTCTTTTTCATAGCACCAGTTTTCAAAGATCTGCGAAGGAAGCTCCACGAAGTCCCAAAACACACTGGTGCCGGATAGACTCTCATAAGTTCCCTTGGCTAGCATGCCATGCAGTGCATGTCCAAATTCGTGGAATAATGTCGTGACTTCATTAAAGGTCAGCAGACTAGGTTTGGTTTTAGTCGGTTTGGTGAAGTTGCAGACAATGGAAATGTGCGGTCTGCTGTCCATTCCATTTTCCAAGTATTGGCCTTTGTAGGAGGTCATCCAGGCTCCATTTCGTTTTCCAGGTCTTGGGAAAAAATCAGCATAAAACACCGATACAAATGCTCCAGCCTGATCGTACACTTCATAGGCGGTCACTTCCGGATGGTAAACCGGGATTTCAGAGTTGGGTCTGAATGAAAGTCCGTACAGCTTGGAAGCTGTTTCAAAGACTCCCTGGATTACATGTTCCAATTTGAAATACGGTCGGAGTAATTCGTCATCCAAGGCGTACTTTTCCTTTTTGAGTAGTTCGGAATAGTAAGCGAAATCCCATTTTTGAAGCGATTCCAATCCATCCAGTTTTTTGGCAAATTCTGCTACTTCCTTCACTTCTGCTTCTGCTTTAGGTTTTGCCTTTTCCAGCAATGAGTGAAGAAAATCCATCACGGTCGCAGGGCTTTTTGCCATTCGCTCTTCCAACACAAAATCCGCATGGCTGCCAAATCCCAACAGCTTGGCTCGCTGATCTCGAAGTTGGAGAAGCTTGAGAATGATTTCCTGATTATCCAGCTCGTCTCCCTTGGACGATTTGGTATTGAAAGCCATGAAAAGTGTTTTTCTCAATTCCCTGTTTTTGGCATAGGTCATCACGGGGATGTAAGAAGGATAATCTAGGGTAAAGGCCCATTTTCCGGGCTGGCCTTTTTCCTCTGCAATTTGAGCAGCGGCTTCTTTAGCACCTTCGGGTAGTCCTTCCAGTTCACTTTCCTGATCTACAAAATGGACAAACTTGTTGGTTTCCGCCAATACATGTTCCCCAAATCGGAGACTCAACTGGGCAAGTTCCTGATCGATTATTCTGAGTTTGTCTGCTTCTTCGGTAGTCAGTTTTGCTCCGTTTCTGACAAAGGATTTATAGGTTTTGTCTAATAGTGTGGTCTGTTCTGGATTCAGGTGGAGGCTTTCTTTGGTAGCGAAAACCTGCGCCACTCGTTGAAAGAGTTCTTGATCCAGCAATACATCATTGGAATGCTCAGTTAGGAGAGGTGAGATTTCCCGTGCCAATTTTTGAATCTGATCATTGGTTTCGGCAGAGTTTAGGTTAAAAAAGATGGCCGAAATCACCCCCAATCGCTTTCCGCTTCTATCCAGCGCTTCGATGGTATTTTCAAAAGTTGGAAGAGGTTGTGCTTTGATTTCTGCTATCTCTTTTTTGGCAGATGCAATGGCCTCTGTGATGGCAGGAAGAAAATGCTCGGGTTGGATGTGCTGAAATGGAGCTGTTTCGAATGGAGTGGTAAATGGAGAAAGTAGTGGGTTAGTCTGCATGATTCGGATAGGAAGTCTGCCGGGATTTGGCAGGAATTTTTGCTTGGGCAAATTTACCCCAATGATTAGAATACGCTAAGGATTCTTTTCCAAAAACAGAGGGAAAACCAAAACAAAAGGCCGGTGTTGGCCGGCCTTTTTGGTGTTTATTAAAAGTCAAAATCACAACTCATTTCTTCCATCCCAATCGGAGCTCCATCAGGGATATTGAGGGTTTGTTGCGGGGTGAGTTCTTCAGGTAGTTGTAAGTAGGCAGTGATCTTTTGATTCAAATACTCCCGATGGGCCTGAAGGACAGGTGATGATCCTGTAGGAGTTTTGGCGAGTTGACTGAGGTGTTTTCTTACAATCGCACGCACGGTTTGAGAAGCGGAAGCATTTTTGGAAAGACCAATCAGGTAGTCTACATATTTGGCCTCGGTCATCAGCTTGATCTCGCTTTGCAAACCGGTGGGAAGGGTAGAAGAAAAGACCTGTCCGCTGGTTTTGGTAAGCACTTGGTCTAGGCTTGGCAGAGAGTTATCCTGTAGATGCTGTAGGTACACACGGTTGATTCTTCCTGATTCAAAGAGGAAGGTGAATGTGGCATCGACCACATTTTCAGCAGGAGCTATTGGGTCAAATACTGGGCCTGTTCGGGCAGGGAATGTTTCTCTGTTTCTGCTGTATCCGTAAGGTCTTGGCGGAATCAAAGCCAACACATGGGCAGGGACTTCTAGCTGCGAAGGAGAAATCGTCGTCAAAAGGGCGCTTAGGGCATCATTCTGATCCTTGGCAGGAATCCATTTTTGCTGGGGTTGATTGTCTCCTTTCACTTTGTAGGTGTAGTCCACTCCACCAATCAGCTTGCTTGTGGCTTCGAGCTGATAGCGGTGCATGAGGTAAAGTGGCACAAAAACTTCTTCGAGGATGGCTTGTGGTTCACCGGTTTTGATGGCATTTAGCCCAAAAGTCTTCATCCTGTTTTCTCTCAGTTTAAGCAAGCGATTTAACTCAGCTGCTGCAGAAGCGCCATTATCCCAAAGGTGGGAGCGAGGATGTACGCCGCTTGGGTTTCGGGAATCAGAGTCTGTAATAAATTCATAACCGGCAGCATAGGTCGCCTGAAGAGTTTTTTCCAAAAACTCTTCTTCACTTTGACCGGGTTCTGGTGTGCCGTAGCCATACGTGATCGCCAATTTGTCCCATTCCCCAATTTTCAGGTCGTAAGAATTGCTGAAATCCAAGTTGCCTTTTGCGTCTTCAGTAATCACCGGGTGAGGGTAGTCCATTACCGAAGATCGCTCATTGGCAGAAGTGGCGTAGCTGTGGGCAAGGCCAATAGTATGACCAATTTCATGAGCAGAAAGCTGCTTGAGTCTAGTCAAGGCCATTTCCATCAATCTCGGATCAGCAGGTTTTCCTTCTTCAAAAGGCTGGATCAATCCCTGAGCGATCAGGTAATCCTGGCGTACACGGAGTGATCCCAAAGAAACATGACCTTTGAGGATTTCCCCTGTGCGGGGATCTCTCACGCTTGAACCGTAGGACCAGCCTCTAGTCGAGCGGTGTACCCATTGGATTACGTTGTAGCGTACATCCAGCAGATCCAATCCTTCGGGAGCGAGCTCCACTCGGAAAGCATTTTTGAATCCTGCCGCTTCAAAGGCCTGGGCCCACCAATTGCCACCTTCGATCAGTGCAGAAGCCACAGGCTCCGGTGTGCCTCGATCGAGGTAATAAACGATTGGTTCTACGACTTCAGAGACTTTAGCACTAGGGTCTTTTTTCTCCAAGCGATGTCTGGAAATAAACCGTTTCACCAAAGGCTGATCAATTGGTGTGGTGTAATCTTGGTAGCTGATGAAAAAGTAACCTGCTCTAGGGTCAAATGCCCGCTTGGCATACAGGTCAGGAAGCTCGATAAACGAATGCCTCATACGTACAGTGACAGCTTCCGGAGTAGGGGTAACCGATCTGAGATTAGCTCCTGCGCCTGTCCCAGTGAGGGTTACAGTTGCTTCGATTTCCGTGTTTTTCGGAAAGTTTTTGGTAGTGGGGTAGTAGAGTCCTGATCGGCTGGCATCCACTCGGTAGGTGCCTTGGCGGGATCTTGCTAAAGTTTCTCCCACGCCATGCGCATCCTGAAGGAAAAAGTTGGTGCCATCCACATAGATTTTTCCATTCTCCATTTTGGCCACTTCAAAACCCCAAAGTGCAGACTCAGCAAAGGCGTCTCGGATGGATTTGGCCTCGTAGGGATTGTCAGTGTAGGCACGGTAGTCATAATTTTTATGAACCATCAGGACTTTGTTTCCCGTCTTTCTGAATTCGACTACACGGGTGTCGCCAAGCTGGCCCCGATCCAGACCGATGTCATTGGAGCCCACACCTGCTGTCAGGGAATTGACATAAAGAAATTCCTGATCGAAAAAGGGGATTTCGAGGTAGATTTTGCCTTTTTCCTCATCCAGATAGAATGGTACGAAGCCTTCTTTCTTGGTCATTTTGCTGAAGTCCTGCGCACAAACAGAACCTGATACAGACCAAAGGAGAAGAAAAACTAACGAGAGGGTACAGTTTTTCATGGGGTGGTTTTCTTTTTTTGACAAATTATCAAAATCCCGCCTCTTACGACTACCCATTAATGGAAAAATCACCGGAAGAAATACCTCAAGAGTAGGGAGGTTTCGGTTTGCTTGTTTCCCGTGATGGTCTGCAGGCCCGAGCTGATTTCCTCCCGATCGGTGTATCTAGTTCGGGCAATTCTCAGATAGGCAGTGAGTTTTGGACTGATTTGATATTGCCCGACTAGGTAATTGCGTATTCCTCTTCCCGAAAAGGCAGGGATAGCAAATGTCCACAATACATTGTTTTCGAATGCATACAGCCGACTGTCAAAATCATCGGTATCAAAAAGCGCCATTCGTCCAGTGAGTCTCCATTTTTCCTTTCCAAACTGTACATCCTGAAGCACCATCAGTCCGGAGTGGACTGTTTGCTCGATTTCCACTCGGCTCCAAAGGATTCTTGATCTCAAAAACAGGTTGGGTGTGAGCTGGGACTCCAGGTTTAGGGTGGCATTGATTTTTTGGACGGGGGCAAGGAGAAAAGGAAGGGAGGGTTCTCCGGAGTTAGGCAGATTTCTTTCTTTTTCTTCCTGTCTTATTTGAACAAAGGCCATGAGATTTCTCCTGGGTTGAAAGCTGAGTCGGGCTAGCCATTCAAATCCGCTGGAGGGAGAATAAACCCGAAACTTAAGCCAAGGAAACTGGAAGGAATCGTAGTAGGCATTGAATCGCCAAGCTTTGGTGGGTCTAATCTGGAGTCCCATGTAAATTCCCCGCTCATTGATTGGTCGGGTGTTTTCAGAAAATCCGGAGGAATAAAAGCTGTGAAAATCCCGGTCATAGTTTCTCCAAAGAAGAGAGAAGTCCACCGTTTTGCTCAGGCTACTGACAAATCCGAGGACGGTACCATTTCCTCCGCTTTTGGAATAGGCAGATTCCCCAAAAAGGAAAAAATTCTTCCAATTGTAATGCGCATACAGACTGGCAACCTGGTTGGTTTTTCCAGAAAATTCAAAGGTGTTGTAAACCGTTGCCTCCCTTATCCAAGGATTACTAAACTCCGTGTGTAGGAAATTGGCTCCTGCTGACCATTTTCCCTGTCTTGAATTGTAAGTCAGATTACCACCTAGATTGAGTTCGCTGAGTTGGCTTTTGGTGCTGAGTTCACTGGGAGTGCGATGAAGCCCGGTCTGAGGTAGGCTGGTAAGAAAGCTGGATGTATTCTCTAAGCTATCCAAAGTGGTACTCAATCTACCGTCTCTTGGGGCATTGGATACGATAAGGGTACTCTGCCAATTTCGGAATTGACGGGTGAGTCCCAATCCGCGGAAAAAACCAAACTCAAGCGAAGCGCTGTATGGAAGGATTCCGCGGCTACTCCTGCGGACAGTGGGCACCGTTTCGGCCCCTTTTCCCAAAGAATATCCCGCCCCAAATACCAATCCTTGCCCAAAACTGGCCTGAAAATCTCCCAAGGCAATGGTTTTCCATTTGCCTATGTTTTGGCGCATGAGGTGAAATGACACAAAATTGAATCCATAGCGGGAAGTTTTTCTGTCCCAGATAAACTGCTCTCCCGCGTCTTTTTCGAGGGTGAATCCTATGCTGAAATCCCTCGATCGCTGTGTTCGGAAACGCAGGTAGACTTCATTAGGATCGCCAAGGTAGCGGGTGCTGAGGGTGCCATTACGCGCAGTGTCAGGTGGAGTGAAGCCTCTCCGAGTTTCCCAAGTTCGCCTATGACGCAGCAGTAAATAGGTGTTTTCTTCGGATCCCAATCTCCGCCAGAAATTTTTGGTTTTGACTCCGTTTTCTCCCACAGTGACAAAGGGAAGGAGGTTTTGAATCGTGATCAGGTCAAACTCGGGAATGGCCTGCATCTCGTAAATGGAGAGTAATGGTCCGTTCTTTAATCTGTATTCCAATAGGTTGGAAATCTGAAAAGGTGTTAGCAAGTATGTTGCTTGAAGTTCTTCTGCATCGGTTTTGTTGAGATCGATTGGATCTTGGTACAGCTGAAAAAGGAGTTCATAGATGGCTTCGTAGTCGATGTCCTCTTCCTGCACGGGAAAAAGCCTTTCGACAAAGGCTTCCAGGTCGATCGCATGTTGATCTCTCTGCTGCGCAAAAAGCCCAAAAGGGAAAAAAATCAATAACAGGATTAACCTTCTACCCATTTCGCTCAAAGTTTAAGTCCAAGGGAAAAGTGATGGGTTCTTCCCAAGGCAGAGTTTTGCCCATAGGCGTAGTCAAACCCAAACTTGCTTTTTCTGATTCCCAATCCAAAGCTCAATCGGGAAGGATGGCTGTTGACACCTGTGCGGAGAAGAATCCATTCTGACAGTGCGTATTCAATCCCAAGCTTAAAGACAGCTGGGAGATCTACGTCTTTTTCAAGTTCTGAATAAATAGAAAGGGATTTGGTGGGAACGTATCCTACGCCCAACTGAACGAGGGTAGGGAGGGCTTGATCTGAATTTTTGCTGAGTTTGGATTGGGTTAGGTTGGAAAAATGGGCTCCGAGAAAAAAATCCGGGCCAAGTTGTGCTACTCCACCCATAGAAATCAAGACTGAATTTCCCGTACCGAATCCCTCGATTTGGGTTTGAAACCAATCCACTTTGGCACCCAAGCTGACAATACCGAGTGTGTTCGAAAAACCCACTCCCAGTTGCTGCTGATTGAAAAGGTCACCACCGAATCTGCTGACTCCAAAACCAAAAGTTCCTGCTTCACTTTTCATTAGCCCAGCCAGGCTGAAAGTGCTAAGTTCTTTGATTCCATACCGTTGGTCGACACTTACCCCAAATTCAGATTCCTCCATACGGTCCATTGCACC
This sequence comes from Algoriphagus aquatilis, assembly GCF_042657405.1. Lineage (NCBI taxonomy): Bacteria > Pseudomonadati > Bacteroidota > Cytophagia > Cytophagales > Cyclobacteriaceae > Algoriphagus > Algoriphagus aquatilis. The sequence continues at coordinate 352,559 of NZ_JBHSKS010000001.1, forward strand.
GACATTGTTAAAGAAGGACCAAGCATCTTTTTGATGCAGTTTCAGGTTTCCCATTCCTTGGCTTCGGGCGCCAAAGGCTTGGGTTTGAGGGCCGGTTTGGGCTGTCGCCGAAAAGATTACCGAGACCCAGAAGCACAAAAAAACAGTTCGCTTCATCAGGTTTTAAGAAAAAACTGAAGGAATTTAACTAAAAAACGATTAGAGAAAATGCTTTCTCTAAAAATTAAAAGGGAGCCTTAAAATTAAAGAAGAAATTCCCTTCTCCCTGATTATTAAGCGAGTACTCAAACCGGATCACAGAATCATAGAATCCCACAATGTCAATTCCTGCTCCGTATCCAAAGAGGTATTTGTTGGCAAGGCGCATATTCTCTGGAATTCGGTTTCGATCTACCACCTTTCCATGGTCAAAATTGCCACTGAAGTACATTTTGAATGGCAGGGTGTTAAACTGATCTGAAGGCAAATACCTGGATAGATCTACAGAAACATCCATCAGCTTGTATCGGATGCTGTTTTTATGGACATACAGCTGCTGCCCCTCGATCACATTGAGTTCGTAGCCTCTGATAAAATTTGGGTTATAGCCAATGCCTCTCACCAAGGTATAGGGTTGATTTGCTCCCAAAAACCAAGAGGCTGTGAGGCCTGTCGCTACATGCCAACGATCGCTGAGGGGAACATACCGATTTGCAATCAGATTTAACTCCAGTTCATTCAAGTCTTCTTTTGGAAGCAATCCATATTTTGTTCCAGTAAGTTGTAAAAGCTCGCCTGAGGTAGCGTATGCGATATTGTCCCGCTTGTCATGACGGAAGGAATATTGGAAAAAGAGGTAATTGAGTTCATTTCCTTCATGTCTAAAATAAGTCGGACTCTGTTCAAAAACTTCTGGATTGACCCATGTACGACTGAATCCAAAGGTCATCAAATGGAAATTGTAAAACGTTCTTCGGAAAGTATATCGAAGGGCCGAAGAGAAATTCTTTCGCAAGACATCCTCGTTTTCATTTGTGAAAAAGACCTGTCTGTTAAATCGTGACTTGATCGGAATAGTCCGCTGATCGGCGTAGGTAAGTTGAAAGGAAAGCCCATGCTTTTGCTGACGATCGATGTAAGGTTTGGAATACAGAATGTCCAATCCTTTGGTAAACCCCAATTGACCTGAGAATCTAAACTTTTCATTTCTACCTCCTACATTGCTGTGATTGACTTTTAGGCCATAGTTTACCCGCGACCAATCTCTGTTTTGGTTCGTCCACCATTCAGCGAAGTTTCGATCAGCCAATTCGAAGATCAGGGAAGGCAGAATGTACCATCGTTCTTTGACAGAAATCAGGATCTCGACCTCCTCTGGTCCTGTGACCAAGGGCGTGATGGTTACTTCATTAAAAAGTCTGAGGTTGTAGATCTTCAGCTCATCCGCCTTCAATATCCCCATGAAGGTCTCCCAATCATAGTAGTAATCGGTGACAAAATCCAATTCCCTAAGAATGATGTTCTTCTGGGTCTTTTCATTTCCGATGATGTAGATATTGTTGACTTTGATTCGTTCGGGAGTTGCTGGATTTATGGGTTGGTAACTGGTGTCCTGCCCATTAACGGTATGCAGGTAAAAAAATAGAAAAAGGAATACTGTGACTTTTGAATAACGCAAAATTGAATCCAATGGAATTCTAATGTTATATATTTGGTTCAATCCGTGCATACCCAGCTCAAAAGGTAACTCTAATGTTTACTACCTACCTAAGAAAGATAGCCATATTTCCAGTGTTGGTCTATCAATACCTGATTTCTCCACTTTTCCCAGCCAGTTGTAGATATACACCCACTTGCAGTCAATATATGAAAGAGGCGATATTAAAACATGGCCCTATAAAAGGAGGGATCCTGGGATTCAAAAGAATAGGCCGATGTCATCCTTGGGGAGGACATGGCCACGATCCTGTCCCTTAATTTTTCACTTCTTTAAACCCTTTTTTTAGCGCTAGGCCAATCAATACCACCCCAATAAGGACCAGTGGAATACTCAGAAGCTGTCCCATGTTAAACTGCATAGACTGCTCAAAATCCACTTGGACTTCCTTGAAAAATTCCCAAACGAAGCGCATCCCAAATACGGAAATCAAAAACAATCCAAGTAGAAGCCCTTCCGGCAATCTGGATTTATACTTCACCCAAAGGCCAAGCAACACCAAGAAAATCACGAAGTAAGAGGCTGCTTCATAAATCTGAGTTGGATATTTCGCCCTTCCAAAAGTTTTGACGGTCACCAGGTAGTCGCTTGGACGTTCCACGATCTCAAAGTTTAAAGGAATCTCCACCGGTTCGGCGAGGTATTCTTTGGATGAATTGAATCGCGTCAGCGCATATTTAATATCCTGGGCTAGAATGCCACTCAGGTCGTCTTTCGTAAAGCTACCTTTGGAAATTACCAGATCAAAGTTCACCGGAACCACCCCGTTTCCTTGCAGCTCATTGTTCCGATCTAATGGTTTGTAAGCCTCGATTGATACAATCGGAACTTTTAGCGCTTCAAGCACATCTTCTGTGTCTCTGGCATACACGATTCCGGAGTCAGTCCCAGTATCTTTTCCTCCGATCTCAGAGTTCATTAGGTTGCCCATACGGATCATTGCGCCCGTCATGGCTGTTACTATTACGATTCGATCCACTACCCACAGGTAGCTTTGACCCGGAGTTCGTTTGGAATACAACCACAGTGCAAACAGAATCGCGATAGCAGCTCCATGAGAGGCCAATCCGCCTTCCCAGACTTTCAAAATATCTATGGGATTGCTGAGGTATTTTTCAGGTTCGTAGAAAAGCACGTGGCCCAATCTCGCACCCAAGATGGTAGCCAAGACCATGTAGATGGTCAGCTTGTCCACCAAGTTTTCATTTTGCCCCTCTTTTCTGAAAAAGTAAACCATAAACTGCTGGGAGATGATAAACCCAAGCGCAAACAGTAAGCTGTACCATCTCAGTCGATCAAATCCATCAAATACAGCAGGACTTGGATCCCATACGATGTAGCTAAGGAAAAAAGAAAGCATAATTTTCAGGTTAGAGGTGATCTAATAGTTCTAATTCTTCCTGATAGCCTGCCGAAAGGATCGGGAATCGGTACCAGGTTTTAGGATCGACATTGAATTCATCCAAATGGAAAGAAGGGGCCAATCGCTCCCGCTTCCATTGATTGCGTGACCAAAGTCGGAAGAATTTTTTAATATATTCTTTCAAGAGACTTTCTTCAATATTCAATTCTTCCTTCAAAAGTAAGAATACATCCATTGGAGATCGTCTGTCCCGAATAGCCAATCGTTCGATTTCCACAATCACGGAGTAGGGCATCAGGTCCTTTTCATCTGTTTGGGTTCGTTCGATCGGTCTGAGTTCTGCAGTTGGTGTCAGGGAGTTTACAGCGCTGAGTCCAGGCCTATCTAGATTTTTTTCTGCCCATTGTAGCCAATGAAGGATAAAATGTTTGTCCACTGCAGCTATGGGCGAGATACTTCCACTGGTATCTCCATCCATGGTGGCATAGCCGACATCGCCTTCACTTCGGTTGGAAGTGGAGAGCAGCAAGGCGTTTTTAATATTGGTAAGTAGCCAAATGATGGGCGAACGGGAGCGCGCTTGGATATTTTGAAGGGCAAGGTCGTCAGTTTCCCAGGTCAGTTTTCTGCCCAAGGCCGCTTCGATCTTTTCCGTATATGAGGTTACTTCCTCATCGATGGACCAGGCATAAAACTGTGCTCCCAGACTTTCTGCAAGTGTTTTTGCAGATTGAAAGGTGTCGTCAGATGAATTTCTAGTCCCTTGGTAGGCAGTGGTCAGCAATTGATTGACCAGTTCCTTTTCCGGATTTTCGGAACTATGACGAAGATGGATTCCAGATTTTTCTACAAATTTTTCTACACCCAATTCGTGAATTCCCCTTCTCACCATTTCAGCCACGAGGACGGCGATGGAAGAAGAATCAGCCCCCCCAGAGAGCGAAAGCACAAAACCCTTGCTTTTGCTCTTTCTTAAATAGTCATAAAGTCCCAATGCGGAAGCTTGGGCAAATTCCCACTCCTTGGGTTGGATTGGGGCAAGATGTTGGGTTTTGTTTTCGAGGGAAAATGAAAGAACCTGATAATCCTGAAAGGATAGCAATTGATTTCTGGAAAGGAGTTTTCCCTCCTTTGCCAAAAGAATTTCCCCGTCAAAAATCATCCTGCCGGCTTCATTTCCGAGGAGATTGACATAGCAGTAGTAGCAGTTGAAAAGGGATGAACTCTTTTCGATCAATTCCTTTCGCTCCATGGTTTTTCCCATGGCAAAATGGGAAGCACTTGGGTTAAATATCAGGTCGACTTTTCGGTCGCATAGTCTATAGCCAGGTCGAACCTTTCCTCTCCAAGCATCTTCGCAGATTTCAAAGCCATAATGGACGCCTTTGTGATGAAATGTCAAATCCCCAAATGGGACCTTTTTTCCGGCGATCTCTACTTCGATCACCTGATTGGCAGGCCAAGGGGTAAACCATCGGAACTCGTAATGAACGCCGTCTATGGCCATAAATTGTTTGGCTACGATTCCCTGGATCTCTCCTTTTTCAATTACAGCCATGGTATTATAAACCAAACCGTCGATTCGGAAAGGCAATCCCACTGCGACGGTGATTTCGTTGCAATAGGGAACAAGTTTTTCGAGTTGGGAAACAGCTTTTTGAGGGAACCAATAGCTTAAAAAAAGATCTTCTGCCCCATACCCAGTGATGGATAGTTCGGGAAAGCAAAGGATTTCAACTCCATCGGATTTTGCCTGATCTATGGCTTGGATGATCCGATTTAGATTTCCTGTCCAATCCAGAGGAGTTTGATTGACCGTTGCACCGGCAATTTTTAGAGCAGCCATTTTTGGTAATTCCTTCGAGTAGTTGATTTTAAATAGAAATGTGGAGGATTTCGCAAGCATGTTTAGAAGCCTCTTGTTCGGCTTTCTTCTTGTTCGGTCCCTTTCCTTGGGCAATTGCTTCGCCATTCACTACCAGCTCTACAACAAACTCTTTAAACCTTTGGTTGCCGTGAATTTGAAGGACTCGGTATTCCACTTGTTTACTTTCCTTTTGAGACCACTCGATGATCTTACTCTTGTAATTGGAGACTGTGGTAATCATCCCTTCCAAATCCATGTGAATGAGGATTCGTTGCAAAATTAATTTTTTGGAAAAATGATACCCACGATCTAGGTAAACGGCTCCCAAAAAGGCTTCAAGGACATCTCCGTAGAGGGATTTATTACCGGTAAACTGCCGGCTTTCAATAACCAGTTCTAAGGTTTTCTTTAAGCCAATTTTAATTCCAATATCATTGAGCGTTTCTCGATTGACCAGTTTAGATCGTGTTTCTGTCAGGAATCCTTCATCCCGATATGGGTATTTTTTAAATAGGTGTTCGGCAATCACCGCGCCGAGAACGGCATCTCCTAAAAATTCCAAACGCTCATTGGATATTCTAAAGCCTTTGTGTGATTCCTCTCCAAGTCCAGCTGGAGTAAGTGCAAGTCGATAGACGGATAAATTTAAAGGCTTGCGACCCGTGATCATTTTGATCGAGGTTGCAAGCCTTTTGTCCTTTGAGTTAAAGAAGAGAGTGTGGAGTCCTAGTTTTTGAAGGAGTTTCACTCTGCTCAATTGTATTTTTTGAAAATGACGGAGCAGTTGTGCCCACCAAATCCAAAGGTATTACTCAACGCATAGTTGATTTCTCTTTCCTGCGCTTTGTTGAATGTCAAATTCAATCTAGGGTCAAACGATTCATCATCGGTGAAGTGATTGATCGTAGGAGGTACCAGACTATTTTGAATTGCCAGGATACAAGCAATCGCTTCAATTGCTCCTGCAGCACCAAGCAAGTGACCTGTCATGGACTTAGTACTGCTGATGTTGAGCTGGTAGGCATGCTCTCCAAATACTTTTTGGATTGCTTTGGTCTCACTCACATCTCCCAATGGGGTAGAAGTACCGTGTACGTTGATATAGTCAATCGCTTCAGGTTGCAGTCCCGCATCTTCCAATGCGATCTGCATGACGCTGCTTGCTCCCAAACCTTCCGGATGAGGTGCGGTAATGTGATTGGCATCAGCAGTCATACCACCACCTACCAATTCAGCATAAATCTTTGCACCTCTCGCTTTGGCGTGTTCTAATTCTTCAAGAATCAATGCACCGGCACCTTCACCCAACACGAAACCATCTCTTTCCTTATCGAAAGGCCTTGAGGCAGTTTCCGGAGATTCATTTCGTTGAGAAAGTGCTTTCATCGCATTGAATCCACCAATTCCAGCTTCAGTTACAGCAGCTTCTGAACCTCCGCTGATAAATAGATCAGCTTTACCTAGACGAATATAATTGAACGCATCTATCAAGGCATTGGTGGCAGATGCACAAGCGGAAACGGTTACAAAGTTTGGACCTCTGAAACCATACTTGATGGAAATGAAGCCGGCAGAGATGTCGGCAATCATTTTAGGAATAAAGAAGGGATTAAATCTTGGGGTTCCATCACCTTTGGCAAAATCGGTGACTTCTTCTTGGAAAGTCCTAAGACCTCCGATACCTGAACCCCAGATAACTCCTGCGCGGGATTTGTCGATAGCTTCCAGATCCAACCCGGAATCCAAGATAGCCTCATCAGTGGCTACCATAGCATACTGGGTAAATCCATCCATTTTTCTTGCTTCTTTTCTGTCAATGAATTTTTCCACATCAAAATTCTTGACTTCGCAAGCAAACTGGGTCTTGAAAAGTGAAGCGTCGAAACGAGTAATAGGCGCAGCGCCACTCACACCATTAGCTAATCCTTGCCAGAATTCGTCCTTGGTGTTTCCTATTGGTGTGAGGGCACCTATACCCGTTACAACAACTCTTTTTAAATTCATAAAATGAATTTAGATGGTTTTATTTTACGTTAGCCTCCAAGTAGGTAATGGCTTGGCCTACAGTACCGATTTGCTCAGCTTGATCGTCTGGGATTGAGATATTGAATTCTTTTTCGAATTCCATGATCAATTCCACAGTATCCAGAGAGTCGGCACCAAGATCATTGGTGAAGCTTGCTTCCATAGTCACTTCAGACTCTTCTACGCCAAGTTTGTCTACAATGATGGCCTTTACTTTTTGTGCAATTTCAGACATTTTGTGATCAGTTTAGTTAATAACACTCCGCAAAGAAATATATTTAATGCCTAATTGGCAAAGAAAAGGCAGAAGTAAATTTTGTGCGTTTGCTGTGTTCGGCCTCCTTCATTTTAATTTCTAACTTTGCCTTGATCACATTTCTTCCTGTATGAAGAAGGCTAAATTATTCATTGAACCTACCTTTGATTTTGAACTCCTGGGGCTTGTTTCTCCGGTAAAGGACTATAAAATGGCGTGGCTGATCAATCAGGAAATGGACTTGAAACTGGCAAAGGCAAAAGACTTGGAGCTTGAGTTTATCTCCAATGCCCGAATGGAAATTTCTCAATATTTCCTTTCTTTACCCCACGGTTTTATTCAGCTCCTGAAAAATAAAGCGCTAAATTCTTCTCAGCAATTGGCATATTTGATCCCTGAACTGAAAAACATGGACTATTTCCTTTTGGTCCAAGACCAAACAGAACAAACCAGTATTCATACATTTGTAGATCACCTTTCAAAAAATCCCCATATTCAAAGCGTGGTACGCATTGATGTTTCAAAATTAAAATCAAAAGAAAACCTATTAACTTATTAAGACCCGATGAGCCAATTACCCTTTAAGAAAACAAAAATTCTGGCTACAATAGGCCCTGCTTCCAACAATTACGAAATGATTAAAAGTCTTGCGCTGGCCGGTGCCAATGTGTTTCGACTGAATTTTTCTCATGGAAGTCACGAGGTACATCAAGAAGTAATCAAAATCATCCGTCAGGTAAATAAAGAATTAAACTGCAATCTCGGTATACTTCAAGATTTGCAAGGACCTAAAATCCGGGTTGGAGAAGTTGAAAACAATGGAGTTGAAATCAAACCTGGTGATAAAATCACTATTACCAACGATCCTGTAGTAGGTACTTCCAGTCTTGTAAGTACTGTGTATAAAAATCTACCTCAAGACGTTCAGACTGGAGAGCATATCCTCATTGACGATGGTAATCTCGAAGTAGTAGTCAATGATACAGATGGGAAAAATGTGAACTGTACTGTCATTCACGGTGGTATTTTGAAATCAAGAAAAGGAATCAACCTGCCAAATACCAAGGTATCTGCCCCTTCTCTTACAGAAAAGGACATTGAGGATCTATACTTCGGCTTGGAACAGGATGTGGATTGGATTGCGTTGTCATTTGTGAGATCCGCTGAGGATATCCATGATTTGAGAAACCGTATTCAGGCTGCTGGAAAGCATTGTAAAATCGTAGCCAAAATCGAAAAACCTGAAGCCCTCGAAAATATCGATTCTATCATTGAAGCGACAGATGCCATCATGGTAGCCAGAGGTGACTTGGGTGTGGAAGTTCCCATGGAGATTGTACCCCTTTGGCAGAAGAAAATGGTAGAAAAGTGTAAAGTCGCTTGTAAACCGGTCATCATCGCTACCCAGATGATGGAAAGTATGATCCAAAATCCTAGACCTACCCGTGCGGAGACCAACGACGTGGCCACTGCGGTTTTGGATGGAGCAGATGCCGTAATGCTTTCCGCTGAGACAGCTTCAGGTAAATATCCTGTCAATGCTGTGAAAGCAATGACCAGCATCATTACCTATCTGGAGGAAAATGCCGACATCTATCATAACCTCTACAAGATCGATGAGAGTAATGATACCTTCCTGAGCAACAACTTGATACTGATGGCTTCCAGACTTTCCCGAAATGTGAAAGCAAAAGCCATTGTTGGGATCACCACTTCCGGTTTTACCGGTTTTAGGCTGGCTTCTCACAGACCTTCTGCCAGTATTTTCGTCTTCACTCGAAATCAAAAGTTACTTACTCAAATGTCTTTGGTATGGGGGGTGAGAGCCTATTATTATGAAAGCCAAGTCTCTACTGATGCTACTTTTGAAGACATCGAAAACACACTTAAAAGTGACGGACATGTAGTCTCAGGGGATGTAATCATCAATACAGCCAGCATGCCTCTCAAGGAGAAAGGAAAAACAAACATGCTGAAAATTCATGTAGTAGATTAATTTTCTGCCCAAGACTTCTTTACAGTTCAAAGGATGAATCATACGGTTCATCCTTTTTTTTTGACAGTTTAGCAAGCGTTCTAAATCTAAGCTGGATAGTCTTAGTTAAAGCGATATACTAATCCAATTTAACTATGACAAAACTGTTCAAATTCCTTCTCATGGGATCGCTTTTTTTCACGATCCTTTCTTGTAGCGATGATTATCAAGGTCCGATTCCTTTTCCCACGCTCGTAGAGGCTGCCAATGAGGCGGGTCTAACTACCTTGGTAACTGCGGTGAGGGCGATTCCAGGTCTAGAAGCTACCCTTCAAAGTCAGGATGCCATTACGGTATTTGCACCTACCAACGATGCTTTCGCAAATGCTTTAACCCAGTTTAAGGCAAGGGATCTTAATGAATTGGTTGCCAAATTAGGAGGAGTTCAAAACTTACAAACTGTTCTTGGATTCCACGTAGTTCCAGCGGTAGCTTTCTCCAGAAACCTTAATGAAAATAACCTGTTCACCACCCTTGCAGGACAGCAATTGAGAGTGACATCCACTCCAGGTTCAGTGACTGTGACAGACGCTGCGGGTAATGTGGCTCGAGTGATCCAGGCAGACGTGCAGATTGAAAATGGCGTAGTTCACGTCATTGACCGCGTGTTGATTCCTTCGATCCAGTTGCCTAAGCCAACCTTGGTGGAAGCGGCTACCAATGCAGGATTAACCACTTTGTTGACCGCGGTGACGGCGGTCCCAGGCTTGCCAAATGCCCTACTTTCGGCTCCTAATATCACCGTATTTGCTCCCACCAATGAAGCATTTGCCGCAGCATTGACAGTTTTTAAAGCAAAAGATTTAAATGAGTTAGTCATTAAAATCGGTGGTCCAGCAAACTTGGAGAAAGTACTTGGATTCCATGTGGTACCTGCTAGAGCGCTTTCTTCTTCTCTTTCTGCATCCAATACCTTCCAGACTTTATCAGGACAGAGTATTACAGTAGAAAAATCAGGAAATACAGTGACAGTAAAAGACCAATTGGGCAGAACTGCTCAGGTGGTAGCAGCTGATATCGAAATTTCCAATGGCGTCGTACACGTCATCAATGGTATGATGCTTCCAAATCTCGGACTTCCTACTGTAGTTCAAGCTGCTCAGTCTGCAGGTTTGACCACCTTACTTGATGCAGTGACTGCTGCTGGTTTGGGAAATACGCTGCTCAATACTCCTCAGATGACGGTGTTTGCCCCTAGCAATGCAGCATTTACGGCAGCTCTTCAGGCTTTTGGTGCAGCTAATTTGAATCAATTGGTTGCTAAGATTGGAGGAATCAAGAATCTCCAGACAGTTCTTGGTTTCCATGTGGTACCTGCTGCAGCTTTCTCGTTTGAGCTGGGAGCTACCAATACCTTTACCACTCTGGCAGGTCAATCGCTTACGGTAACCAAATCAGGATCTACTGTCCGTGTCCGTGATGCAGCTGGGAACACAGCCAATGTAGTTGCTGCTGATGTAGCGATAGCAAACGGAGTGGTTCACGTGATCGATAGAGTTTTGCTTCCTACGATAGATCTTCCAAATGTGGTGGAAGCTGCCCAGGCAGCAAACCTGACCGTCTTGCTTCAAGCAGTTACCGCAGCTGGATTGGGTAACACTTTGCTCAATCAACAAGCCATGACGGTCTTTGCCCCAACCAATCAGGCATTTGCCAATCTGCTCCAGAAATTGGGCTTTGCTTCATTACAGGAAATGATCAATACGCTAGGAGCCCCTGCAGTAACGAAAGTTCTTGGCTTCCATGTGGTGCCTGCTACTGCCTTCTCATTTAACTTGGCTTCAGGAGCTCAGGATGTTCCTACCTTAGCTGGAGAAACCTTACGGGTGACGAGAACAGGCAATAACGTAACCGTGACCGACAAAGCAGGCAATACGTTCAATGTGATTGTAGCTGATGTCGCAATCGAAAATGGAGTCGTTCATGTGATAGATGGAGTGCTGTTGCCTACTCTCTAACTGACCAAATAAATACAGATTCAATGCAAAGGGCGGAAATTTTTCGCCCTTTGCTCTTCACGATATATCAGTTAAACCAGGATAGGAGGGGCGAGATGTTTAATATTAAAAATAGGTATGCATTTGCTACAGGCTTGGGAGTTTACTCCTTCCTGAACATCTATTTTTTGGATGGGGATCGTCTTTTTGCAGCCAAACTCGAAGCCACACCGCTTTTTTTTCTTATTCTCATGCTGTGCTTATCAGTTTGGATGATTAACTGGGGCATCCAGCATTACTTTTTGAGTAAAAACACCAAGTTCCACCCGCTTATGTTACAGTTTGGGAGCAGTGCTTTGTGCATGGTGTTTCTTTCATTTATTTCTTCGGAAATCTCAGGGACTATTCTTGGAGGACCATTTTCCTTCTCACTTCAAAATTTTCTGCTCACCCTGGCATTTACTTCGCGCATCAACCTCTTTCTCAATTCGGTCAATGCCATTTATTTCTTTAGCGAAAAGCTAAAACAAAAAGCAGTCGAGACGGAAAAGCTCCGCTCTCTGACCTCTGAGGCAAAATTAGAATCTATCAATTCACATCTCAATCCCCATTTCTTTTTCAATAATCTCAGCGCCCTTTCGGTACTCATACACCAAGATGTGGAGCTTGCAGACCGCTACCTGCAAAAGCTAAGTGAGATTTACAGATATATCCTTAACAATCGTACTAATGAGTTGGTGAGGTTGGAACAGGAACTCCTTTTTCTGGAAAACTACCTGGAATTGCTTTCTATTCGGTTTGACCAGTCGATTAGCTTTAAGGTTACCATTGATCCTAAATTCAACGAGTTGCTAGTACCTCCTGCAGTCCTTCAGTTGCTGGTGGAAAATGTTGTGAAGCACAATTACTTTACCCAAAAAGAACCATTGGAAGTCAGGATCTACTCGGAAGGAAAAGTGCTTAAAATCTGGAATAAAAAGCAAATCAAACCCGTCGTAGATGAATCCACCGGCATAGGGCTTCAAAACATATCCGATCGTTACAAGTTTCTTAATCAACCTATCCGGATTGAAAATCAATCGGATCATTTTCTGGTAGAAATTCCTTTGATCGATGTACAAGAATTTACTTTTAGTTGAGGACGAACCGCTAGCACAGGCCCGAATCAGGTCTATTCTTCAGAAAAATTATCCTACCTGGACCTTTGAAGAACCTATCCAGACGGTGAAAGACCTTAAAAGTGCATTGATAATGCAAGCGTCTTATGATCTTATCCTATGTGATATTCACTTGGCAGATGGCTTGAGCTTCAATGCATTCAAAGATGTAGAGGTGAAAGTGCCAATTATTTTTATTACAGCTTTTGATCAATATGCCTTGCAATCTTTTGAGCATAATTGCATTGATTATGTTTTGAAACCTATTCAGGAGGAGCGTTTGATCCGGGCAATCGAGAAGTTCAGGACACTTTCCAAAGAAGGTACAGCCTCCTCCATTTCCAAGGAATTTGTAGAGGAGTTTTTGGGGAAATACGCGCAAAAAAACTTCAAAAAACGATTTTTGACCCGGTCAGGTAATCGATTGTGTTTTATTCCTGCTGATTCAGCAGCGTATTTTTTTGCAGAAGATGGAGTGACTTTTCTGATCGAATCTGGTTCTTCTCAGAAGCATATCGTGGATCATTCGCTCAATGAACTGGAAAAGGACCTGCTCGACCCCAATAAGTTCTACAGAATAAATCGATCAGTGATCATCAATTTGGATTACCTGATTGAAATGCGCCCCTATGTCAATGGCAGACTTGCCATATCCCTCAATGCCAAGTCAGATGATCAGCTGATCGTGGCAAGAGAAAAAGTGAGTGAGTTTAAATCTTGGATCAATCAGTAAAGAAATGAAAGTTGTTTTTTGGGGATTGCTATTCTCCTTTTTTGTAAGTCAGAAAGGTTTTGCTCAAGAATATCCTTCCTATGACTCGCTTAAAAAATCGCTTACCCGTCTGGAAGCAGACTTGTATCAAGTCCAACTTAATCTGCATCAGTCCCAAAAGCAGCTTAAAAGTGGAATTCTTGTGGCAACTTTGGGCTATACCGTCACCATCATCGGTGGTCAGCTTTTGGGGACAAAACCTGAATTAGGGGAGACTTTACTTTATGTTGGGGGAGCTACGGGTATAGTAGGTACTGTGGTGTTGTTTCATGGATTCAAAAAAATATCCCTAGGTCCGCCACTCCCACCGAGATCCTACTAAGCTATTTCTTAGCGGCAGTTTCTTGATCAGGTCCTATTGGGCTGACGAGGATTACTTTTTCCCGATCTACCATGACGGATCCAGGTGCAGAACCTTTGACTTTTCTCACGTATTTGGCTTCGGTGTACATCACCGGGGCGAGTGTGTCTGATTTGAGTTTGGAATAAAAGGCAGCCAACTGAGCAGCTCTTTCCAAGACTCTTTGAGGGACTACCGTCATTCCTCTCATCCTGATGATTACATGTGAGCCAGCAGCCTGTCTGGCATGCATCCAAATGTCCTCTTTTCGGGCAAAGCCCCGTAGCATTTCATCATTGTCCTTGGCTGATTTACCCACCCAAATGGTGAACCCTTCATATTCAAATACCTTAAAGGGCAAGCTTTCCGCGTCTTTCTTGTCCCGGATGTCCTCCTTGTGGGTTTTTTGAAAATTTTTCAGCCCTCTGAAATCCCTCACTTCACCCAGTGCTTGAAGCTTTTCTTTCAATTCAGTTTCTAAAACCCGTTTTGCCTGAATGGTTTTTTCGAGTTGATCGAGTTCTAATTGTCGATTTTTTGATTTTCGATACAGGGATTCTGCCAGGTCCTGAGGCTTTTGATTGGGTTTTAGGCTGACTTTCACCATCGATCCGGTATAGAAATTTTCCAATTCCACTTGCTGAACTCCTTCCGTGAATTGGTGAAGGTTAGCCATGATTACATCTGCCAATTGGGAAGGAGGAGGTGTGTTTTTCAACTCTTCCAGCTTTTCTGAGGATTTTTTGAGGTAGGACTCGGTTTTCTTGAGTTGGTCAGTGTATCCTTTTAGGAGTTGATTTTTCTCTTTTTCGAAGGTGCCGATAACCAAGGCTTTGTAGAAAAGCTCGTTGACTGCGGTGATTGGATCAGAGTGAGTACTGATCGGATTTGGTTCTGGAAGAAGGCTCAGAGTGACTTCTCCCTCTTTTTCCACCAATGAAAAAAGCGGTGTATCCAGCAAGTCCAGGATCTCTTGCATCAAGGCCCACTTGGTCTTGAGGTCAGATTCCGGATAGTTCCGCTCCTTGAGCCAGTTTCGCGGAATAGCGCCTAACGTGGGCAGAAATTGGGCAGCATTTCCTGTTAGGGATTCAAAACGCTCCCAAGTCAGGTCTATCGGTCTCTCCAAACTCCTCCAGTCCAAGGTCTTGTCCTCCTTGATTTCATTTCTGAAAAGTAGAGCTGGTGCGGTGGAATCCCCTCTATAAAGCAGCACGTTGCTGCGATTTCCATGGAGTTTAAGAACCAGGATTTTGCCGGAGGCTAAGTCAAACCGAAGCGCTCTTTCGAAGGAAAATACGGTACACGTATGGATCACATCTCCAATGAGTTCCTCAAAGAGATCAATGGTATTTCTTCGGGCGCGGGCATATTGTGTGGGGAAACTCAGGTAGACTTGCGGTGGTAGCAGATGCACCCGGATAAACCGAAGTTCACCTGCTCTCTCTGTCTCAATGATCAGTTCATCCTTGCTTTGCGAAAAGCTAGCGGTAATCTCTGCGCCGGAAAACGCATCTGAAAGCGCAGGGGCGAGGTATCGTAAGAAATGATAATTGAGATGCATCAGGACAAAGTTAACTCCATGCCGTCAAAGGCGAGGAAGATTCCTTCGGGAAGCGCTTGTTCTACCTCTTGGTGGAGGCCCAATCGATGAGAGATATGGGTGAAAAAGGTTTTTTTAGCCCCTATTTTCAGTGCTTGATCGATGGCTTGATCTAGAGTGAAATGCGAGATATGCGGGTCTTTTTGCAAGGCGTTGAGCACCAAAATTTCGCTTCCTTCCAGCAAGGCCAATGTGGAATCTGGAATATAATTGGCATCGGTGATGTAGCTAAAGTCACCGATTCGGAATCCCAATACGGGCAATTTGTAATGAAGGACAGGCAGGGGGGTGATGGCTAATCCTTGGATGTGAAAGGGGTTTTCATCGATTTCCACGCAGGCTACTTGGGGTACACCCGGGTATTTTTTATCGCTGAAGATGTAGGAATACTCACGTTTAAGCTGGTCGATTACTTGCTTTTTACCAAAGACAGGCATGTCTTTTTGCTGCATGAAATTAAAAGGACGTATGTCGTCCAGACCAGCCGTATGATCTTTATGCTCATGGGTAAAGACCACTGCATCGAGTCTCCTGATTCCGGATTGCAGCATTTGCATGCGGAAGTCAGGTCCCGTGTCCACGACTAAAGAGACCCCCTTGGACTCGATGTGTACAGAGGTTCGAAACCGCTTGTCGCGATAGTCCAGTGACTTACAAACCCTGCATTCGCAGCCGATCACGGGTACGCCCTGAGAAGTGCCTGTTCCTAAAAATGTGACTTTCAAAATTTCAGGGTGGTTTGTCTTAACTCGGTTAAGAAATCTTGGTTGGTTTTGTCCTTGAACTCCTGAGGATCCAAATTCAATTCGGACAAGATATCAATCAGCGCGTTGATTTTTCCTTCCAAAGGAAAATACTTGTTGACGATTACAATTTTGGTCTCTTTGAGTACACAATAGCCTGATTTGAAATTTCCCTTTTCGTAGCGTAGGATATAGCTGGAGGCCGAAAAGAGGCTTTCTAGTTTGTCCAAAAAGTGTTTAGTGTACTTTACTGCCATGGATTAGCTTAAGAATTTTTTGACTGTAGCCAATACGACGTCATAGTCGAGCGGTTTTTGGATAAAATCATTAAACCCAAATTTTCTGAAATCTTCAGGGGTATAGTTAGCTGCATTGCCCGAAATGGCGATGATCGGAAGCTTGCTTTTGACAGGATCTGCGAGGTTTCTGATCTCAAGGGTGCATTGGACTCCGTCCATTATCGGCATGGTAATATCCATCAGGATAAGGTCAAAATCTTCGTTGGCCAGCATTTCAAGCACTTGCTTTCCGTTTCGGGCAGCTTTCATTTGATAATTTTCAAAGGCCAAAACGTTTTTGGTCAAATTGATGATGATGGAACTATCCTCACCTACCAATATTTTTTTTTCGCTGCTCATGATTCAAAAATGGTTTCGTTATTGAAAAATTCTTGGAATTCAAGAATGTGTTTTTTTAGAACTTTAATCTCGTCTTTGAATTCAAGAGACTTGTTTTGTCTCCCCAAAAGTTCGCAGACCTGGCTTTGATTAAATATTTTGGTGGCACCTAAGGTGCCTGAATTGCCTTTTAAGGTGTGAATTTTATCCAATAATTCGATAGAAATTCCTTCAGCGGAAGCTTGCTCGATCGAAGCGATTGCTTCTGCGCATTCGGTGATAAAATCGAGATAAACTTTTTTGATTGCTTCCCTGGAGTTGTATTTAAGAAGCTGGGAAAGGGTTTCCAGGTTTAGTGTTTCCGCAGAAGGCTGAGCTTTTTCATTATCATTTTCCTGAGCAGCCTGTTTTTTGAAATGAGACTGAATGGTAAGGATAAACTCTCTCGGACGAATAGGTTTGGCAATGAAATCATCAAAACCCTGATCAATAAAGTTTTGCCGATCTCCATCGTCAGCAAATGCAGTCACAGCCAAAATCGGACAGGAACCAAACTCGTTTTCCCGGATTTTTTTCATGGCGGTAATCCCATCCATTCGGGGCATCTGAATGTCCATCAAGATCAAATCAAAAGGAGTAGCCGTGGCCATTTCAATGGCCTCCATGCCATTGTGTGCGGATTTGAAATCGTAGAGCTGGCCGACCAGATTTTCAAAAAGCTTCCTGTTCAGTTCATTATCGTCCACAATCAGGACTTTTTTGCTTTTCATCACAATCCTATTGATTTTTGATTGTATAAACGATTCAGATTTGACCGGTCAACGATTTTTGATTCTTGTGGTAGGGCCTACCGGGGTGGGTAAAACCGATCTCTGCTTAAAGCTAGCCAAAAAATTTCACACCCAAATTATTTCCTGTGACAGCAGACAATTTTATCGGGAAATGACCCTTGGCACTGCCAAACCAAGTCCTGCCGAACTCGCTGAAGTACCTCATCATCTGATCAATTCCCTCTCGATCGAAGAGGATTACGATGTACGGAAATTTGAACAAGACGCACTCTCCATCCTCGATCAGCTTTATCAAACACACCAAGTGGTCATCATGACGGGGGGCAGCGGGCTCTTTGCCGATGCAGTGGTCAAAGGCTTGGACGATATCCCTGATGTAGACCCTGAGATAAGGCAAGAAATTATCAAGGAGTTTGAAGAAAAAGGGTTGGAATGGTTGCAGCAAGAAGTTGAAAAAGTAGATCCCAAATACTTTGAGTTGGTCGATCGCCAAAACCCGCAACGGTTGATGAGAGCACTTGAAGTAGGTCGAGGTACAGGTTTGAAATTCAGTAGCTTTCGAGTGAAAAAGAAAGTGGAGAGGCCTTTTAAAACAATCAAAATCGGACTCTATCGGGATCGGGAAGAACTGTACCAAAGAATCGACTTGCGCATGGATCAAATGATCGAGGCAGGGCTGTTCGATGAGGCGGATGCACTTTTTGGAAAGCGGAAGTTGAATGCGCTACAGACCGTAGGATACTCTGAAATTTTCGGATACCTCGAGGGAAAGTACGATAGGGAAGAGGCTGTCCGTTTGCTTAAACGCAATTCAAGAAGATACGCCAAGCGGCAATTGACTTGGTTTAGAAGAGATCCTGAAATCCAATGGTTTCAGCCTGCTCAAGAAAATGAAATGATAGCCTGGATAGAGGCTCAGATGGCTTGAAATCCACTGATTTTTGCTACCCAATTGTAAGGGGCTTTTTTGATCAGTTGATTGTATTGGAAGCGGTTAATCTTGAGCTCGCGGATCAGATCCAAGCTGGATTGGGAAATGGGATTTTTCTGATCCGTATTTTTCCACGCAGTCAAAATCTGATCGGGATCGGGGAGTTCCTCTGACTTAAGTCCAAGTTCTGGATGGGCTTGGGAAAGTTTGGCGAACAGCTCGTGCTGAAGGTTTAATTTCCTCAACATGGTAATTCTCACCGTCAGGAAGAACAGCATGCAAGCGCCTCCCATAGTCAAAAACAAGGGTATGTATCCCATATCAAATGCTTAAGATATCAATCAGTTTGAGGTGGTCGGGGATAAGTGGTTTGGGTTGGCCAATGCAATCTGCGAATGGGGTATACACTACTTCCATCTTCATCACTCCGGCCATGCAATTGGTTTTTCCTTCCAAAAGGCCTTCTAATGCAGCCATGCCACAACGGCTTGCCAACACCCGGTCTCTCGCAGTAGGCTTACCTCCGCGTTGAATATGTCCTAGTGTCGTTACTTTAAACTCTTTGTTGGGGTCTTTGATTTTTTCCTTGACCATTTTCATGATTTCTTCAGCACTTCCGAGGGAATCTCCCTCAGCCACTACAATGATGCTGGAGGTTTTGGTCTTTCTCAGATTTTTGAGGGACTTGACCACTTGGTCTAGGTCGGTTTTGGTTTCAGGCACCATGACAAATTCGGCACCGCCGCCAATACCGGACTCAACAGCGATAAACCCAGCATCTCTTCCCATTACTTCCACAAAGAAAATACGATCGTGTGCTGCTGCCGTGTCTCGGATTTTGTCGATTGCTTCCAGTGCCGTATTTACTGCAGTATCAAATCCAATGGTGAAATCCGTACCGTAAATGTCGTTGTCAATTGTGCCCGGGCAACCTACTGTAGGGATTCCATATTCTTCGAAAAACACCTTAGCACCAGTAAATGTACCATCACCGCCAATCGCTACCAATCCTTCGATTCCAAGCGCTTTTAAGTTTTCATAGGCTTTCTTTCGCCCCTCGGGAGTTCGGAATTCCATCGAACGGGCAGATTTCAAGATTGTGCCTCCTCGCTGGACAATATTGGAAACCGAATGAGATTGAAGTCTTTTGATGTCACCTTCGATCATCCCTTCGTACCCGTGGTAGATCCCATAGACTTCCAAGCCTCGATAGATCCCTGTCCGAACCACAGCGCGGATGCAGGCATTCATTCCGGGTGAATCTCCACCTGAGGTGAAAACGGCGATTTTTTTCATTTACCTTGATGTTAAGCGCCGCAAAAATAGAGATTAAAGGAGGAAATACGGTGTTTCTTTCGAAAATAGATCTTGTATTTTTCGGACATCTTTCCAATAACTATTACCTATTTTCAGGTATTCGTCACCTAATTAAAATGCAACCAATTTCTTCCAAATCTTCTTTTGATCTTCCTACTATCGGGTTGGGTTGTATGTCCTTACCGATCGATTACACGGCAGCTAAAGCCGTTTTAGACCAAGCTTTTGACTTGGGAATTACGTTTTTTGACACGGCAGACCTTTATCAGCGAGGGCTCAATGAGCAACATCTTGGTAAAGGATTCTCTGGAAGAAGAGCTCAGGTTATTTTGGCTACCAAAGTGGGCAATCAATGGAATTCCTCCGGATCTTCGTGGTCCTGGAATCCCACCAAATCCTACATTCTCCAGGCTGTGGAAGAAAGTCTAAAACGACTCAAAACGGACTACATCGACCTTTATCAACTTCATGGGGGCACTTTGGAAGACCCATGGGATGAGACCTTGGAAGCTTTTCAGCTACTCAAGGAGCAAGGGAAAATCCTGGCGTTTGGGATTTCCTCCATCCGACCCAATGTCATCCGGAAGGTGATGGCCATGACTCCGCCCAAATCCATCATGATGCAGTACAGTCCCCTGGACCGCAGGCCTGAAGAGGAGGTATTTCCACTTCTGGAAAAAGCGGATACTCGGGTGCTGGTCCGTGGAGCTTTTGCCAAAGGCTTACTGATAGATAAGCCTGAAGCGGCCTTTTTGGACTTCTCTCAAGCGCAAGTTTCCCAAATCCGAAGCGCCATTGCTGAATCAGGATGGATGCCTGAAGCAGTTTTGATCCGATATGGTCTGTCGCAGGGAGCGGTTGGCAGTCTGATTGTTGGGGCGAGTTCCGCGACCCAAGTTCGTCAGCTGGTCAAGGGATATGAGGAGAGCCAAATGGTTCCGGATGAAATTATACGCCGATTGCAAGTCAATTTTCCCGCTAATCGGTATACAGATCATCGTTAAAACTCAAGTAAATCTGAAATGTAGGGTCCAGGCCAATTTCTGAGAGGAGATTTTTCTTTTTCACCATTTAGGACATTCAGATCATAAAGGGTTCATAGAATTAAATCTTATTCTGAAGTTGGTTCCAAATTCGAGGAGCTCTATATGCCTTTAATGCCTTCCTGTTTTTAAAAGCACCTAAAAGAAGAAAAGTCGAAGTTGACTTGCATATCATAACCTTTCCGTTCACACTTTTATTCTTGACCGCTCTTTCAAAAAAATGGTACTTTCGAACTTCACTCCCTAGCCCAAAACGTATGCTTAAGAGATTTCTATTCATTTTAGCACTTTCTCTGGCTTTCGCCTGTCAAAACTCAAATCCTCAAGATGAACTCAGCCGTTGGGAAGCGCAAGCGGATCGGGTAGAGATTATTCGCGATGATTTTGGTGTGCCTCATATTTATGGAAAAAGTGATGCCGATGCGGTGTTTGGCTTGCTTTACGCTCAGTGTGAGGACGATTTTCGCCGTGTCGAGCGCAATTACATTTGGGCAATCGGACGGTTGGCAGAGTTGGAAGGGGAGAAGGAGCTTTATTCTGACCTGCGCGCCCAGCTTTACATGACCGAGGCAGAGGCCAAGGCCGCTTATGAAAAAGCACCCGAGTGGCTAAAGGAATTGTGTGTGGCTTTTGCCGATGGGATCAATTACTACCTGCATACTCATCCCGAAGTCACCCCTCAGGTGATCACCCGATACGAGCCTTGGATGCCCATGTTCTTTTTTGAGGGTTCGATCGGTGGAGACATCGAGCGGATTTCTACTTCGGCACTTCAGGCATTCTATGAGCAGGATTCAACCTTAGCGGTAGTTGATTCCAAAGTCATCGAGCAGCAGCTGTTGGAAGAACCTCAAGGTTCCAACGGAATCGCCATCGCCCCAAGCCTCTCTGAGTCAGGCAATGCGATGCTGCTGATCAATCCACATACTTCTTTCTATTTCAGACCAGAAGTGCACGTGGTCAGTGAGGAAGGACTCAATGCCTATGGGGCTGTGACTTGGGGGCAGTTTTTTGTCTACCAGGGTTTCAATGAAAAAACCGGCTGGATCCATACTTCCACCTTTGTGGACTTTATCGATGAGTTTGTGGAAGAGGTGACGGAAGAAAATGGAGGCCTGGTCTATCGCTATGGAGAGGAAAAACGTCCCGTCGAAGCCCAAGAAGTAACACTGAAATACAAGGAGGGCGACCAACTCAAAGAGAAATCCTTTACCATTTACCGTACCCATCATGGTCCCGTGACGCATCAGGAAAATGACAAATGGGTGACCACCAAAATCAATTGGGACCCGGTCAATGCCTTGGTGCAAAGCTATACGCGCACCAAGCTCAGTAACTTGTCAGAGTTTAAGGAGATGATGAATATCCGAACCAACAGCTCCAACAATACCGTTTTTGCGGACGCTGAAGGAAATATCGGGTACTTCCATGGGAATTTCATTCCGAAAAGAAATCCCGAATTTGACTTTTCCAAACCTGTAGATGGAACCAATCCCGCCACCGATTGGCAGGGGCTGCATACGGTGGATGAAAGTATCGTGATCCTCAATCCCGGCACAGGCTGGATTCAAAACTGTAACTCCACCCCATTCACTGCTGCGGCTGAGTTTAGTCCAAAGCGAGCGAATTATCCTGCCTACATGGCTCCTGATTCGGAAAACTTCCGTGGCCTTCACGCAGTCAAAGTCTTGCAGGGACTTCAGGGTAAGCTCAATTTGGACAGCTTTCTGAGCTTGGCCTATGATCCTTACCTTCCAGCCTTTGAATTTCTGATTCCCGAGTTGCTGAAAGCCATAGGGAGTGGTGCTACTGAAGAGCAAAAGCAAGCGCTTGATCTGCTGAAGGCTTGGGATTTCCGTACCTCTAAAGAGTCTGTGGCGATGGCAGTAGCTCATTTTTATGGAGAAAATTACCAACGTGCATTCCGAAGCTTGAATCGATTTGCACAGCCTAATCCGGATGCAAAGATTCCGACTACCAATGAGATTAAAGAGGTCTTTTCTCAGACCTTGGAGCAAATGAAGGCTGACTTTGGCACTTGGAACACACCTTGGGGAGAGATCAACCGATTCCAGCGTTTGAGTGGTGACATAGATGCAGGCTTTGATGACAGTAAGCCTTACATCCCGGTAGGATTAGCTTCAGGTAATTGGGGCGCTTTGGCGGCTTATGGAGCCAGAGCGACGGATGGCACTAAGCGACTTTATGGTTATCGAGGCAATAGTTTTGTAGCCGTGGTAGAATTTGGTGACAAGGTAAAAGCCAAAACCATCCTTGCTGGGGGGCAAAGTGCTGATTCGAATTCTCCCCATTTTTTTGATCAGGCTCAGCGGTATGCAGAGGTGAATTTCAAGGAAGTGGCTTTCTATCGTGATGAGGTAGAGAAAAGGGCTAAGAAATTGTATAAGCCTGGAAAAGGGGAATCTGGAAAATAAGAGTTTGCTTTACAGGGCTTTATGATTTAAATAAATATATTTTAGTGTATCTATGTATCCAAGATAGCTTAATTACCGTTTTTAAACCAGTCAGGAATTTTCGGATTCTTGGTTAAATTTTGGTTTAATAAAAGACAAAATCCCCGCTTTATGAGTGGGGATTTTGTCTTTATAGGAAATGGAAATTCTGATTCCTGAAATTGACAATTGTAATCTGGAGGTAGTGTCTGGTTTATTTTTAGGCTTAAATGGTGATTTTTTAATTGAATCTTTAAAAATAACCCTCATTTATTACCCAATTCTAAATTTATTAATCCAAAATCTGAAGAATTTGCATTAAAACGCTGTATACTTGTTGCCAAAATAAAATTTCATGAAAGTAAAATGGAAATTGGCGTTTTTGATCACCATTGCAGCGCCGGTTGTTAGTTTGTTTTGGCCAGTTGGCCAACCACTTGTAGAAAATTTTGGAACAGAGGCAGATTTGAATTTTGCCGACATCGCTTGGTTACTTACTGCATCCTGTTTGGTGTTGCTTATGACCCCGGGCCTTTCCTTGTTTTATGGGGGGATGGTTGGAAAGAAAAACCTCATTTCCACCATGCTTCAGAGTTTTATTTCATTGGGTGTGGTGACCATGCTTTGGGTGGTCGTCGGATTCAGCTTGGCTTTTGGAGATCCGATTGGGATTACGATCAACGGTACGCACTACGGACTGATCGGGAATCCACTTCAGTTCATGTTTTTTGATCAGGTAGGCCCACTTCCCAACAAGGTGTTAGGAGCTACGATTCCCTTTGTGTTGTTCGCTTTGTTCCAGATGAAGTTTGCGGTCATTACTCCGGCGATTATTACCGGTTCCTTTGCCGAGCGAGTTCGATTTATTGGGTATTTATTCTTCATTGGCATATTTACCGTGTTTGTGTATGCGCCGCTTTGCCACATGGTTTGGCATCCTCAGGGTTTGATAGGAGCGTATTTTGGGGTGGTTGATTTTGCAGGTGGTACAGTGGTTCACATCAGCGCAGGCTTAGCTTCTCTTGCCGGTGCTTTATTTATCGGAAAGCGTAAAAATCCACATCATGACCCTTCCAATATCACCTATGTACTGTTGGGAACAGGCATGCTTTGGTTTGGGTGGTTTGGATTCAATGCCGGTTCTTCCTTTGCTGCCAACGGCACTGCCGCCATGGCATTTGCCACCACGACCATCAGTTCGGCCACGGCGATGATGACTTGGGTATTGTTTGATCGAATACAAGGAAGGAAGATTTCCGCGATGCAAGCTTGTATCGGGGCAGTGGTGGGGTTGGTCGTGATTACGCCTGCTGCAGGATTTATCACCATTCCTCAGAGTTTCATCTTTGGATTTTTCGGAGCCATTGTCTCCAATGTGATGATGAATGCCAAGTTTCTCCGCAAGATTGACGACACTTTGGATGTGTTTGCCTGTCATGGAATCGGGGGAATTATGGGGATGATTTTGACAGCCATCTTTGCAAATAAGCCCGGTTCAAGTCTGCTTTATGGGGGTTGGGGAGTGTTTGCTTCCCACATGTTGGTCTTGGTAGGGGTGGCGGTGTTCTCCTTTGTGATGTCCTACGCGATCTTGTTCATTCTGAATAAGTTTGTGACCCTACGGGTGCGGGAGGAATATGAGGAAATCGGCTTGGATTTGTCTCAACACGGGGAGTCGGTTTAAGGAATATTTTCTTAAGGTTCAAAACAACTTCTAACGACTATTAGCGCAAGTCATTAGACTTGTGCTCTTTTGTATGCAGTCCTGCCCACCGGCAGACGGGATCCAGACTCCTTTCCCTAAGTTCAAGAAAGAATTTTAAACCACAATAGACACATAGAAGCCACATAGGAGGGAAGAACTAGTACCCTTTTTTCTATGTATTCTATGTCGCTATGTGGTTTTATCCCTTTATTAACGAAAGTCTTTCGACCTGCCTTTCAATAGGTATTCTTAAGTTCTTTTGTATGCAGTCCTGCCCACCGGAAGGTGGGATTCAGACTTTTTTCCCTGAGATCAAGAAAGAATTTTAAACCACAGTAGACACATAGAAGCCACATAGGAGGGAAGAACTAGTACCCTCCTTTCTATGTATTCTATGTCGCTATGTGGTTTTTATCCCTTTTTTAACGCAAATCTTTCGACCTGCCTTTCGGTAGGCAGGCTTGTGCTTACTTCTATGAAGTCTTTGGACTGCGTTGTGTAAAAACTAGTCTCTACCAATGAAAGATTAATTTTTGGTCTAGATTAGATACTTGTTTACATAATATGATTTAGTTAAATCTCCTTTGTAAGCATTTTTCTGTTCGTTCTTTTGGCTTGACCCAAAAGAACCAAAAGGTCAAGACACAGCAAAGCTCCCACCGCACAGTGCCGGACACTGGCCCGCTGCTGTGTCGGCCCACGCGCCTATCCGATTTGAGTTTTGTGGTCAAAAAAGGATTTAAAATTAGAAATGGCCAATTATGGATTAGAATCTACCGAATTTAAAGCTCATTTATAAATTCAAATTTTTCTAACTAGCTAAGACACCAAGTCGCTAAGGAATATAGCTCTTTGCGTCTTTTCGGCTTTGCGAGAAAAAATAGGATTACACAAGATGCCTCCAATAGGGTAAGTATTCAGGCTTTTGCTTCCTTGTTTACAGTCCTACCCACCGGCAGGCGGGCTTCAGACTGATCATTGAATAGTTTTTAAAACCACAATAGACACCTAGTTAGCACACAGGATTCAGGATGGTATAAAAGTCATCTTACCCTTTCTGGGACACTACTTCGGTTTCAAGGTGAAGATCATTTTCAAGGCCTGAACTGAGGGTAAAAAACAACATCTATATGGTGTTTAAGGGGCAGGCAGGGTTGTCCTCAGATTACGCTGAGACATTCCCCACTTGTGTTTCAATCCCGTGTCTAGTACTTTTGCCAAGGCCAAAAATCCCGGGCACACCCTCCTGAAATCGAATACTCTTTTTAAAAAGGATAATTTGCTTCGGCTGCTTCGGAATGGGCTTTTTCCGCTTTTGAGCCTCCGCCGAGGAGCAATACTTCATTGACCACTACCTCGGTGATGTATTTCTTTTCCCCGCTTTTGTCGGTGTAGGAGCGGTTGGACAGCTTGCCCTCCACCGCGATCTCCGAACCCTTGTCGGTGTATTTTTCGAGGATCTCGGCATTTTTACCCCAAATAACCAGGTTGGTCCAGGTGGTCTCCGTGATCTTTTCGCCTTTCGCATTGCGATACACCTCGTTGGTGGCGATGTTGACCCGACCGACTACTTTGCCGGATTCAGTGGTTTTGACTTCGATTTTGTCACCTAGGCGACCGATGAGCTGAACTTTGTTTCTTAGCGCGTTCATGTGTTTAAAAGTTTGATTGTGAAAGATTTGATTTAACAATTTCCGCTAGAGGAGAACTGATGGTCCAAAGTTGGGGGGAGGGTAAAAAAAGACTCGGTAATGAAGTGCTTGTATCCGATTGTAATCGGTTGTGCTTGGGAAAAGGCTCTTTTTGAAGAGATTTGAAGAGTTTTGTGTGAATGAATTTTCCAAAGTAAAATCCGATCAGGGAAATAGTTCAAACTTATCGCGCTATGAACTCCTTGAAAAATAGGAGGATTACCTACTTTTCAACCAGAACCAAATAAGATAAGATTTCAAGTCCGATTAGAGGTGCCAAAGACTCTCGTCTGTGGTCCGTCAAGGAGTATCCACGATCCTTAGAGAGATACTGCCTACTGGTAAGATTGCTGATATTCATAAAAAAATGGGCTCTTTATCTCCACTTGGAACAGGGGAAGTGCACCTAAAGAATACCTGCTTGGTTTTATAATCCTATTGGAAGCGCTAGGTTTGTGGTGCGGCGGGAGGAAGGTGCTGGCTTACACCAAAGATGATTCACACAAAAATCCGACTCAATGAAAATCTACAGCACCTCCCAGTTTAAAGATCCGGTCAATGACCATTGCTATTTTGAAGAGTGGGTCGGTAAACTGGAGCGCCACAACGGCAGAACCTACGAGCGCATCCAAGTCCAAACCTCCCTTGGCATGACCCACATCTGGGGTCTGAATACCCAAGAAACCCATCGTGATGCGTTAGTGATTTTTCCAGGGGCCCGGACTACCGCCTTGATTTGGGACTTTGATCGGGGACTTGATCAGATTGGGCATCCGCTGAGGATTTTTATGGTGGAGACCAACGGGCTTCCCAACCTGAGTGATGGGGCGACACCTGACATCCACTCGCTGGATTATGGGGTATGGGCGACCGAAGTGCTCGAACAGCTACAACTGGAAAAGGCCTATGTAGCCGGAGCTTCTTTCGGCGGACTGATCTGCATGAAGCTGGCGCTTGTCCATCCGGAGAAGGTTCAGGCGGCATTCCTGCTCAACCCCGGTTGCCTGCAATCCTTTTCCCTGACTTTCAAAAATCTCTACTACAACCTGCTGCCCATCCTGAGACCCTCGGCAAAAAACGTCGCAAAATTTCTAAACCAGGCCATTTTTTCCAAACCCAACCATCAGCTTTCCGAAGTCGCGGAGCAACTCCTGATCGACTACGAGGTCTTTGCGATCACGCGCTATCACGACCGTACGCAGAAGCCCTACTACATGAACAAGCAGCTTGAAGCTGTGACTGTCCCTACCTATGTGCTGCTTGGGGACCAAGACCTGCTGTTTCCCTACCAAACCTCTAGGAACAATGCCAAAAGGCAGATCAAGTCCCTACGCGATATCCAAGTGTATTCCCACGTAGGCCATGGCATCGAGACCTATGCCCTGGCGATGCGGTACTTGGGGGAGAAGATTAAACATGGATGAAATTCAATCCAAGAGGAATGACCTGCCGAAATACCTAGACTAGTCAAAAAAGCCTGATGGAAATCTTTTCACTTAGGGCAAGCAGCATCCGATTTTTGGCTTCGCTGCGCAAAAAGCAAACAACTGCTTAAACAAAGCTTAACACCTTGAATTCCCAAGCCCTTCCGATTCATCGCTCGGAAGGGCTTTTTTTAGAAGAAAAAGCAAGCATTCCAGCCCGATCTCCCAATCTCCAACTCCCAAAATCACCAAAACCAAAATAAAATGTAAAAAATTGAAATAAAGTGTTGTTTTCTTGTTTTTAACTGAATAGTTTAAGGTTTTTAAAACTTACTTTTCACAGCGATGAAACACATCAATCAAATAGGCGCACAACGCGCAAAAAGACAGGAATGCCGGGATTTTTTGGAGGGGGGAAGTAAGGCGGAAATACCCGCAATGAACTTCGCAATGTATCCAAATAGGGATGCTTAACGCAGTAAGCTGCGGAAAAACAAACTTTAGAGGTCAGGCTAAAAGACTGCATTACCGAAAACATATCTAGACTGATGGACAAAACAATTACATATAAAGGGACAAGATGGTATAAATGTGACTTGCATTTACACACCATTGCAAGTCAGTGTTTTCAAGACAGGCAGGTAACAGCAGACCAATGGGTCAAACGAGCTATTGAACAAGGCTTAGACTGCGTTGCTGTAACTGACCACAATACAGGCATTTCTATTGATGCCATCAAACAAGCAGCAGAAGGAACAGGATTAACTGTTTTTCCTGGAGTTGAAATTACTTGTGACCCTTCAAAAGTTCATCTATTAATTATTTTTGATGTAAGTAAGACCTCAGCTGACATTAGAGATTTTTTAGTTAGAGCTGATATTCGGGCAGATGATTTTGGGAAACAAGAAGCTGCAACAACCCAGAGTATTTTTGAGATAGCTGAATTAGCGAAAATAGATAGTGTAATTGTAATCCCAGCACATATTGACGAATACAATGGACTTGGTTCAATTAGTGTAGGAAATTTAAAAAAGTTCTATTCAGATTATGACATAAATGCTGTTCAAGTAGTTCACAAGGAATTTCTTAATCCTACACTTCAAACTACCGGTAATACAGAATTAAAAAACACATTAAATGAGTATTATAACAATCCAACACCTGCGATTGATGATGCCACAGTTAAAGACTGGTATACCCCTGTAAAGTATGCACTAGAACATAATTTAGCGATTCTTACATTTTCAGACAACCCTCACGAACCCAAGAACTCGAAACACGGTCTTTGGGGAATTGGAAGTCATTTCACTTGGATTAAAATGGATGAAAAGCCATCCTTAGAAGGGCTAAGACAAGCGTTTCTATTGCCAGATTATCGTATTAGAAATGAATTTGATAGCCCGACTTCTCCTTATACCAAACCTGAACTTTGGATAAAATCAATTTCTATATCCAACACAACAATTACAGATACTGCAACTCCATTAAAAATAGAATTCAGTCCACAGTTGAATACATTAATAGGTGGAAGAGGTAGCGGAAAATCAAGCGTTTTAAGATTTATAAGAGGTGTATTTAACCGCACGGTTGATATAACTGATTTACCTGAAATACTTAATGACCACAATGAATTCTATAAAAGAGAAGCGGGTCGACCAAAGAAAGGTGTCCTAACAGAAACATCATTAATTGAAATAGAATTTGTTAGAAATGAAGTATTGCATAAAATTATTGCATCGAACATTTCTAACTCAGGCACTCAATCTATACAAATAGAAAGACTTGATGACTCAGGCAATTGGGAAGTTGTAACTGATGATAGTTACATTGATTTTTTCGAGTTTGAACATTACTCGCAGAAACAGATTTATGAAATTGCTCAAGAACCTAATGCTTTGAGGGAAAGAATTGATAGTGCTATTTCTGGACTAGAAAGAATTAAATCAGACCGAGAACATATTAGAAGCCTTTTTTTGGAGAAATCAGCAGCTATAAGAACAATAGACATATTGTTGGCTGGAAAAGGTAAAATCGAAACAAGAATTAGAGACCTTGATTCGAATATCAAAAAATTGCAGCAAAGTGGCATTTCTGATTTGATTGCTGCTAAGGAAAAGTTTTCTAAAGAAACTGAATTAATCAACTCATTCCAATCTGAAATTGAAACGAGAGAAAATCAATTAGATGAATTAGCTCAGAATATTGAAGTTTCGGATATAGATTTTTCAAATTTCGATGAATACCATTCTGAGGCTTTAAAACAATATACTCAAAGTGTAATAGATGGATTTACAAAAATTAAATCTGAATTATTGAATCTCAAATCGCAGTCTGCACTTCTAAAGACAGCATTTGAACAATCTGTAAATGGCTCCTTGTGGAAAGAAGCGCTAAATAAAAACACTGAAGAATTCAATCTTAAAAAAGAAGAACTTGAAAAAGAGGGAATTGACGCTATTTCAAGTTACGAAAGATTTACAAGAGAGAAATCTGCTTTAGAATTAGAATTGGCTGAAATAAACGATAAAGCTATAATTAGGTCAGCGGATAAAATCGAGCGAGATAGGCTTCAACTTGAATACCTACGACTCTGCAAAGAAATAACTACCAAAAGACGTGAATTTGTTCAGGGAATTGTTACAGGCGACAAAGTCAAGGTTAATATTAAGCCATTTAGAAATCAATCAGACTTTGAAACACGATTGAGAAAATTACTTCAAAGGGAAAACACATCGTTTCAAACTGACATAGATGCACTTACTGAGATTTGCTTTAGTGGAAATGTAGAGCAGAAAATAAAAGATGTTAGGAGTGTATTCACGAAAATCAGAGCGAATGAGGGTGTAAGCTCAACTGTATCAGGTCATTTCGTCAATTTAGTCAAGAACCTAAATGATGCACAAATAGATGAAATTGAATTATTGTTGCCAGAAGATGAAATTGAGGTTCAATACAAACCAACACCTGCATCAGCTTTTAAATCACTCTCAACTGCTTCCGCAGGGCAAAAAACAACAGCAATTTTAACTTTCATTTTATCTTTTGGAAAACTTCCATTAATTCTCGACCAGCCAGAAGATGATTTAGATAACCGCCTTGTTTATGAGTTAATTGTTGACCGATTAAAACTAGCCAAAGAAAAAAGACAACTTATTGTAGTAACGCATAACGCAAATATTCCAGTTAACGGTGACGCTGAATACATAGTTTCGATGGACACAGAAAGTAAGGCTTTAAAAGTTTTGCATACTGGGACAGTTGAACAAACTTCTATTAAAAAGGAAATATGTGATGTAATGGAAGGTGGCGAAATTGCATTTGAAATGAGGTCTAAACGTTATAAATTAATCAAGTAAGACAACAAGCCAAGGCACGAAGAAAGACTAAAATGACAACGACCAAACACGACAGAAAAGAAGGGCGAAGTGCTAACAGCCGTTTTGCAAAAGTGGGGGTTTCGTGCTTCTATGACAGTGAAGTGCTAAATTCAAGCTTTGTGCTTCTAATGAAGTTTAGTGCTGAAAATCCCCGCCTTCGCAAAGCGGAAAAACGATAAATTTAATTTTGTATTTTCAACGCTATTTAAAATTTTACCCCAATAAATGATAAGACATGAAACAAATTTTGTACATCAAGAATAATTTCCCAAAATAGAACCAGTAAAATTTGAGCATTACAAAAACGTTAACATGGCCTAAAATAGTATAATCTCCAAATATCATCAATATTAATCTACTAAAAATGAAAAAACTAATTGCAATTCTATTGATTTTAATAGTTTTCGAGTCATTTGCCCAGACTCCAAACGCATTGATAAATAACAAAGGAACAGTAAACAAAGCAATTTCAGCAAAAAATCCCTGGTTAGGAGGACAGGTAGGTTATAAGTTTGGCGGCTCAGGAGAATTTGCTGATAATCTTATTGCCTCTGCCCGCCTTATGTATGAAATTGATTTAGGATCAAAGAAATTTGTACTTCCAGTAATGGGTAATCTTTCACAATTAAGAGACAATCTCAGTGAAAATTTGACAGTTGATGAAAAGGAAATTGCTCGAAACCAGGATATTCTAACTTCAACTCAAGGATTAAATGTCGGGTTATATCCATATTATTTAATATTCGAAAAGGCATATTTTTCATTATTGGCACACGGTACTCTTGCCTTCAAATTGAATTCCTTCACAGACGTACATAGCAATCCTGTATATTTACAGCAAGGACGATTTAGCTTAGGCATTGAAGCTTATATCGGAAAAAAAGATCCAACAACTGGAAAATACCCTTGGACTATTAGCATCGCTCCAGTCACTACTGTTTTTAGTAGTATGGATTACAAAGCAATTTTTGGCACTGAACGATCGTCTCTGACGAGCCTTGAAATTACTTCAGTCTTGCCAATAGGAAAAGGGGTTGGATTTTTATTAGAAGGAGTTATTTCCAACAATTCTGTAATTCGAACTGGCCTATTATTTTCATCTGAGCTTATTAACTAATTATGAGAATCGTGTTAATTATTTTTTTTTATTTAATTTGTCTAAAACCTGTATTAGCTCAAACAGAGGATTATTCAATATTTTTAAATGCACTGGAAATATCAGAAAATATTTCTATAGATAGTAGTGTCATTGAGCACAATACATTTTGGAAAAAATTTATAAATGTGAATAGGGATACTGTTATTTTCTCGAATAAAAAATCTGGCATGTTTGAAAGCATTTTTAAAAACTACAAAAGACCCGACACTAGGCCCTATTTTGAAAGAAAATTAATGATTGGAAATAAATTGGTAGAAGAACGAAGAACTAGAGATGCTAATAACATTATTGGATTTGCTCAATGCGTAAATGGTACTCCATTCATATTTTTTGCTTTTAAAGAGAATCCTTCCATTAGTAGCGAGGCAATAGTATTTTTCAGAGAACATGAGTTTGCTCATTTTAAGTTGGGTCATTCAGGTTGTGGTGTAGACTCTTCGTTTAAGGATAGTCACTCACAAGAATTAGAGGCTGATTTGGAAGCAGCAATAACTATATTAAATTTTCCAGAGGGGACAAGAATAATTGACTTTGTTATTGCAACCTTTTATACTCTAAATGAAAAGCAATCTCGTTCTCATCCTAGTTCCTATGCAAGAGCAGCCAGCTTATTACGGAATTTAAATACCAATAAGTTGAAATACAAATAACCATTTTTTACAGTATTTTAATTTTTTTATCTCTTTCAACTTAATTTGTTGTCTTTCAAATATTGAAGTGCAGTTGTGCCCGGGTTGAAGTTTGAAACTTCACCCAAGTATTTTTATTAATTGGTAATCTACAATAGTCCATAATCATTGCGATCTGGCTATATTCCATTTTGAGGTTTAAAGCCCACTTCTTTGATGCATTTGAGCAGCTTGTAAATGATAGGATAGACCGAACCAATCTAATTCAGAACTTTCCCTGCCCTTCCAGCCCCTTTTTGGAAGGGCTTTTTCTTTCCTCCCTCCTCAATCGTTTCCGCAATTTCCAGTCCCCTCAGGAAGGTCAGGCGGGTAAGATTTCTTACTTTAAAGGATGAACCCAAAAGACCTTTCCCGAAGGGGCTTTTTGCAGCAGTCCGCTATTGCCGGACTCGGTGCAGCCCTGCTTCCTCACTTCGCTTGGAGCGCGACTCCTGCTGCTGACCTCCGCTTTGGCCTCGTTACCTACGAGTGGGCCAAGGATTGGGACCTGCCCACCCTGATCACCAACTGTGAGAAGACGGGCGTCCTCGGTGTAGAGCTCCGCACCCAGCATGCCCATGCCGTGGAAGTGGGACTCAGCAAGGCGCAGCGACTCGAAGTCAAGAAGCGTTTTGCCGACAGCCCCGTCACTTGCCTCGGCTACGGCAGCAATTACGAATACCACAGTCCCGACCCCGCCAAGCTGAAGGAAAATATCGAAGGCACCAAGGCCTATATCCAGCTCTGCCATGACATAGGGGCTACCGGCATCAAGGTTAAGCCCAATGCCATGCCCAAGGAAGTCGCACCCGAAAAGACCATCGCACAGATCGCCCGCTCTTTCAATAAAGTGGGGAAGTTTGCCCAAGACTACGGACAACTGATCCGGGTGGAAGTGCACGGCACGACGACTCAGGAGCTTCCCGTGATGAAGCAGATCTTTGATCAGGTCACCGAATCCAATGTCAAAGTCTGCTGGAACTGCAATGCAGAGGACCTGCTGCCTCCGGGCTTGGAACATAACTTCGACCTGGTGAAAAAATGGTTTGGAGATACGGTGCACGTCCGCGAGTTCAACGTGGGCGATTATCCCTACCCCGAGCTGTTTCGCCTCTTTGCCAAGATGAACTACCAAGGCTGGATCCTGATGGAAGCCCGCACGCAACCTGCCGACCGCGTCGCCGCGCTAAAGGAGCAGTTGGAGTTGTTTAAGGGGTTGGTGGCTGGAAGTATATAGTGATCAGTGATCAGTAAGCAGTCTCAGTGATCAGTCTTCAGAATCAGTGATCGGTAAACAGTCTCAGTGGTCAGTATTGTGAGATAGTACCCTTCGACAAGCTCAGGGCAGGACCTTCGACAAGCTCAGGGCAGGACCTTCGACAAGCTCAGGGCAGGACCTTCGACAAGCTCAGGGCCGTATCTGAATACTGACTACTAAGACCTCTGACCACTGACCACTGACCACCGATCACTAAACCTTGACCATTGAACTTCGAACCCTGAATACTGAACTCTGAATCCTGACCACTGACCACCAATCACTAAACCTTGACCATTGAACTTCGAACTCTGAACTCTGAATACCGAACACTGACCACTGAATACTGAACACTGAACACTGAATATTGAAATCCGAAATCCGAACTCCGAAATCAAAAATCCGAAATCAATAAACCCTCCATACCATGACCAACGATCAATCCAGAAGAGATTTTCTGAAAAAATCAGCCCTCACCACTGCCGGAATTGGCTTCGGTGCGATGGCTTTTTCCCCAAAAAGTTACGGCCGAATCCTCGGTGCCAATGACCGGGTGAATGTAGGCATTGTCGGTTTCTCCGACCGATGCCGTGGCGCCCTGGTTCCTGCCATGCAGATTCACGCCAAGGAAATGAACTTTCAGTTTACCGCCGTGTCGGACATCTGGAGCCGCAGACGGGACGAAGCACAGGCTTTTGTCAAGGAACGCGCAGGAGTGGACATCGCTGCCTGCCGCAACAATGAGGAACTCTATGACCGCAAGGATGTAGATGTCGTCATCATCAGCACGGCGGACTTTCAGCATGCCCTGCACTGCAAGGAAGCGGTTGAAGCTGGCCGGGATGCCTATGTGGAAAAGCCCTTTGCCGAAACCATGGCTGACAACCGTGCTGCCAAAGAAGCGGTCCTTCGTACCGGAAAAATCGTGCAGGTGGGTTCGCAGCGCCGCAGTGGACTCAATTATCACCAAGCCCATGACTTTATCAAAGCCGGCAAATTTGGCGATATCGTCGCCGTGGAGATGACTTGGAATGTGAATCAACCCGGTCGCTGGAGACGTGCCGACCTCGTCAATCAAATTCGAAAAGAAGATACCGACTGGGATCGCTACCAGATGAACCGTCCCAAGACAGACTGGGATCCGCGCAAATACCTGGAATTCCGGTTGTTTTGGCCATACTCTTCCGGGATTCCGGGGCAGTGGATGGCGCATCAGATCGATACGGTGCACTGGTTTACCGACTTGCCTCACCCACGCAGCGTGGCTGCCAACGGAGGTATTTACCTGTGGAAAGACGGCCGCCAAAACTTTGATACCATGACGGCGGTCTTTGACTACGGACCGCTGAATGACAAGAGTAAAGGCTTCCAAGTGATCTATTCTTCCCGATTTACCAACTCTGCCGGTGGTACCAAGGAGATTTATTATTCCAATGCTGGCGAGCTAAACTTGGATACCAATAAGATCTCTCCCAATGGGGGGCTTTCCGCCAATCAGGCGAGAGCGATGGGGCTGAAGGAAAATCTCCTTCCGGAAATGGCGCTAGGCGAGGCAGTACAAGTGGAAACAGGTGCCAATACCGGTGCGGATCCTATGACTTCAGCTCACATGCGCAACTGGATGGAATGCGTGCGTTCCCGTAAAAAGCCTAATGCCGACGTGATGGCAGGTTATAACCATTCGATCGCGAATATTATGACAACGGCTGCACTTCGTACCGGTCAATTTGTAACTTTCGATGAAGAAAAGCAGGAAGTGATGGCCGGAGGCAAAGTGTTCCAATACTAAATCAAATCGAATCCATGTTTCAAAAAATCAAGGCTGTGGCAGTTTCCAGCCTCATTTTCATGATATTCCAAGCATGCTCAGGTAATAAAGAGGTGTCTTCCGATACGGCAGATTTTCAAAAACCAATCGTCAAATTGGTGCGAAAAGATGCCGAAAAAAAAGTCGAAGTGTTGATAGACGGTCAACTCTTCACGGCATACTACTATCCGGAGACCATCGCCAAGCCTGTGCTGTATCCGATCCGGAGTTTGGGTGGGGCGGACCTTACCAGAGGTTACCCCTTGGACCCAAGACCTGGGGAGCGGGTAGACCATCCGCACCACATCGGGCATTGGTTTAACTACGGAGATGTCAACGGCCTTGATTTTTGGAACAATTCCGATGCGATTCCTGCGGAAAAAAAGAGCGGGTATGGCACGATCATCCCTTCTGAGGAAATTGAGCTCAAGGAGATGGGGGACAAAGCCGAACTGACCGTGGGCATGGATTGGATCGGGCCCGACGGACGTATTTTACTGAAGGAAAAGACCAAGTTTGTTTTCCATGCCGAAGGGACCAAACGCATGATCGACCGCATCAGCACGATTACCGCTTATGGTCTTGACGTGGACATGAAGGACAACAAAGAGGGCATGTTTGCCATCCGGGTGGCGCGGGAGTTGGAGCATCCATCGGACAAGCCCGAGCTCTTCACCGATGCCAATGGCATAGCCACCGCAGTTCCCACTTTGAATAACGAAGGCGTAACAGGCAAGTACCGCAGCAGCGAAGGCAAAGTTGGGGATGAAGTTTGGGGAACCCGAGGCAAATGGGTGACTTTGACTGGAGTCATCAAAGGCGAGCAGGTGGCCATGACCATCCTCGATCATCCGAATAATCCGGGGTATCCGACCTATTGGCATGCGAGAGGCTATGGCTTGTTTGCAGCAAACCCACTCGGTCAAAAAGCACTCAGCAACGGCAAGGAAACGCTCAATTTTAAGTTGGCCGAAGGAAAATCAGCCACGTTCCGCTACCGGATATTGATTCATTCGGGCACAAGTGTGACGGATGAGTTGCTGAATTCGGAGTTTGCGGCCTTTTCGAAGAAGTGATTGTTTATTTCCCACAGATTTGCACAGAAAAAGACACGGATTTTCGCAGATTTTATTTGGGATTGCTTTTGGATTTAAAAGGGTTTCCTGCAGACCTGACTGCCGTCAGGCAAGTTTGCGCAGAAAAAAGCGCAGATTTTCGCGGATTAAAAAAAGATAATTAGAAGGGATTTAGCTGGATTCAGACCTGTCGGGTTTTCGAAACCTGCCAGGTCTTTTTTATTTTCTTCCACTCAACAATTACGGATAGGATTTTAGAAGTTTAGAAATCAATTTTTATTTTACTTTAACTCTTCCCCTCAACCCAAAAGACCATGGCTACTTTCCGTCGAGTTCTATTCACGTTACTCCTTTTTCTGGTAAGCGAACCTCTTTTTTCACAACGATTTCAGGCCGATCTGATTGTCTATGGCGGTACTTCCGCAGGCATTACAGCGGCTGTGCAGGCCAAAAAGATGGGGAAATCCGTGATCGTGGTTTCTCCGGATCGTCACTTGGGTGGCCTTTCTTCGGGAGGGTTGGGGTTTACCGACACGGGAAATAAAGCCGTAATCGGAGGCTTGGCGAGGGAGTTTTACCATCGGCTTTACCTGCACTACCAGCAGGATTCGGCTTGGAAGTGGCAGAAGCGGGAGGAGTATGGCAACAAAGGTCAAGGCACGCCTGCGATTGATGGGGAAAACCGTACGATGTGGATTTTTGAGCCCCATGCCGCCGAGCGGATGTTTGAGGATTGGGTGAGAGAATACCATTTGGAAGTTCACCGGGATGAATGGCTTGATCGGGAAAAGGGTGTGGAGAAGAAAAACGGTAAGATTGCGTCGATTCAGACCCTTTCGGGGAAAACCTATTCAGGCAAAGTCTTTATCGATGCCACCTACGAGGGGGATTTGATGGCCGCTGCAGATGTGAGTTACCACGTGGGTCGGGAGGCCAATTCGGTCTATGGAGAAAAATGGAACGGGGTACAGGTGGGTGTTTTTCATCACAACCACTACTTCTATGACTCCATTTCTGCATTTCGGATCCCTGGCGATCCCAAAAGCGGACTATTGCCCGAAGTGTCTTCCTTTCCCCCGGGGAAAAACGGAGAAGGGGATCAGCGCTTGCAGGCCTACAACTTCCGCATGGCTTTGAGCCGTAATCCCAATAACCGGGTGCCTTTTCCTAAGCCTGAGGGTTATGATCCCGCCCGATACGAGTTGCTGGCGAGGGTGTATGCAGCAGGCTGGAAAGAGACGTTTTGGAAGTATGACCCTATTCCCAATCTGAAGACCGACACCAACAATCACGGGCCTTTTTCCACCGATTACATCGGGAAAAATTACGACTACCCCGAGGCGAGCTATGAGCGAAGGAACCAAATCATCAAGGAGCATGAGGCCTACCAAAAAGGGCTGATGTACTTCCTTGCCAATGATCCCCGAGTACCTGAAACCGTCCGTGCCGAAATGGCCAATTATGGACTGGCTAAGGATGAATTTGTCGACAATGGCAATTGGCCGCATCAGATCTATGTTCGCGAGGCGCGCCGGATGATTGGGGAATACGTGATGACCGAGCACGATGTCTTGGGCGCCAAGCAGGTTCCCCGTTCGGTGGGCATGGGTTCCTATTCACTCGATTCGCACAATACCCAGCGCTTTGTGACTCCGGGAGGATTTGTGCAAAACGAAGGAGACATTGGCGTGCATCCCAAGCAGCCGTATTCCATTTCCTATGGGACTCTGACTCCGAAAAAGTCCGAATGCACCAATTTGCTGGTACCCGTCTGTGTGTCGAGTTCGCATACAGCATTTGGCTCGATCCGGATGGAACCCGTGTTTATGATTTTGGGACAAAGCGCGGCGGCTGCGGCCTCCTTGGCGATCGATGAGGGAATCGCCGTGCAGGAGTTGGACTACGAAAAGCTGCGTAAGGTGCTGTTGGACGAAAAGCAGGTGTTGGAGAATTGAGCTTTTATAATCTTCTAATCACCTCTCCAGCCTCTCCAATATGGGCCACTTTGAAAAACCGCTCGTGCTCCACTTCGTGGTCGACCTGCTCGTGCACCCAAGTGATGTGAAAGGGTATATGGATGCCATAGCCACCCAGTTCCAGAACGGGAAGAATATCCGATTTGAGACTATTACCCAGCATCAGGAACTCTGAAGGATGGATATCCAGATGGCGGATGAGTTTTTCGTAGTCGCTGACCCGCTTTTCGCTCATGATCTCGATGTGGTGGAAGTGCTTTTCCAAACCTGACTTTCCGAGTTTGCGCTCCTGATCGACCAAGTCTCCCTTGGTGGCCATTACGATGCGATAGTCCCCGTTTAAATCTTTCAATACCTCTTCGACTCCGGGGAGGAGCTCGACGGGTTTTTCGAGCATTTCCTGACCGATTCGGATGATCTTGTCAATGACGGTAATCGGCATTTTGTGATCCGAGATGCGTAGTGCCGTCTCGATCATGGAGAGCATAAATCCCTTGATGCCATAGCCATAGAGTCGGAGGTTTTCGATTTCGGTGCGGTAAAGCTCCTTCATGATGGCATGCTGCGGCATAAAGTCTTCCATCAAACTGGCGAATTTTTCCTCCGCTTCGCGAAAAAAAGGCTCATTCACCCACAGGGTATCATCGGCATCGAAGGCAATTACTTTGATCGGCATCTTGGTTAAGGATTACTTTGAGTAAAAATACAGGTTTCGATTCAACTCCCAGACTTGGGTTCA
The DNA here is from genome assembly GCF_042657405.1 of Algoriphagus aquatilis. Classification (NCBI taxonomy): domain Bacteria; kingdom Pseudomonadati; phylum Bacteroidota; class Cytophagia; order Cytophagales; family Cyclobacteriaceae; genus Algoriphagus; species Algoriphagus aquatilis. Next base: position 392,385 of record NZ_JBHSKS010000001.1, read on the forward strand.
GGGTTCAATTTTTTGCTTGAATTTTCTAAAATACCCATAGATCGCAAGTCCCAAAAGCGGCCCGACAGCCAAAAGTCCGAGGTAAATCTTAGCCTCCAGAAATCCGGAAAGGAATCTTGCCACTTGAATACTCGCAATGGTCAGCCCAAACCCGAGGCAATTGACCAAGGTCAAGGCGGTGCCCCGATGCTCGGGTTTGACGCTTTGAGCTACCAAAGTAGAAAACTGGGGAGAATCTGCCGTCACGAACAAACCCCAAATCAGCAGAAACGGGAAAATTATTCCGATTGGAAGTTGGGGATAAATCAGCAGCACCAAGCCGCAGATGCCCGAACCCAAAAGACTGATCAGCGCCACTCGTTCACTTCCTTTTTTCAGGGAAATCAAACCACCGACTGCGCAGGAAACACCGCCAGCTGCGATGATTACAAAGGTCCAAGCGGCTTGGGTAGTACCCTCGATTTTTCCCTCAGACAAAAAGAAAATCAAAGCAGGCAAAAATGCCCAAAAGGTATACAGCTCCCACATGTGTCCAAAATAGCCTCCAGCTGCCCCTTTTAGCGCTTTGTTTTTTGCAAAAGAGGGGAGTAGGCTGAGGTCAAGCTTAGGGTTGATTTTGCGAAAAGGTCCATCAGGAATCCCAAAGCCAACCAAGGCCCCGCTTCCGATCGCCAAGCCTGAAGTCACCAAGAGGAGCAATTTCCAGGAAACAGAGAGTTCGAAGGCTTTCAAAAGAAATGGGAAGGCGGTACCCAAAACCAATGCGCCAACCAGAAAACCAATGGCCGAACCCAAGCCTTTTTCCACATAATCGGCGGCAATTTTCATCCCAACAGGATAGATGCCTGCTAAAAAGAATCCCGTCAGAAAGCGGCTACCCAAAACCAAGCTGACTTCCAAGGGAAGGAGGAGCAAGATCAGATTGGAAGCGGCGGCCAGTACCGCACTGAAGAAAAACACATCGGAAGGTGAATACCGATCGGGGATGGAGAAAAAAGCATAGCCAAACGTGCCCACCACAAAACCCAACTGCACCATCGTGGTAATCAGCGGAACGAGGTCTTGTTGCCCCAAAAGGACTTCTAACTCAGGAGCGGCAGCATTACCTGCAAACCAAAGCGAAGTGCCCAGAAATTGAGCGATCACGATCAATTTCAGGGCACTTCGGGTAGAAATCGGGCTTGGCATTAGGCCTTCAGAATCGATTCGATTGCGCTCAGTTCGGAAGCTGTGAAGTTGCTGTTTTTCACCGCCGCCACATTGTCGTCGAGTTGCTCCGGCTTGGATACACCGATCAGCACGGAGGTGATTCTAGGATCTTTCAGCAGCCAGGCAATCGCCATTTGCGCGAGGGATTGACCTCTTTGATGGGCGATTTGGTTCAGGGCTTCGATTTTCGCCAATTTCTCTGGTGCGATTTGCTCTGCTTTTAGATATCTGCCGTCTTTTGCGGCACGGGAGTCCGCAGGGATTCCTTTGAGGTATTTGTCAGTCAGTAGGCCTTGTTCCAACGGTGAGAAAGCAATGCTTCCGATTCCTTTTTCTCCCAAGACGTCCAACAGGCCATTTTCCACCCAACGGTCCATCATGCTGTAGCGTGGCTGATGAATCAGCATAGGTACTCCCATTTCCTTCAGGATTTGGTAAGCTCGGGTAGTATCTTCCGCAGAATATTGGGAAACGCCCACATAAAGCGCTTTGCCTTGTCGATGCAGCTGAGCCAAAGCACCCATGGTTTCTTCCAAAGGAGTGGTTGGATCAGGTCGGTGATGGTAGAAAATATCCACGTAATCCAGGCCCATTCGCTTGAGACTCTGGTCGCAGCTGGCGATGAGGTATTTTTTTGAACCAAAGTTTCCATAAGGTCCCGGCCACATGTCCCAACCCGCCTTGGAGGAAATCAGGAGTTCGTCGCGATAAGGCAAAAAGTCCTTTTGCAGGATTCTTCCGAAGTTTTCTTCAGCAGAGCCAAAGGGAGGGCCGTAGTTATTGGCAAGGTCAAAGTGGCAAATACCCAAGTCAAAAGCTCGTCGGAGGATTTTTCTGCCAAGGGTCAGGTCGGCATTGTGGCCGAAGTTGTGCCAAAGGCCAAGGCTGATTTCGGGGAGTTGGAGGCCGCTTTTTCCGCAAAAGCGGTACTTCATCTGATCGTAACGGTCAGCCGCAGGCACATAGGGTAAGAGGGGGTTGTGATCGTTGATATGCATAGGTGAAATGGGTTGGTAATCCGGACTTATCCAAACCAAAGGATGCCGAGGAGGGTAACGCCCAAGGCAACGATGATCAGGAACAGCCAACTCTTCCAAATGTAGGAAATCCAATCCTTAAAGCTAATGCCCGATGCAGCAATGATCGCCATCATTCCACCATTGGTAGGGGTAATCATGTCCATCAGGGCAGCGGGATATTGGTAAGCCAAAACCGCCACCTGTCGATTGATCTGCATCAAATCCATCAAAGGCGCTGTCAGCGGCATGGTCAAAACGGCCTGACCCGAAGTGCTCGGTACGGGAATATGGATGAGCGCCTGGCTGATAAACATCCCTGCCACACCCAAGGCATCGGGCAAGGATTCTAAAGGCGAAAAAAGTCCCTGAATGATCGGATCGATCACGGCCCCTTTTTCCAAAATCAAATAGATACTTCGCGCCAACCCGACAATCATCCCGGCAAAGATCATCTCTCCAAATCCCTGCACGTAGGTGCGTGCGGTGCCATTCACCCCCAATCCTGCAATAAGCCCACAGGTGATTCCGATGACAAAAAATAGCGCGGACATCTCGTTGTAACCCCAATCCAGCGCAGTAATCCCATACGCCATCACGCCGATGCCTCCAAAGGCTATGAACAAAATCAATCCCATTCTGCCCGAAATCGGGCTTGGTTTGAGGTCTACTTCAGCTTCTTCGGTGGATTTCTTTTCCCCAATTACTCGGTGAAAGGTAATCCAAGCTAGCAGGACAAGCAGCCAAAAAGTGCCTCGAAAGGCTGCTCCGCTGAAAGGTTCTACTTCAGCTACTTTTTGCGCAAGCAGAGAAACAAAGGGATTGATCGGGGAAAAAGCCGCTCCAACCAAAGAACTTCCCAACGTGATGGCAATGATGCTGCGGAGATCGTATCGGAGTTTGGACGCCAAAATCACAAAGACCGGAACCATCGGGATAATCTCCTCCTGCATGGAAATGGCCGCACCTCCCAGGGCAAAAACCAACCCCAAGAGGTAGAATAGCAAGGCTTTGGAATGGCGAAAGCGATAGATCAACCCCTCGATTCCCGCTTGGAGTGCGCCTGTTTTTTCCACGATGAAAAAAGCTCCGCCAATAAACAGGATCAGCACCATGATCTCAGCTCCGGCAATCACCCCTTCTGGAATGGCCAAAAGCAAATCGCTGAGTGCGGGTTTTTCCTGAGCGATGGATTGGAAGCTGCCCGGGACCACCAGTTCCCGGCCTGTGTTTTCATCCAAAACCCGTTCGAATTTCCCCGCAGGAATCAAGTAGGTGGCGACTCCTGCCAGAAAAATGAAAACCAAAAGAATGACGAGTGGATGGGGAAAGGAGAGTTTCATTTAGGATTTCTATTTTTTGTTTTGGCAATTCTGCTAGGTGTTGACTATTCCTTGGGTTTTGCGCTGTTAGACCGATGACCGAAGCAACCAGCGCTTTGGCATTTCTTTGATCCCAACCTTATGATTTTATTGATGGCAAAATTTATGTGATTTTTATGTTAGACCTTGATTATTCATTTTCGCTACAACGTGTAAAATTTAGGCTTTACCCTTCTAAACTGTTGTTCGATTGGCTGATTGAAATCAAATTGTCAGTATCTAGGCTAATTTTTTATGGATATACGAAACTTTGCCAGTAGCTTACTTCGAAGTCCAAATAACCTAGTAAATACCAATTCTTGGACTTCTTCCGTCTTCTGTCTTCGGTCTCCCAGTCAAAATCAAAGGTATATTCGTCTACTGGCAGAATAGGGTATAATCAGATTTTCTATTCCACTAGTTAGAAATCAATTCTGAAATCACCGCTTCGGCAATTTTCTGTCGATGGTCTTCGATATCTCTTCCATTGGTCAGGACAAAAATCCCTTTGTCAAGCTCTTGGGAAAAGAAAAATAGCCCATTGTAGGCTCCTTGCTCTCCAAAATGCCCCAGAAAGGAATAACCTCCCAACTCAATTTCCTGAAAGCCTGAAGGTTTGATCCTTCCCTGAGAAAGGTTTTCCAAATTTGAAAACAACATACCCATTTCCCAGCGACTAAAGTGAATTAGGGCATTACCCAAATCTGCACCCGTACTGATCAAGCCTGAAGAAGGCGAAGGAATGCGTTCAAATTTGGTTTTCTTCTCTTCCAGTCTTTTCCAAAGAAAGGTGGGTTCGTATCCTTTGAGCGTAGTGTGGGCGACAGGGTCAAGGGAGGAATTGAAGGTGGAAGAAGTCATTCCTGCCGGTTTTAGCAGGTATTCCTGTGCCAATTCGGGGAAGGATTTTCCGGAGTGATTTTCCAAAACAAAGCCCAATAAGTCATAATTGAGATCCGCGTAATGGGGTTTTTTGAGGTTCCGATCTGGTTTTGGAAGTTGGGAAAGGAGTTGGCTCAATTGCTTTTGCTCGGTTTGGATGAGTAGCTGCTTCCAGTTTCTCAGGTCTTTCAATCCGGAAGTATGGTCGAGCAGGTCTCGAAGCGTGATTCCTTCCCAATCTGCGGAGCCAAGTTTTTTCTCTCTAGGCAAGACCTCAGGAATACTCGTTTGCAAGGAAATGCCATGTTCTTGAAAATAGGCCGAGGCAGTCAAAGCCGTAACCAACTTGCTGATCGAAGCCAAGGGAAAGGGGGTGTTTACCCTTAGGGAGTCTTTGCTTGTCAAATCAGCAAATCCTACGCTTTTTAGGATGGTCAACTTTTCATTTTCCACCACGCCAAGGACAATTCCCGGAATGCGGTAAGTCAACAGGCTTTGATGCAGGATGGAGTCGATTTTTTCACTTCGATTTTGTGGAGAAAGTGGAGGTTCCCACCTCACCAAAGGGTAGCTTTTCCACCATTGCCAACCCAAAAAAAGGATGAACCAGCTCATCAGCCCGATTAGGAAGAGTTTGATGCGCTGGTTCATAGGCTTTTAGACAGTAGACTCGGTTAGTGGAGATTTAGTTAGGATCGGGCGCTTGGAGACATAGTCTTTCGGCAAGTGGCTTTTCAAGCTCTTCACAAATAAGTGAAAATCCACCGTGATCGTGTGCCTTGGGGTATTGACCTGCTTGTAGTGTGGGTCGGTAACTTCCCGTTCGCAAAGTGCCTCCATGTTTTTGGGCCTTTTCCACTTTCCAATCAGTTCCTGCGCCATGAGTTTGCTTTGAAGTTCAGCCCCTGGCCAGATGCAACCCAAGGGCTGAAACATTCCGATAAAGTACAGATTGGTGATTTTAGGATGAAACATTTTGAGGTACAAAGGCACCGGTCCGGAAGAGTAGTCGATGAAGTTTTTGTCAAAAAACGGATGGCTCAGCCAATATCCCGTGCAAGCGATGATGGAATCGAATTCTTCGCTTTTTCCGTCTTCGAAAATGACCTTTTTGCCCTCAAATCGGGTGATGTCCAATCTTGGCTTGACTTTTCCATGACGGATTTTGTGCAGCAGCTCATCATTGATGGTGGGGTGGGTTGCGCCAAAAGGCTCCGTAATAGGCCTGAGTCCGTAAGCTTTGTTATCCCCTAGCATGACTTTGAGCAATAGCTGATTGAAGAAGCCTCTGACTTTCACCGGAAACCATTTGGTCTGTTCGGCGACCTTATCAGAAGGTTTTCCAAAGAAAAACTTGGGCACAATTCGATAGCCCCTTCTCCAGGATATGGCCGTCGAGGCCGAAACCCGGCTGGTTTCCACGGCTACATCGCAGGCGGAATTGCCTCCTCCGATGACCAAGACCCGCTTTCCTGCAAAAGGCGCTGCCTTCTTGAAATGGTGGGAGTGGAGAAACTCACCGGTAAACTCTCCGGGATATTCCGGATAGCGAGGTTTCCAATGGTGACCGTTTGCCACCACGAGATGGGTGAATTGCTCGGTTTTTTCGATTCCGTCTTTTTCAGTGGTCACCTGCCAGTGGAGTTCATCTATCCACTTGCACTCTTTTACCATCGTCCCAAATTGGATAAAAGGGTAGAGGTTAAACTTACGGGCGTAGGCCTGAAAGTAATTTCTAAGCACCTCGTGCGAGGGATAGTCGGCAGTCTCCGGGTCAAACTCATCAAAAGGAAAGTCCTCGTATTGGGAGAGCGTTTTGGAAGAAATGATGTGGGTGGTTTCGAAAACGCTGGAGTGGCTTTCTTTTTCGGAATAGATCCAGTTGCCGCCAACTTCTTCATTTCTGTCAAAGGCCACCGCGTCCAATCCTTGATCCAGGAGATTTTTGAGGGCTGTGATTCCGGATGGACCTGCACCGATCACCGCTATTTTGTACTTCATGGGGTATTTTGGGTTTAATGTCGAAAATTTGAGCCAGGGTGAAGTGGCTTTATTTTTCGAGGATTAATCTAGGATAAAATTTTGATTTTCACCTTCCCAAGTATTTATACAAATGGGAATCCCTTCAAACATTCCGGTTTTTAAAACATGGGATTGGTTGATTTAAAATCTTGCTTTTGAAGAGCGTTCTATTTTTAAACCTGGATTATGCATTAGAATTCGTAGCGAGAGTTCAAAATGCAAGAAAATCAGGCACTTTGGAGATCGAGGCGTAGCACCGCTACGGTGAGATCGAAAAGTGAAGTGAAACGACTGATTTTGAAGTATTTTGGGCTCGTAGTAGATTTTCTAATGCATATTTCAGGTTAAACCATTAAGGTCATTGAGAAAATTAAGGATTCGAGCTTTGCCCTTATGGAGGAGTTTAAAAGTAATTAGCCTGAAATCCAATGCTTCATTCCCTTAACTTTCTTAATGGTTAATGAGGTCATGGAGAAAATTAAGATTTTGAGCTTTGTCCTTATGGAGGAGATTAATAGTGATTAGCCTAAAATCCAGCTCTTAATTTCCTTAATTTTCTAAATGGTTAATTTTTTTGAATCGTCTTTGGATTTATCTATCGAGAAGAAAAAGGTGGTTTTGGAATCAATTTCTCTGCATTTATTCTAACTGTTTTTACTAATCAAATCGAGATTTCTCAGCATCAGCTCTGTGAATTTTTCCATCCCCGTGGTGGCTTTTTCTTGGATCAAATGAATGTTTGAGCCAAGGTAAGTATCCGGTTTGACCGGATCGATCAGGAATTTTTTGGCATCACGAGGTGCATAATCAATTAAGCTTGCCGCAGGATAGACTTGCAGCGAAGTACCCAATACGAGGAAGTAGTCAGCGGTCTTGGTCAGGTTGATAGCGGGTAGCATCATGGGCACAGACTCCCCAAACCACACGATGAAAGGACGGAGTTGGCTTCCCCGTTCACAGGTGTCTCCTTCTTTGATTTCCCAATGATCCATTGGATAGACCAATTTGGGGTCAAGAGTGCTTTGGGATTTGTTGAGTTCACCGTGGAGGTGAAGGACCTTGGTGGAACCTGCCCGCTCGTGCAAGTCATCCACATTTTGGGTGATGATTTCTACGTCCAGGTAGTGTTCCAGCTCGGCAAGAGCCAAGTGTGCGGCATTGGGTTGGCATTCTCGGGCTTGTTTTCGACGTTGATTATAGAATTCGAGCACGAGGCCTCGGTTTTTCCGCCAACCTTCCGGCGAGGCTACTTCCATTACCTCGTGATTTTCCCATAGGCCATTGGAGTCACGAAAAGTTCGAATGCCACTTTCGGCAGACACACCGGCACCGGTGAGGACGACGAGTTTTTTCTTAGTCATTTGAGTTGGGCCAATAGTCTAAAGGTAGCAGGTCGGCAATTTTTAGCCAAGACATGTAGCCTTCCAGAAACAGATCGAAAGCAGGGAAGTGATTTCCATTTTCTTGAATTGTGATTTTTCCAGTGGGTAGGTGGATCACGGATTCTTGGCGTCCTGGTTTGAAGTTGACAAAATAGGAGGGAAGAGGCGGGTATTTAGTGTTTTTGACAAAAAGGTAATCTTCAAATTGGATGACCAAGTCTCCTTCTTGATTTTTGAATGCGATTTTGGAAAAACCAAGTGGATTGGGATCCAGGATTTGAATGAATTTGGGTTTGCTGGAAAGCTCAGAAAATGCTTTTAGATCAAACTGTACCATTTCACCCGATCTTAATTTTTCAGCCATGGCCTTGATTTCTTGATCAGAAGGTCGATCTGGGTTAGGTATTCGCTGTAGTCGGTAGACTTCGAATCCCTCCTCAACCCAAGTGTTGGAATGCATTGCTCTCAGAAAGTGCATAAGACTTCCCCGATAGGCTTGTTCCCTGTTTTTGTCAATTACTTTCTGCTTTGTTTTTGATTTGATCAAGACTGGGCGAAACAGGGGATAACCGCCTGAAAGCAGGGATTTTTCTCGGGATTGCAATTCAAAAATTTCCAAGTCATAGTCAATCTCATAGCCTAAGTTTTTGTTGAGGATCTTTAGCGGATCATTGCTTCTGGCTTTAAGAAAACCCGGAGTAGTCACATCATCCAGGATGAGTTGCTTTTCATTTAATAAGACAGTTTGAATTGAGTTTTCACTTTGACCAAGAAAGTTGTTTTTAAAAATCTGCAAGTTTTGATACCACCTGGGGTCTCGCTCTTCGTTGACCTCCAGGGAGTCCAACTGGAGTTCTGTTCTCTGCAAGTAAATTGCCAAGGGTTGACTTAAAGAAATAGCCGAATTTAGTTCTCTAACAGCTTTTTCATACCCAAGCTTTGAGATCACTAATTCAAACCTTCCCTTGGGGACAGAAATGGAAAATTTGCCGCTTTCATCTGTGAGCGTTCCTATACTGGTATTGGCTAAAAAGACCATGGCAAAAGAAACTGGTTTTCGATCCTCTTGGTCATAAATAACCCCATCCAAAACGGATTGAGCCAAGCAAGTAGCTCCAATGGTTAATGTTAGAGATAAGGTTAAGAGAAACAGTTTCATGTTCTAAAACTAAATGTTTTACCTATACAAACAGGCAATAAAGGTCTCGAGTTGGGAAATGGACACCAGCAAAAAAAAACCGACCCTGTGTTCAGGATCGGTTTGTCTTATTTTTTCTTGGCGGGGAATTTACCTTTTTTCTTTCCTGCATCCGGCTGGGCCTCGATGATTTCGATGGTCTCGGAGTAGGTTAGTTCCTCGGCAACTTTTCCTTTGGGGATTTTGAAATTGTTTTTACCAAACTTGATGTAAGGCCCCCATCGGCCATTGAGAATCTGGATTTCAGGATTCTCGTCAAAAGCTTTGATGTGCTTATTGGCATCTGCTTCACGCTTGGCTTGGATGAGTTCGATCGCCTCCGCTTCGGTGATGGCGAGTGGATCTTGACCCTTTTGCAAGGAATAGAAGGCATTGTCATGTCGGATATAGGGACCAAATCTCCCCACCGCAGCGGTCATCTTTTTGTCCTCAAAGAATCCTACTTCCCGAGGCAGTTTGAAAAGCTCCAAGGCATCATCCATGGTTACATTTTCGATAAACTGGCCCTTTTTCAAGCTTGCAAATTGCTTGTCTTCATCCTCATTTTCTCCGATCTGTACCAAAGGTCCAAATCTTCCCAATCGTGCGTAGACATTCTTGCCTGAGGTAGGATGCTGTCCGATCAATCGGCTGGTATTCACGTCCTGACGGGAGACTTGCTCGGTTTCTTCCACGCTATGGTGGAATTTGCCATAGAAGCCATCGATCATGTCCTGCCAATCCTGGCCTCCTGCTGCAATTTCATCAAACTCTTTCTCCACATTGGCCGTGAAGTGGAAGTCGATGACATTGGGGAAATGCTCTACCAGGAAGTCATTGACTACCATGGCAATGTTGGTTGGGAAAAGCTTGTTCTTCTCCGCACCTGTATTTTCAGTTTTGTTGGACTCCTTGAATTTGCCTCCTGCTATGGTCATTTCCACGTAGTTTCTGGAGGTTCCTTCTCTGGACTCTTTCACTACATATTCTCTCTTTTGGATGGTAGAAATGGTCGGGGCGTAGGTAGATGGTCGGCCGATACCGAGTTCTTCGAGTTTTTTTACCAAAGAAGCTTCCGTATATCTTGGGGCAGGACGTGTAAACGTCTCTTTCCCCTTCATCTCTCTCATTGCCAAGCCTTGACCGATGGTGAGTGGAGGCAAAAGTGACTTGTTTCCTTCCTCATCCTCTTCCGGTTCGTCGTCGGTGTCTTCGAGGTATACTTTCAGAAAGCCGTCAAACTTGATGATTTCTCCGGTGGCCACGAGATGCTGTGGAGAATTGGAAATATCGACGGTGATGGTCGTACGTTCGAGCTCGGCGTCGGCCATCTGCGAAGCGATGGCACGCTTCCAGATCAGTTCGTAAAGTCGCTGCTCATTGCGGTCGCCGCTCACCTGACTTTGGGAAAAGTCTGTCGGTCGGATGGCTTCGTGAGCTTCCTGAGCGCTTTCGCTTTTGGTTGAGTATTGTCTGGACTTATGGTATTGAGATCCGAATGAATTTTCAATGGCATTTTTAGCAGCAGCCAAAGCATCTTGAGAGAGGTTGGTGCTGTCGGTACGCATGTAAGTGATTTTACCGGCTTCGTACAGCTTCTGTGCTACAGACATGGTTTGAGCTACTGAAAAGTAGAGCTTTCTGGAAGCTTCCTGCTGTAGGGTAGAGGTGGTAAAAGGTGCTGCAGGAGATTTTTTAGCAGGTTTCTTTTCGAGATTTCCTACGGAAAAAGTCGCCTCTAGGCATTTTTTGAGGAACTCCTCTGCTTCTGCCTTGGTCTCAAATTTTTTAGGAAGTTCTGCCTGAAAGGATTTTCCTTCCACTTCGAATATCGCTGTGATGCGGAAGGAAGATTTGGCTTTATGCCCTTCGATCTCACGCTCACGCTCTACAATCAAACGGACTGCTACGGACTGAACACGTCCTGCAGAGAGTCCTGTTTTGATTTTTTTCCAAAGAATCGGGGAAAGCTCAAAACCCACCAATCGATCCAGGATCCGTCGGGCTTGCTGTGCATTGACCAGATCGTAGTCGATTCCACGAGGATTTTCGATGGCTTTGGTGATTGCATTTTTGGTGATTTCCCGGAAGACGATTCGCTTAGTGTGCTGATCATCTAGCTTCAGGACCTCTTTTAAGTGCCAGGAAATGGCTTCTCCTTCGCGGTCATCGTCACTTGCGAGGTAGACCATTTCGGCATCCTTTGCGAGTGACTTTAGATTTTTGATCACTTCCTTTTTATCAGGAGTGACCTCGTAGGTAGGTTTGAAGCGGTTTTTGATATCTATCGCTTTATCGCCTTTGGGTAGGTCCCGCACGTGACCGTAGCTGGATACTACTTTGTAATCCTTGCCGAGGTAACCTTCGATAGTTTTGGCCTTGGCAGGGGATTCGACGATGACAAGATTTTTAGACATAAAAGAGAATTTGCATGCCGAGACGGCTTTCTTGAAAGGCTAAAAATAGACGGCATTGTTTTCTCCTCCAAATATTATAAAATTACGAAGTGAGGTTTTGGTTTGGTTTTTGGGGAATTGCAAGGCTAATTTTTAGTTAAATCGATTGCGTAATGAAACAATTAATTCTTTTAAGACATGGAGAAGCTGGCTTTTCCGATGGGGTGGATTTCCAACGCCAATTGACTGCAAGAGGCAAAACGCAGTTAAATAACCTAGGTCAACATCTTAGCCTCAAGGCATTGGAAGTGGACCGAATGTATTGCTCTTCGGCTACCCGTACACGGGAAACGGCAGAAATTATAAAAAGTCATCTACCGATAAAGGAGGAAATTTACGAGAAGGAAATCTACTCTGCCAATCTTGAAATTCTCCTGAAAATACTGGAAGAAACGCCCAAAGAAGTGGAGACTTGCCTTCTCATCGGACATAATCCAACCATCAGTCTGTTGGTTTCTCACCTTACTTCGGGAGATTACGTGGGGCTTCAGCCGGGTACGATGGCCATCTTGGAGGTAGAAATTACGGATTGGTACATGATCGGAATGCATACCGCCTCTTTGCGGGAGATCCTTTCCTGATCACTCAATTTCTCTCAGGACGTCAGCCTCGGTATATCTTGGTGTGCCTCCTTTTTGCGTAGCTACATAGCCTCCCAGTTTGCAGGCAAAGTCAAGAATTTCTTCAGGAGCCTTTTCTTCGAGGTAGGTTTTTACAAATCCGCTTAAAAAAGCGTCGCCTGCACCGATGGAATCCTGGAATTTCACCTTGTATCCCGGATGCTCAATCAACTTGCCTTTTTGGTAAAGGACCGCACCCTTGGCCCCGCGGGTGATGCAGATGATTTCCATCGGAAAATGCTGATCGAGGTAAGTGCAAAGCCCTTCAATAGTTGGTTCTGTTTTGAAATAATCCGCAAAAACTTCCAGCTCGTCCTCATTGATCTTGAGAATATCGGCAAAGCCCAGTAGGGTTTCGATCACCTCGAAATCATAAAAAGGAGGCCGCAAATTGGCATCGAATATTCGGAGTGTTGGATGATGAAGGAGTTGCAAAAGAGTTTTTAAGCTCTCTTGATTTCTTACCCCTAAGGTACCAAACACAAAAGCATCCGCTTCTTCCACCGCTTTATCCAGTTCGGTGGACCATTCGATATAGTCCCAAGCTACCGGTGACACGATGGTGTATTTGATGTTTTCAGGATCTGCCGTGTCCACCAACACCTTTGAAGTTTCTTTGTCTTTTTTGACCTGAATCAGACCCAAGGGGAGGTTAAAAGATTTGAGGAAATCGAGAAGATTTTGTCCATCCTGATCTGCCCCGACAGCCGAAATTAGCCTGGATTGCAGGCCTAGCTGATGGAGGTTGAGAGCGACATTCATAGGGGCACCGCCTGCCACCGGACCGGTGGGAAGGCAATCCCAAAGCATTTCACCGAAAATAACGACGTGATCACGCATGGTTTTTTTGTAAGTCTTTTTGAATTTCTTCCAGAGTTCTTCCTTTGGTTTCCGGCATTTTAAAGAATACCCAGAGCAATTGGACTACCATCATCAGGCAGAAAAACGAGAAAATATAACCGGGGCCGAAGCTATTGGCAAAGAAAGGAAATACGTTGGCGATGACGGCAGCAAGGATCCAATGGGTAAATGAACCCAAGGATTGGCCGGAAGCACGGAGTTCGTTGGGGAACATTTCGGAAATAAATACCCAAATCACGGATCCCTGACCCACAGCGTGAGAAGCGATAAAGCCGAATACGAAAATGGGAAGCCAAAATGCTGGAATACCCGGTCCGAGGAAATTGTAAGCCATCAAGCTCAGTGAGATGATGTAGCCAACCGAACCGATATACATCAGTTTTTTTCTTCCCAGTCTGTCAATCAGGTACAATCCGAAGAATGTTGCTACCAAGTTGATCAATCCGATGCCAATTGTAGAGATCAAGGCGCTTTCGGTGGAAATACCTGCCATTTCAAAGATCCTTGGAGCGAAATAGATGATCGCATTGATGCCTGAAACTTGGTTGAAAAAGGCAATCAGAATAGCCAGCATGGTGCTGGAAAAAAATCTTGAACTGAAAAGTCCTCCAAAACCAGCGTTTTGCTTCTTGTTTTTTTTCTCTTCGATTGCCAGTTGAATTGCTGCATCTACGCCCTCGGGGTCAGTTTTGGTTAGGATTTCCCGTGCTTTGGTCAAGTCGTTGAATTTGGCAATCAACCAACGTGGACTTTCCGGAATGCTGAAGATCATCACGCTGTAGATCAGTGCAGGAATGGCTTCTACGCCTAGCATCCATCTCCAATCCTCAGGTAATCCCGCTGTGCCGATCAGGTAATTGGATACATAAGCCATCACTATTCCGAACACAATATTAAATTGGTAAAGGGCTACCAAAAGGCCTCGGTTTTTAGCTGGGGCGATTTCCGAGATATACATCGGTGCTACTACAGAGGAAGCGCCGACACCTAAGCCACCCAAAAATCGGAAGAAGGTAAACGAGGTCACGTCCCAAGCAATGCCGGAACCTAAAGCTGAGATGAAGTAGAATAAACCGATCCAGAGTAAGCTTTTCTTCCTTCCCCAACGGTCTGCAGGAATTCCCCCAAAAAGTGCTCCGATCACCGTACCATAGAGCGCCGATGCAATAGCTAATCCATGCGTCCAATCGCTGAGTTGCCAAACTTCCTGAATGGCCCGCTCCGCGCCTGAAATCACAGCGGTATCAAAACCAAACAAAAAGCCGCCCAAAGCGGCCGTCAGAGATACAAAAAAGGCGTAGTTTTTTGAAGACATGGTTGATGGTGGGTCTAATGCCTTACTAAACTAAGGAGAAGGTTTTTATTTCAAAACACAAAAGGATCCTAGCCAGGAGTATCAACCAATATCAATCGATTTCCGACCCAAATTTTTGCATCAAAACCAAATAAAATTCTGTATTTATCTGTTCGGAAAATCCCTCTCAGGTGAAAATCCTTATATTCGCAAGCCTGAAAAGCAAACCCTTTTTCAGTCAAAGGAGTACCCTATTCTGTATAGAAACCCAAAGTCATGACTTTACCAACTGAGATTTACAAACCCAAAAACCACATCCGGATCGTTACCGCCGCCTCGCTTTTTGACGGACACGATGCAGCGATCAATATTATGCGCCGAATCATCCAGTCCACAGGCTGTGAAGTGATTCATCTCGGACATAATCGTTCGGTACAGGAAATTGTTGACTGCGCCATCCAGGAAGACGTACAAGCTATCGCCATCACTTCCTACCAAGGCGGACATGTGGAATTTTTTAAGTACATGTTTGATCTGCTCAAAGAAAAAGGAGCGGGACATATCAAGATCTTTGGCGGAGGAGGGGGAACGATCCTTCCGGAAGAGATCAAAGAATTGCATGGGTACGGGATTACCCGAATCTACTCTCCGGATGACGGTCGTGCCATGGGCTTACAGGGTATGATCAATGACTTGGTTTCTGCCTGTGATTTTCCGGTGGGTGATCAGGTCACGGCTGATTTTGTGTTCGATAAAAATGAAAAAGGCAGTGTGGCAAGAGCAATTTCTGCTTTTGAAAACTTCCCCGAGCAGTCTGCTATACTTTTGGATAAAGTCAGAAAAGCCAGCCAAAGCAGCAAAACACCGGTTTTGGGAATTACCGGAACGGGTGGTGCCGGAAAATCTTCCTTGGTGGATGAATTGGTGAGAAGATTTATCATTGATTTCGAGGATAAAAATCTGGCTATCATCTCCGTGGATCCTTCGAAGAGAAAGACAGGTGGAGCGCTTTTGGGTGACCGGATCCGGATGAACTCCATCAATCACCCTCGTGTGTTCATGCGCTCTTTGGCCACTCGCCAGTCCAATTTGGCTCTTTCCAAATACGTGCAGGATGCCGTGGATACCGTGAAATCAGCAGGGTTTGACTTGGTGATTTTGGAAACATCTGGTATCGGTCAGTCAGACACGGAGATTATCGAGCACTCAGACATTGCGCTTTACGTGATGACTCCTGAGTACGGGGCGGCTTCTCAGCTGGAAAAAATCGACATGCTGGACTTTGCAGACGTGATCGCGCTCAACAAGTTTGACAAGCGTGGCGCACTCGATGCCATCCGGGATGTGAAAAAGCAATACAAGCGAAATCACAACCTATGGGACATTGCCGATGAAGATATTCCGGTATTTGGTACCATCGCTTCTCAGTTTAATGATCCGGGAATGAATCAGCTCTACCGGGCAGTAATAGGCAAGGTGAATGAGAAATTCTCCGGATTGGAGAGTTCCTTTGAACTCACAGCGGGTACTTCTGAGAAAATCTACATCATCCCGCCTGCCCGTACCCGCTACCTCAGTGAGATCACCGAGATCAACCGAAACTATGATAAATGGGTAGAGGACCAAAAGGAAATCGCTCAACAGCTTTATTCGATAAAGAAGTCTATGGAGGCGATTCAATCCACCAACTTGGCCGACAAGGATCGTCTGATCAAGGAACTTCAGGAAGTTTATGCACAAGTAGAACTCAATCTCGACCCGAAAAACAAAAAGTGGCTGGAAGAATGGCCGGCTGAAGCAGCTCGCTATTCCGATGATTTTTATGTGTTCAAAGTCCGTGACAAGGAACTCAAAGTAAAAACCTACAGCACTTCTCTGGCCAATTCCCGAATTCCAAAAGTTGCCCTACCGAAGTATGAGGCTTGGGGAGAATTATTGAAGTGGGGATTAAGAGAAAATGTACCGGGACAGTTTCCCTACACTTCCGGTGTATTTCCATTCAAGCGGGAAGGGGAAGATCCGACCCGGATGTTTGCAGGGGAAGGTGGACCTGAGCGTACCAACAAGCGCTTCCACTACGTGTCCAAAGCCATGCCTGCGAAGCGACTGTCTACAGCTTTTGACTCGGTGACATTATATGGAGAAGACCCTGATTACCGTCCGGATATCTATGGTAAAATCGGTAACTCCGGCGTGAATGTCTGTTGCTTAGACGATGCCAAGAAGCTGTACTCAGGGTTCAACCTGGTCGATCCGATGACCTCTGTGTCCATGACCATCAATGGTCCTGCAGCTACGATGACGGCATTTTTCATGAATGCAGCCATCGATCAGCAGTGTGAGGTATACATCAAAGCCAATGGATTGGAAGGGGAAGTCGAGGCTAAGATTGAAGCCATCTATAAAGAAAAAGGACTTCCAAGACCTCGTTACAATGCTCCGATACCCGAAGGAAACGATGGCTTGGGCTTGATGCTTCTCGGTGTGACCGGAGATCAGGTCCTTCCAAAAGACGTGTATGAAAAGATCAAAGCCGACACGATCTCCAAAGTGAGGGGAACGGTACAGGCAGACATTCTGAAGGAAGATCAGGCACAGAACACCTGCATTTTCTCCACTGAGTTTTCCCTTCGATTGATGGGGGATGTGCAGCAGTATTTTATCGAAAACAAAGTCAGAAACTTCTACTCCGTTTCTATTTCCGGTTACCATATCGCAGAGGCGGGAGCCAACCCGATCACGCAGTTGGCCCTGACGCTTTCCAACGGATTCACCTACGTGGAATACTATGTGTCCCGAGGCATGAATATTAATGACTTTGCACCCAACCTTTCTTTCTTCTTTTCCAACGGGATCGATCCGGAGTATTCGGTCATCGGTCGCGTGGCTCGGAGAGTTTGGGCTAAAGCGATGAAGCTGAAATATGGAGGGAATGAGCGTTCGCAAATGCTCAAATATCATATCCAGACTTCAGGCAGATCCCTGCACGCACAGGAAATCGACTTCAATGATATCCGTACCACGCTTCAGGCCCTGTACGCGATCTATGACAACTGTAATTCGCTACACACCAACGCCTATGACGAAGCGATCACTACGCCTACGGAAGCATCAGTTCGTCGGGCAATGGCGATCCAGTTGATTATTAACAAGGAATTGGGCTTGGCGAAAAATGAGAATCCGCTTCAAGGATCCTTTATTATCGAGGAGTTGACCGACTTGGTGGAAGAGGCGGTTTATGTTGAGTTTGACCGAATCACTGAGCGGGGCGGTGTGCTAGGGGCCATGGAGACCATGTATCAGCGCGGCAAAATTCAGGAGGAAAGCCTTCATTACGAGATGCTCAAGCATACCGGAGAATATCCGATCATCGGGGTGAATACCTTTCTATCTAGCGAAGGTTCGCCAACGGTCACTCCTGGAGAAGTCATCCGTGCTACCATTGAGGAAAAAGAAGCTCAAATCACGACCTTGAGGAACCTACATGCCGCTTATGCAGGTTTGGAAAAGGATCAACTGATGTCACTCCAGAAGGCTGCGATCCATAATGAAAATGTCTTTGAAAAGCTGATGGAAGCCGCGAAGTACTGTTCACTGGGTCAGATTACCCATGCCTTGTATGAGGTAGGAGGGCAGTATCGAAGGAATATGTAATAAGATAGAAGGCTGAAGTCAGAAATCTGAAGAAGAGACAAGAGTCAAAAAGTTGGACTTGAGACGCATGACGTTAGACAAAAGAAACTAGGCACTTGGTGCTCGAAATAATAATGAGTCAGGTATGGGTGCTGCTTCTGGAGAAGCAGAATTTTATCCTTTTAAATATTAAAAAAGTGAACTTAGGGTTTTGAGTTTTTGTCAAATCCGAAATCTGAAATCTGAAATCCGAAATCAAAATTCCGACATCAAAAATGTCGTAAATCGTCATTCGTAAATCGTAAATCCACATGGCTAACAAACGCAACGTCACCGTCCGCATGAAGGCGGATTTGGAATATGAATCCCGCAATCCTCAGGGCAACTTGGTCAATATCGACATGTATGACCCCGAGCATAAGCATGCCCAATCACCTATGGACTTGTTGCTTTCGGCCTTGGGTGGATGTGCATCAGTAGATGCCGTGCTGATGATGAAGAAAAAGCGCAGAGAGATCGTGGATTTCTTTGTGGAGGTAGAGGGTATTCGAAATGATGGAGTGCCTGCATTCTACACCGATATCGAACTCAAGTTTGTCTTGGTTTCTCCCAATGCTACCGAGGATGAATTTGCCAAAGTGGTCGCTTTGTCTGTGGAAAAATATTGCTCTGTGGCTTCTTCACTTAAGTCTAACATCACATTCAAGTCCGAAGTAAGAAAACCTGAATGAGAGTCGTGAAAGAACTGGTCCGGGAAGAAATACGGGTGAGTATTTTTTCCTGGAACAACAAGTACATCCTCAAGTTTGAGTTGGGTCCGATGGAGCAGACCTTCAAGCTGAGCGAGATGGATGTGTTGGAGGAATCTGAGTTGGATGCGTTTATGGAAGGTGATTTTTTTGAGGGGGTAAAAGTTCGTTTTGAAGAAATGGGAAATTCTTTTCGAAGGCAGTTGGAAAATTCCTAACTTCAGATTCAACCACCCTTTTACATGAGTCTTTTTAGAGTTGCCCTTTTTTCTTTCCTTTTCTCTTTTTTTTATTCCTGTGGGAAAAAGAGCGAACCCTTGTCAGAGGGTGGACTCGAGAGGATTCAAGCCTTGATGGCTGATATGGAAAAAGAAGCGCAAGAAATGGCCGCCGAATTAGATAGAGTGGCTCACTTGTATGAATATTTAGTTCAGAAAAGGGACTCGGTTCTTGAAGAGTCAACAGTTCTCAAGTATACCTTTGAGGGACCTTTTTCCACGAATCGCCCCGATCAAGATTCTTCGCTGAGTTCTGTAATCATCCTAAATACCACCTCCGACCGCAAAAAGGCAGAAGAGGAGGTTCGTCTGACAAATAGCCTAGACAGTTTATTTGCTTCATTCATTCGAAAGAATAAAATGGCTGTGCAGATCTATTCCAATTCAGCCATGCAGGTAAGTCGTGTTTACCCATCTTATGATGCAAAAAATATAGTGGACCCGAATATTGATGTGACCACTTTCAATTTTTATTACGAGGCCGATTCTGTTCATAATCCCTCTCGGGGATTAGTTTGGATTCCGGATGCGTATGTTGATCCCGCAGGTAAGGGATGGATTTTGTCATTAGTTCATCCGATATACGAAGGAGATAAACTTTTCTCAGTGCTTGGGGTGGATTTTACGGTTTCGGCTTTGATCCAAAACTACCTGGAATCAGTGGAGGGTAATTTCATTTTGGTCAATGGTAAGGGAGATATAGTCGCCGCTAAAGGAGAAGCTACTGAGTTTTTGGGAATGCCACCTTTAAAAAACCATGTTTATCGAGAATCCATCCAGTCGGATAATTTTAGAATTTCCGATTTTAACCTGTTTCATAGCAAGAGTGCAGAAGTGAGGAAAATGGCACAAGCCCTTCTATTTGAAAAGAAAAACAGGTATGAGTTTGTGGACGAAGCCAATCTAAGGTTAGCGCTAGGTCTTTCATTCAATAAGATTGATTGGTATTTGATCGAATTATTCTCTGAGTATTGATGGAAAAGAAGATTTTTGAAAGATCCAATTACAAGCTTACCGCCGTGGTTGGCGGGATTTTGATTTTGCTTGTAGTATCGATCGGTATCAGTTTTTTCAATGCGCTGTATGAATCGCAGCTCAGCACCAGAAAAGAATTTTTGAATAAGCAGACCGAGTTGGCTGCAAGAGGGATTGAATTTGAACTGATCCGTTTTCAGGAAGAAACCCGAACTTTTTTGAATTACCTGGAAAACACAGATTGGGATCAAAATAAAGTACGCCAGGATCTCCCCCTTGCCGCTCGGAGGACCTTTATTGCCTTTCCAAGTATAATCGATACGATTTGGGTTGATTTGGGAGATTCGGTGATGAGATATACCATTACTTCCAGAAATGATTTCATTCAGTCCACTGTCCAAGGTATACCCGATTCCAAGGCAGGTAAATATCAGGTCATTGAAGGTAATTCAGGCTTAAAGACCGTGTATTCGTATGATCTTCTGGGATTTGCAAGGGAATTTGTGTCTAATTTTTACCAAACACCCGGAGGAAGTAAATACCTGCTTTTCAATAATCAACTGTTTGATATCGGAGCTGCATCCAGCGTTACAGAGCGAAAAATTCAAGATTCAGATCTTCAGCGAATTCGTGAGGATATTTCCTTAGGCCTAAAGGGATTTTATCAAATTACCTGGAATGAAGGCGGTGAAGCAGACATTGACGGGGTCTTGGCTCAGTACCCTTTCCGATTTGGATACGGGGATATTCCTGCGTCTTTGGCTTTTTCCGCTCCGGTTCAGAGCCTCACCTCAGGTCTTTACAGCACTTACTTTTACCTGTTTATTGGAATAGTTTTTTTGCTGATTGGATCGATTTTGTTTTTCGTCATATCCATCAAGAACAGCCTTGAAATCACAAAAAATAAGGAAGCCAGTTTAATCGAGATTTCAGAGCTATTTGAACAGCAAAATCTTCTTTTGAAAGAGCTTCGGGGTTTTGTCTTCTTTCACAATTACAAAGGAGAAATCAGCCGAATCAGTGAAGAGGTAGAAGAAGTGCTTGGCCATCCAAAGAAGAGTTTTGTGACAGCATTTCAAGATGGTTCCCAGCATCCGGCAGCACTCCAAGTCAAAGAGGAAATCCTCAAAGCGATCGCAGAAAAAAAAGAATATGTCAATATTGAGACCGATGTCATTCGGGCAGATAACAAAAAAATCAGGCTCAGAATCTTTGAAAAATTGATGTATGATGAGCTGGGACGCTTCAATGGGGGGATGGGGATCTGCACCGACATCACTGAGCAATACCAATCCGAGAAAGAGATCATTGAAAGTGAAAACCGACTCAGGGCTTTGATCAATAACCTTCCTGATGTGATTTTTATTTATGACAATGAGGGAAAAGTGTTGGATTTTCATATTCAGGGAAGAGAAAATCTACTTGAACCGGCCTCTCACACGTTGGGTAAGAAGTTGGAAGAATTTGTTCCTCAGGATCAGTTGAATGAAATCTTGTCAGCATTTCGACAAGCCAGAAAAACCGGAAAAATCCAGACGATTAATTCGGTTTGGAAAGATGAAAAGGAGGGAGTGCGTCACTATGAAATGAGATTTTTCCCTTTGGACCAGTCTCAGATGATTTCGATAGCCAAAGACATCACCAGTCAGAAAATCTGGGAAAATGGCTTGATGGAAGCGATGAATGCAGCAGATATGGCCAGCAAAGCCAAATCTGAATTTTTGGCCAACATGAGTCACGAGATCAGGACTCCGATGAATGGTCTATTGGGAATCATTGACCTTCTGGAGAGTACTAACCTGAATAAAATTCAAAAACAGTATGTGGATATCATCAAGAATTCCGGCAATTCACTGTTGACAATTATTCGGGATATTTTGGATTACTCCAAAATCGAATCAGGAAAAATTGAGATTCATACTACTGCGTTTAATCCCTTGGATGAACTGAAGGCTCAGGTGGAAATTCTGATCGGAATTGCCAAAAAGAAGTCAATTAGTCTCGACTTAAAGATTGACCCCAAAGCAGACCTTATTCTTGAAGGAGATAGAGGGAAAATTAATCAAGTGTTGCTCAATTTGATCGGAAATGCACTCAAGTTTACTCCTGAAAAAGGGAAAGTGAGTGTTCACATGGATTTGGAGGAATTCAGCGAAGAATTAGTCTATTTACACTATGTGGTGGAAGATACCGGAATCGGAATTTCCGAAGAACATTTGAAGCACTTGACTGAGCCTTTTTATCAAGTAGAAAGTTCAAACACCAGAGCTTATCAAGGCACGGGATTGGGTCTGGCAATAGCCAAAAAAGTAGCCGAATTGCTTGGGGGTGAGTTGGTCATCCGAAGTCAGTTGGGAAAAGGTTCTGTTTTCGGATTTTCTGTATTGCTCAAAAGATCGACCGATGCATTCCTTAAGTCGAGTTCGAGAGACCTCACCTGGAGAGATATCAGGGAAATGGGAGCTGTTTTTCCTTTGAGGATTCTACTTGCGGAGGATAACGAACTCAATCTTCAATTGATGAAATTGATGTTTCAGCAGTTAGGATTCGCCTTTGAGGTAGCCAAGAATGGTCAGGAAGCATTGGACATGGTCAAATCACATGAGTTTGATGTGGTCCTGATGGATGTGCAGATGCCGATCATGAATGGACTAGAAGCGACTGTGGCTATTCGTGAACTTCCGGATCGAAAGGACCTGATCATAATAGGTCTTTCTGCCAATGTGTTTGAAGAGGATCAGCAGAAAGCTTTGGATATGGGTATGGATGATTATTTGACCAAACCCATTCGATTGGCAGTCTTGGCAGATAAGTTGGAATTTTACTTCAGGAAAGTAAGAGGTAAAAGTGTTTCCTGATCGGTAACCAAAGAAAATGCCCCCACGAGATCATATTCTCTGTGGGGGCATTACTTTATAGGGGGATTACAGTGTTGTATTCAGATCAAAAGCCTCTAAGTAATCGGCTACTCTTCTGACAAACATCCCTCCCAAGGAACCATCTACTACTCGGTGGTCATAGGAGTGGGAAAGGAACATCTTGTGTCGAATAGCAATCACATCACCGGTCGGTGTCTCTACCACAGCTGGCTTTTTGACTATCGCTCCAATCGCCAAAATAGCAACTTGTGGTTGAGGAATGATAGGGGTGCCCATCACATTACCAAAAGAGCCCACATTGGATACCGTATAAGTGCCTCCGGCCAAGTCGTCTGCAGTTAATTTATTGTTTCTGGCTCTGTTTGCCAGATCATTCACTTTTTTGGAAATACCCACCAAGTTGAGTTGGTCTGCATTTTTGATGATCGGTACGATCAAGTTTCCTGATGGAAGGGCTACTGCCATACCCACATTGATGTCTTTTTTCTTGATGATTCGATCTCCATCCACTGAAATATTGATCATTGGGAAGTCTCTAATCGCTCTGGCTACAGCGTCAATAAAGAAGGGAGTATAGGTAATGCCCTCACCATATTTTGCGCGATAGGCTTCTTTGTTTTTATCCCGCCAAAGCACAATGTTGGTCATATCGGCCTCAACAAATGAGGTCACGTGTGCGGAAATTCTTCTGGACTCGATCATTCGCTGCGCGATCATTTTGCGCATACGATCCATTTCAATGATTTCATCCGATGCCGATATACTCGCTTGGACTTTCGGTTCTGAGATGGACGGAACTTTTGAAGTAACCTGTGATTGAACCACAGGAGAAGAGGAACGAACCTTCAGGTATTCTAGCATGTCTTGCTTAGTCACTCGGCCTTCCTTGCCGGTTCCTGGGATTCTTGAGAGTTCAGGAAACGCAATTCCTTCTTCTTTGGCTATGCTTTTAACCAAAGGAGAGTAAAACCGTCCATCTTCTGCAGGAGTTTCGTCCGAGATTTCAGGCTGGGAGAGAATTGTAGCGGTATTTGCAGGAGTTACTGAAATTAGTTCCTCTTTGACTGGCGTGTTCTCTTTAATGCTTTCAGTGGAAGCTGGTTTCGAATCTCCGGCAGTTTCAATAATTGCAATTGGAGCTCCGACTGCTACTACATCGCCTTCTTTGGCCAAAATTTTCTTCAAAATACCTCCATGCGTGGCAGGTACTTCAGTGTCTACTTTGTCGGTAGCCACTTCCAGTACGGACTCATCTTGCTCGATCGTGTCTCCTTCTTTCTTCAGCCAGGTAAGGATGGTGCCTTCTATGATACTTTCGCCCATTTTGGGCATCAGCATTTCTACACTTGCCATATCGGTTGAGGTAATTTAATTGGGTTTATATTCAACTTTTAAAATTAAATTTTATTGAATACCTACCCAAACCATCTGGGTAAAATTTTATTTGTTATTTTGATTAAAGCAATTCCTTAGCAAATTCAAAACAGAAACCCCTGTCAGTTGAATATTCAGCATCCGATCTTGGGTTAATTGGAGCTTTCTCGCTTCCAAAAAACCTTCACCTGCACAGGCTATCCAAACTGTGCCTACGGGTTTTTCTTCCGAACCACCATCCGGACCAGCGATTCCGGTGCTTGCCAAACCAAAGTCTGAGCCAAACAGCCTTCGTACACCCAATGCCATTTCCTTCGCCGTTTCCTCACTTACTGCACCCACAGATTGGAGTGTTTCAGCTTTTACACCAAGGATATTTTCCTTGAATTGATTGTGATAAGGAACCACTGAACCTTGGAAGTAGGCAGAGCTGCCTGGAACTGTCGTGACCAAGTGGGAGACGTATCCTCCCGAGCAACTTTCGGCTAAAGCTAGACTTTTCCCCGCGTTCTTCAAAAGTTTGCCTATTGCACTTTCCAGCGTTTCCTCATCATATCCGTAGACAAACTTGTCGATCAAGGGGAGAACCGATGTAATTTGGTTTTCGACTTCATCTGCTAATTTTTGCTGGTCAGTACCAAATGCCGTCAATCTTAGCTTGACATGTCCCAGAGAAGGGAGATAGGCTAAGCGGATATGCTCCGGCAGGTTGTTTTCCCAATCCTTGATCAGATCAGCCAACCAACTTTCGCCGATTCCGGCTGTTTTGATCATTTTGTGATAAATAATAGGGAGCTCAAAAACCTGAGGCAGCTTGGGGAGCACAAAGTCCCGCATGAGCTTTTTCATCTCATGAGGGACTCCCGGCATAGACATCCAGTAAGTTCCATTTTTTTCAAACCACATTCCGGGAGCAGTGCCTACCTCATTGGGCACATAGGTGCAGCAGGCCGGCAGGTGGCCTTGAAGAATGTTCAATTGGGTCATTTCTCTTCCTCTCCTTTTGAAAAAGGAGGTTACTGCTTCCACTGCTTCCGGAACCTCGACGATTTCGCAGCCAAAATATTCTGCCAAAAGCGGTTTGGTAAGGTCATCTTGGGTAGGACCTAGGCCACCCGTGATGAGGATGATATCGGCTCGCTGTTCGGCTTCGGCAAATGCCGAGAGTATGTCATTCCGATTATCACCCACGGTAGTTTTTCGGACTACTTTTACTCCGATCAGATCGAGTTCTTGACTGATCCAATGGGAGTTGGTATCCATAATTTGACCATAGAGTAGCTCGTCTCCAATGGCTATGATTTCAGCTTTGACTAATTGCATATTGGGTTGTGGTAGTTATCTGACTTTCGCTTTTCGGAGGATTTTGGAAAAGATTCCGGGGAAAAATCGCTTGAGGTACACGGCTAGGGTTTCTTTTCCTCCGATATAGACCTCTTCTTTTTTTGAAAGGATGGCATCAAACATCTCTGACGTGCATGCATCAGGACTCATGCCTTTATCTTGAGCTTCATCCATTTCGCCCAAAGGGCTGCCGTCGGCGGTGAGGGCGTTGATGGATACTTGTGTGCGGATAAATCCCGGACAGATCAGGGTTACTGCTATCCCGTCTTGGTAGTGTTCGGCCCTGAGGGTGTCGAAAAAACCGTGAAGCGCATGCTTGGAGGCAGCATAAGAGGATCTATAGGGCGAGGCAAATTTACCTACCAGAGAGGTGACTACAGCAAACTGACCGCTTTTTCTTTGAATAAAATGGGGAAGAATTGCTTTGGTCAAAGCTACCGTGCCAAAATAATTGACCTCCATCAGCTTCCGATCCACTTCCAGCCGGGTGTCCTTGATCAAGGATCGCTGGCTGATTCCTCCATTGTGAAGAACGATGTCTATTTTTCCGAAAAAGGCTATCGCTTCAGCTGCTTTTTTGTCAAAATCTGAGCCATCGGACAAGTCTAGAGGAAGTAGTCTGATGGCATCAGGATGTGCGCACTCATTTTTTACCCGATCGAGTTCATTCAATTTTCTTGAGGAAAGTATCAGTGAATAGCCTTCTTTGGAAAATTTTTTAGCTGCTGCCTCGCCGATTCCTGATGATGCTCCGGTGATCCAGATGACAGATTTGGACATGTTCTAGTTTTTTTCGTAGGTCACAAAGGCGTAAGGAAATTCATTTTTTTCGTCTGCAGGAAATTCCTCCCGAGCTGTTTCCTTCCATTGGGTGAGGTCGATTTCAGGGAAAAAGGTGTCTCCTTCGGGTGCTGCGTCGACTTCGGTGATTTCCAGTTGATCGCAAAAAGGAAGTGACTCCCTGTAGATTTGCCCTCCACCAATGATAAAAAGTTTTTCTACCTCGATTTTGTTACAAAAAATAATGGCTTCTTCCAGTGAAGAAAAGGCATAATGTCCTTCCGGAGCCTGAAAATCAGGGTTTCTGGAGATGATCAGGTGGGTTCGGTTGGGCAAAGGTTTTCCAAGTGAATCGTAGGTTTTCCTGCCCATCAGGATGTAGTTTCCGGTGGTCAGATTTTTAAATCTTTTCAAGTCAGCAGACAATTTCCAGATAAGCTGGTTGTCTTTTCCGATCACTTGATTTTTTGCTTTTGCTACGATTAGGATGATTTTCAAAAGGATCCAAAGTTTGGGTTGAATTTACTTGCTTTATGGGTTCAATTTGTGAAAAAGGGCAGAAAAACTGCCCTCTTTGATTTAGGTATGAACTCCCTTTTTAAGCTATTTTTTGGTTTCAAAGTTTAAGCCCTCTGAGTAATTCATCGATTTTCATTCGTTTTTTTCCTTCGAGTTGAAGTTCCAGAATTTCCAGACTTCCGGAACCGCATTGGAATCTCAGGTAGTTTTTCCCGTCGCTTTCCCATTTTCCGGGTTCCTTTCCCTTGAGCGAAAGCTGTCTTGGTTTGGTCAGGAAGATTTTGCAGGTTTTTCCTTGAAATTCCGTCCAAGCCGCCGGATAAGGAGAAAGTCCTCTGACCAGATTATGGATGGATTCGGCTGACTGATTCCAGTCTATTTTGCAAGTTTCCTTGAAGATTTTTGGCGCGTGGTGAAGGGCTTTGGATTCGTCTTGGGGAAGTGGGTGAACGTCATTGTTGGAAATGGCTTCGACCGTTTTGAGGACAAGTTCTGAACCAATAGCCATCAGTTTTTCATACAAGGTGCCAATGTTGTCCTCCGGTAGGATGGCCACTTTCTCCTGGAAAATAATGCTTCCCGTATCGATCTCATGTTTGAGAAAAAAAGTAGTCACTCCGGTTTCAGTTTCCCCGTTGATGATCGCCCAGTTGATTGGGGCAGCACCACGGTAGTTTGGGAGGAGGGAGGCGTGAAGATTGAAGGTGCCCAAGGGTGGCATATTCCAGACCGACTCAGGGAGCATTCGGAAAGCCACTACGATCTGAAGGTCAGCTTTCAAGTTCCTTAATTCCTGTTGGAATTCCGGGTTCTTCAGATTGGTCGGTTGGAGGATATGAAGCCCGAGTCGCTCGGCAGCTTGCTTGACAGGAGAGCCCTCCAGTTTTTGACCTCTACCCTGAGGCTTGTCTGGTGCAGTGATAACTCCGACTACATTCCAACCGGCTTCGACCAGTTTTTCTAGGGCAGGCACGGCAAACTCTGGGGTGCCCATGTAGATGATTCGTAGGTCTTTTTTTGACTTTACTTCGCTATTCGACATTCGATGTTCGGTGTTCGATCTTGGACTTTGGATTTTCAAAATACCTCAAGCCAAATCGAAGTTAATCTTAAAATTTATCTGTCTGTTTGGATTCAAATTTTCAGGCATACTTTTCAATCAATTTCCTCATAATAATACGAGTAATCAATTCCTTTCCTAAACATCTCTCGGCTGTCAATCTGATCGGTCAGGGCGTTTTCAAGGAGATTTTTTAATGGGTTGGAATCGACAGGACTTAGTACCATGGCGCTTATTTAGTCTGTTTTTCCGATTTTACTCCAGTCTACACATTTTTTCAGACGTTTTTTCAAAATCAAATCCAGCCAAATGCGTGCGCTTCTGCCGTTGCCCTCCATGAAAGGATGGGCTACATTCATTTCTACATATTTGTCTGTGATTTCATCAAAGGTACGCTCCGGCATCTCATCTATTCGCTTCAAAGTGGCCTCCAGAAACTGCGCCATGGCAAATTGGAATCCGCCTTTGGAGATATTCTTTTGTCTGATTTGTCCTGCAAAATCATATAATCCCCCAAACAGGTAGGCGTGGATTTGCTGCAAACCATTTGTAGTGCCTACTTCGATGCCGTGGATGAATGAACTTCCAAAAAGGGCATAGGCTTTTGTTTTGCTCTTGCCATCGATGGTCTCCTCGCTGTAGGTAAACCATTCGATAAAACGATTGGCTTTTGTTCCTGGAAAGGTTTTTCCCAAAGCAATAATGCCTTCGTAGTCAAGCATATCGGAAAGTCGCTTTTTTCCATCAGGTGCTAGTACTTTCAACTGGGTAGTATCACTAACCACTTGACTTCCTTCCTTCTTGAGCTTTGCTTTGAGGTATTTCCAGTAGTTACGGGTTTTGCTGTAATCGTCCTGATTGGTCAGTACCGCAATGATATCCAACACTGAAAACCACCATTT
The DNA here is from genome assembly GCF_042657405.1 of Algoriphagus aquatilis. Classification (NCBI taxonomy): domain Bacteria; kingdom Pseudomonadati; phylum Bacteroidota; class Cytophagia; order Cytophagales; family Cyclobacteriaceae; genus Algoriphagus; species Algoriphagus aquatilis. The sequence continues at coordinate 421,158 of NZ_JBHSKS010000001.1, forward strand.
GGCATTCGTTTCATCCCAAAGGGCACGCACTTCCCGGTCGTCAAAAAATCGGATGGATATTTTTTGAGGATTTGTCATGGGGAAATTCGTTTGTTCAAAAATTGGGATTTAGAATTCTGAATTTCAGATCACTTGTAAATGAGATATCTATCTCGTTTCAATTTGTATTCTGCAAGCCCCGCCTTCCAGCTTTCCCGTATTTCGGCCTCACTTTTCCCAGCCAGAATCTGCTTTTTCAGTTCGTCGGTTCCTACCAAGGTGTTGAAGTAGTTGTTGAAAAATTTCTCCTTCATCCCTGATTTTTGGAAGGCCTCGAGCAAGTAGCTGAGCGTAAATTGGTGATCCATGGATTCTCCTCTCAAGTCTCGGCCGTAGCAGAGTTTGTCTTGATGTGGCGGAGTCTTCGACATGCCATCGATGCTCACAGGAGTAAAGGTGAAGTCTCCAAACTTGGGGTCCGGATAGCCATAAACCTGAAATGGAAAATAAGTGCCCCGACCTAATGAGGTTACCGTACCTTCAAAGAGACAAGTGCTTGGATAGAGTTTGATAGAGAGGTCATTTGGTAGGTTTGGAGAAGGTTTGATAGGAAGATTATAAGCTTGCGAATGCGTCCAGTTGGCGACAGGAATCACTTCCAAATCGACGGTCAAGCCTCCCTTGAGCCATTTTTCACCATTGATCATTTGGGCCAATTCTCCTACGGTCAACCCGTGTACAATAGGGATATTGTGCATGCCCACGAAAGATTCAAAACCGGGCTTGAGCATCGGTCCATCGATATAGCCACCGTTTGGATTAGGTCGGTCAAAGATGATGACCTTTTTGCCTTGCTCTGCGCATGCCTCCATGACATAGTGCATGGTACTGATGTAGGTGAAAAATCGGGTTCCCACATCCTGAAGATCAAAAATCACCACATCCAAGTCTTTAATCTGATCGGCTGAAGGCTTTTTGTTATTTCCGTAAAGGGAAATAATCGGCAGACCTGTTTTTTGATCTACACTGTTGTCCACCTTTTCACCTGCATCGGCTGTACCGCGAAAGCCATGTTCCGGGACAAATACTTTTTTCACCTGAACACCTTTTTCCAACAAGAGATCCACGACATGTTTGTTGGCAGATTGAGGAAGGATGGAAGTTTGGTTGCCTACCAGTCCGACTTTTTTGCCCTGAAGAAGAGGAAGGTAAAGTTGCGATTGCTCGGCACCGACGAGCACTTGCTGACCGTGAGCTGATTGGTGACTAATAGCTGTTAGGAAAAAGGCCAAAAAACAAATCAGGAGTGAATATTTCGCTTGCTTCATGCTATTTTGCGGGGAGTAGTGATAAACAAATTTAACCGAGTCCCTTGAACCTTTCCTATTTCATTGCCAAAAGAATCAGTTTTAAGCAGGCCGGTGGTTTTTCGGGTACGATTCACCGGATTGCGGTGGGCAGTTTGGCTATGGGGCTTGGTGTCGCCATTCTGGCAATTATGGTGTTGGGAGGGTTTCAAAAGACTGTTTCGGATCGGGTTTACGGGTTTACGGGTCATTTTCAGGTTCAGAAGTTCCAAATGAGCAATGCCTTTGAAGAGCTTCCTTTTTCGCTTGAATCTGATTTTTACAAGAGTTATTCCAATCTTTCCTTTATCACCAAGGTTCAATCATTTGCTCATAAGGCTGCTCTGCTCAAAGGTGAGGAGGAAGTCGAAGGCATCTTGATGAAAGGTGTGGGGAGCGACTTTGACTCACTCGAATTTGCTAAATACCTCGTAGAAGGGCGAATGCTACATATTCCTGATTCAGGTGTAAGCAATGAGGTGATGCTAAGTCGCTTCATCGCAAATAAGCTTTTGATCGATGTGGGTGATAAGTTGACCGTGTATTTTGTGCAGGAGCCTCCACGATTCCGGAGAGTGGAAGTGGTGGGGATTTTTGAGACCTACTTGGAAAATTTTGATGAAAAGATCGTGATTGGCGAATTGCAGACAATCCGAAACCTGAATGGATGGACCAAAGATCAAGTAGGAGGTTTGGAGGTTTTTGTGGACCAAGCGGAAAACTCAGATGATTACTTTTTGAAAATCGACCAAGCTTTGGATTTTGACCTTCGTCTGATTGATAGCCGAGAGCGGTTTTTGGAGATTTTTGATTGGCTCAAATTGTTGGATACCAATGTGATTGTCTTTATTTCCCTGATCGGTTTTGTGGCGATTTTTAACATGGGTGCCATTTTGTTCATCCTGATTATGGAGCGAACGCAGATGATCGGTTTGTTGAAAGCTTTGGGAGCGAAGGATGCTCAGATTCGGCAAATTTTCTTTTGGAATGGGATCAAAATCCTGGGAAGAGGGCTATTGATTGGCAATACTTTCGGCCTTGGGATAGGATTTCTACAGGATCAATTCAGATTTATACCGCTAGATCCGATAAGTTATTACATGGCTTATGTTCCGATCGATTGGAATTGGCCGGTTTTTATTCTTTTGAATGTCGGGATATCTATCCTGACTTCGATGGTTCTTTTGATTCCGGTTTTGGTGATTTCCAAAGTGGATCCAATCAAATCGATCCGGTTCGATTGAGCCGATAAGGGGAGAAAATGCTTTTGATCTTCATCAAGATTACACCCAAAACAGCTTCTTTGAAGATTTTCGGGCTCATTTTGGATTGACCTCGTGTGCGGTCGGTGAAGATGATTGGAACCTCTATCAGCTTAAATCCGAGTTTCCAAGCAGTAAACTTCATTTCGATCTGAAATGCATAGCCAATGAATTTGATTTCATCCAACCGGATTCCTTGAAGGACACTTTTGTGGTAGCATTTGAATCCTGCCGTCGCATCTTTGATCGGAAGACCCGTGATGAATTTGACGTAGACACTGGCGAAGTAAGACATCAGCACTCTGCCTATTGGCCAGTTGACCACGTTGACCCCGGTAATGTAGCGTGACCCGATAGCCAAATCATAAGCTCGGTCCTTTACAGCATCATACAGCCTGATGAGATCTTTTGGATCATGCGAAAAATCACAGTCCATTTCAAACACAAAATCATACCCTCTTTCTAAAGCCCATTTGAATCCTGCGATGTAGGCAGTGCCCAGTCCCAATTTGCCTTTTCGCTCCATGAGATACAGGCGATCTTGAAAATTAGGCTGAAGGGATTTGACAATGGCTCCTGTGCCGTCGGGGGAACCGTCATCAATGATCAGGAGTTCGAAGTTTCCTTCCAGATTCATCACCGTGTGTACCATGTCGCTGATGTTTTCCAGCTCATTGTAGGTAGGGATGATGACGAGTTTGCGGTGGATCATAGTGCTTTCAATCTTCAAAAGTAAGATTTCAGAGCGATTTTTGAAGAATGGTCAGGATGAAAAAAGCCCAAACTGTAGTTTTGCGCAAATTTTAATTCCCATGTCATTACATATCGCGATAGTCAGTTACTTCTCCACAGGAGCCTACGATACCAATACCATCGATGAGGATAAACTTTTGTCAGAAATTTTGACTGAAATGGGAATATCTCATGAGATCCAAGCTTGGTCGGACCCTAAGGTGGATTGGTCTGTTTTTTCTCATCTTTTGATCAAATCTACCTGGGATTACTTCGATTTTTATCCACAGTTTCTGCAATGGATTGAAAAAATAAAGTCTTTGGATATTCCCGTATTAAATGATTTGGATACCATTCGCTGGAATTCCGCCAAGAACTATTTGCTGGAAATTGAATCCAAAGGATTTCCGACCATTGCCGGTTTGGTGTTGGAAAAAGGTACTAAACCTAAGCTGGAACAAATTCAGGAAAAAGTTAAGTCAGACATCTTGGTCATCAAGCCTTTGGTCAGCGGAGGCGCAAAAAATACGCTGAAAATCCCGGTGTCAGAGTGGTCAAAATTTGAGGTAAACGTCTCTCAATTGGTGGAAAAGGAGGATTTTTTGGCACAGCCTTTTATCAAGGAAGTGGCGGAAGTCGGGGAGTACTCGCTGATTTTCTTTAATCAGCAGTTTTCTCATGCCGTACTCAAGACTCCTGCAAAATCCGATTTTAGAGTTCAGCACTACTTTGGAGGAACTATTCAGGAAATCCAGCCGGATTCCACGCTTTTAGAATCTGCTCAAAAGCTCATTGATACGTTTGGTCAAGGCACACTTTACGGAAGAGTGGATGGTGTCCTGATTGATGGAGTGTTTCACCTGATGGAATTGGAATTGATCGAACCGTATTTGTTTTTGGGGCTTTCGAATCAGGCGATTCCGAATTATACCAAAGCTTTGCGAAGGAGATTAATTGGGTAATGTGAATATCCGTAATCTAACCACTAGGTAGGTCATCGGCTCTAAAGATCGCGGATATTCGTCGACTGACCACAGACGACAGTCCACAGCACCTCTAATCGGACTTCAAACCATATCTTATTTGGTTACTGGTAGAAAAACGGATAATCATATTGGATAATTCAAAGGAATAAAAATTGAAAAAGCTGTGAAGTTCTTTTAGACAATTTCACAGCTTTTGTTTTTTGGGGATTAAGAACAAACCTCTTTTAGCTTATTCTTGGCATAATCGCTCCCTCTTTTAGCTGCTTCTTGGATGAGTTGACAACCTTCGGGATTTCCCATTTTGGCTAAGCAGATACCCTTTTTACCCAAGGCCTCGTAGTGATCTGGGTTATTCTTCAAGACAAATTCAAAATCCTCCAAAGCCCATGGTAAATATCCGATTTTTAGCATGGCAAATCCACGATTATATCTGGCGACCAGATTGTTTGGCTCTTTTTGTAAGTAGATATTAAATGAAGCAGCTGCTCCGAAAATATCACCTCGACTAGCTCTGGCCATACCGGTGTAATAAAAAACTTCTGCAAAGTCAGGGTTCATTTTTTGGGCTTGTTTTAAAAATTCCTCTGCTCTTTCCCAGTTTTTCACCATGAGCTGAGATCTTCCTGCAAGGTAAATGATCTCAAAATTTTCCGGTTCGAGGCTGGCCGCTCTTAAAATGGGCAATTCAGCTTCTCGATAATATTCCTTTTCAAAGAGTATTTTCCCTATTCCTGCATAGGCCTGGGCATAATTGGGATCATAATCCAAGATTCGCTCATATTCCTCTGTGGCTTCTTTGGTATTTCCGAGTTCCTCATAGCATCGTGCTCGGAGGTGGAGCATTTTTATTTCTCCTAGATGAAAAAATTGCCGTTTGTTGATCTCCGAAATAGCCTCTTGGTACCTCTCAGCCTTATAAAGCGCTTCGATTTCTGCAGGGTCAGCGGCGCAGGAAAAAAGAATTAGGATTAATGAAATAATCGTAAATGTATTTTTAAATCGTTTCATACCTAAATAAACAAAATAAAAATCATCAGATAAAAAATCTCCTGTTAAATTTTCTTGAAAAAGAAAAAAGCGATCTCATATTGAAATCGCTTTTTGAAATGGAAGGCCGATTGCTTAAAGGACCCCCTTGGTACTCGGTAGTTGGTTGATATTTCGAGGATCACGCATCACCGCCATTTTGATGGCACGGGCAAGGCCTTTGAAAGTTGCTTCGATCTTGTGATGCTCATTGTCGCCTTCGACTTTGATGTTGAGGTTACATTTGGCCGTGTCGGAGAAGGATTTGAAGAAGTGGTAAAACAGTTCGGTAGGCATATCTCCCACCTTTTCACGGGTATACTTTGCCTCCCACACGATCCAAGGTCTTCCTCCAAAATCAATGGCTACCTGTGCCAAAGCATCGTCCATCGGTAGCATAAATCCATAGCGGTAGATTCCCTTTTTGTCACCCAAAGCCTTCAAATAAGCTTCTCCCAATGCCAAGGCAGTATCCTCGATGGTGTGATGCTCATCGATGTGGAGATCGCCTTTGACCTTGATTTCCAGATCGGTGCTACCATGCTTACCCAATTGCTCAAGCATGTGGTCAAAGAAATGCAAGCCGGTGGAAATGTCGCATTTGCCGCTTCCGTCTAGGTTTAACTTGATGTAAATGTCCGTTTCGGAAGTGGTTCTTTTTACTTCGGCCTGTCGGGGAGGCATTTTGAGGAAATTGTAAATCTCGTCCCAATCTTTGGTAGAAAGGGCTGCATCAGGATTTGGGTCACCGATGAAAATGGCTTTAGAGCCTAGATTTTTTGCCAATTGCACATCGGTAAACCGATCTCCGATCACATAGGAATTGGCCAAATCGTAATCTTCGGAGAAATATTGGGTCAGCAGTCCGATTCTTGGCTTTCGGGTAGGGGCATTTTCGTGCTCAAATGTCTTGTCCACGTGAATGGCCTTGAAAAAGACATTTTCCTGCTCGAGCGTCTTTAGCATTTTGTACTGTGCCGGCCAAAAGTCCTTCTCAGGAAAAGAATCTGTACCCAAGCCGTCCTGATTGGTCACCATGACCAATTCATAGTCCAGTTCTTCTGCGATTTTTCGAAGGTTGGAAATGGCTTTTGGAAGGAATTCCAATTTTTCCAGACTGTCAACCTGAAAATCTGTCGGCGGTTCTTTGATGATCGTGCCGTCGCGATCTATAAATAATACTTTCTTTTTCATCTCACATTTCTGTCAACAGCCCACGGACCACTGTCCATAGCTGGTTTAGTTAAAAGTCTTTTCGTTTTGCTTTTTTCGGTCGACCGTAGTCAGTCGACTGTGGACTATTTTACAACCTTACTCAACGCCTTCAACAGTGCTTCATTTTCCTCCCTTGTCCCTACTGTGATTCGGAGACAATCTGCACAAAGCAGCACTTTTGCCCGGTTTCTGACAATTACCTTTTCCTCAATCAAATCGTCATATACCTGATTGGCGTTTGGGATTTGGACCAAAAGGAAGTTGGCGTGGGAGGGATGAATCCTTTGGACAAATGGCAATTTTTCCAATTCACCTTTCAGAAATTCCCGTTCGGCTAAAATATCCTGAATCATCCGGTCCACTTTGGCTTTGTCCTTGATCGCTGCCAAAACGGTCTCCTGGGTCAAGCCGGAAATATTGTAAGGAGGCTTGATCTTGTTCAAGATCCGAATCAGTTCCTCACTGGCAAAAGCCATCCCAAGTCGGAGGGAAGCCAAGCCCCAAGCCTTCGAAAAGGTCTGCATGACCAGCAAGTTGGGAAATCGATCCAATTCAGTGGTAAAGCTCGGTTCGTCGCTGAAATCGATGTAGGCTTCATCTACGACAAGCAGCCCCTTGAAATTTTCCAAAAGGAAGAGTATGTCTTCCCGCTTGACCTTGTTGGCCGATGGGTTATTCGGCGAGCAGATGAAGAGGATTTTAGAGTTGGCGTCTGCAGCAGCGAGGATTTGATCAGGCTGAAGTTGGAAATCCGGAGTCAAAGCGACTTTGCGGATTTCGACATCATTGATATTGGCGCTCACTTCGTACATCCCGTAGGTGGGAGGAAGGAGAATCACGTTATCTTTTCCCGGATTGCAAAAGGCACGGTAAAGCAAATCGATTGCTTCGTCCGAACCATTGCCCAAGAAAATCTGACTGGGTCTAACACCCTTGATTTTGGCAATTTCTTCCTTCAGCGCACTTTGATAAGGGTCAGGATAGCGGTTGAAATCCTGCTCGGTAATCGAACCGAACGGGTTTTCATTGGCATCCAAAAATACCCCTTCCTTACCGGTGTACTCGTCTCTAGCTGAAGTATAAGGTTGAAGTTTTGCGATATGTGGTCGCAAAAGCGAATTTAAGTCAAAGCTCATTTTTTGTTCTCTTTCAGGTAGTTGAGACGAATCGTGACGGCGTTTTTGTGCGCGTCCAGTTGCTCGTTGGAAGCCATGACTTCCACCACTGGCCCGAGGGTTTTGAGTCCTTCGGGAGTGATTTTTTGATAAGTCATTTTCTTCAAAAAGCTATCCAATGACACGCCACTGTAATTGCGGGCATAGCCGTAAGTCGGCAGGGTGTGGTTGGTGCCAGAAGCATAGTCACCGGCTGATTCAGGGGTGAAGTTTCCGATGAATACCGAACCAGCATTGTAGATCGCTTCCACAGCTTCTTCCTCATTTTCCACCGCAATGATCAAGTGCTCCGGAGCGTAGTCGTTGATGAGTTCCAAAGCAGTTTGTTGATCATCCATCACCACGGCGGTGGAGTTTTGGAGTGCCTTGAAAGCAATGTCCTTTCGGGATAAGTCTTCCAATTGCACATCGATTTCTTTCAAGACCTTTTTGGCAAACTTTTCCGAAGGAGTCACCAAGACTACTTGAGAATCCACGCCATGCTCTGCCTGAGAAAGCAAATCGGAAGCTACGAATGAAGGAACCGCAGTTTCATCTGCGTACACCAAGACCTCGGAAGGTCCGGCAGGCATATCGATGGCGACACCGTATTTGGTGGCAAACTGCTTGGCAGCGGTCACATATTGGTTTCCCGGGCCGAAAATCTTGTCCACCTGAGGCACGCTTTCTGTTCCAAAAGTCAAGGCTGCCACAGCTTGTGCTCCACCCACTTTCACGATTTTGGTGATTCCCACCAAATCGGCCGTGTAAAGAATTGCCGGATGGATTTTTCCTTCCCGATTGGGTGGTGTGCAGAGGACGATTTCTGCGCAACCAGCGATTTTTGCCGGAACTCCGAGCATGAGTACGGTACTGAAAAGTGGGGCTGTACCGCCTGGAATGTAAAGTCCCACTCGCTGGATAGGTACGCTTTTTCTTCTGCAGACCACGCCAGGCATCACTTCTTCGATCAGTTCCGGCGTGGCTTGAGCCGAGTGAAACTTCTCGATGTTAGTTTTGGCGGTTTTGATCGCCTCTTTGAGTTCTTTGCTGATTTGGTCTTTGGCTGCTTTGATTTCTTCAGGAGTGACCAGTAGACTATCCAAGCTCACATGATCGTATTCTTGGGCGAATTTTTTCAGGGCTTTATCCCCGTTTTTTTCCACCTTTTCGAAGATCGGCTTGACGATTTTATTGATTTCCTTGGTTTTCTGCACCGGGCGGGCCAGTTGCTTTTTCCACTTTTCAGGACTTGGATTGACCAGGAGTTTCATGTTGTTGCAATTTTTTTATAAGTACGTTACTCAGCGAGTTTGTAATTTTTATCAAGTCTTTGGGACGGAAGACCGATACTTCGACAAGCTCAGTACAAGCGACCGAAGAATCACAAAATTTGAGCTTAAATTGAACTTCAAACTTTTTTGTTTATTCCTAAAAGGAATCGATTACCTATTCACTGAAAGGGATTTATAACACCATTTTTTCGATAGGGACGACTAGGATTCCCTCTGCACCGGCGGCGCGGAGTTCCTCGATGTTTTCCCAGAATTGATCTTCGCTGAGAACAGAGTGCACGGACGACCAGCCTTCCTGCGCCAAGGGTAAAATCGTAGGGCTACGCATTCCCGGAATCAATTCGATGATTCTTGGAATGGAGGTGTTGGGCACGTTCATCAGCACATACTTATTGCTTTTGCCCGTTTGGACAGCATTGATGCGGAAGAGGAGTTTGTCCAAAATGACTTTTTTCCAGTCGGCCAAATTCTTGTTTCCGATCAGAACTGCCTCGGATTTGAATACCTCTTCAACTTCTTTGAGTCCGTTCATCATCAGGGTTGAGCCCGAACTCACGATATCAAAGATTCCTTCGGCCAGACCTATGCTTGGGGCGATTTCGACCGAACCGCTGATTTCATGGATTTCGGCTTGAATATTTTTGGATTGAAGGAAGTCGCCGAGAATTTTGGGGTAGGAGGTAGCGATGCTTTTTCCCTGAAAATAGTGTACTCCTGGATATTCCTGACCTTTTGGAATGGCTAGAGAAAGTCGGCATTTGGAAAAACCGAGTTTTTTCAGCGTCAGAACCTCTTTATCTTTTTCGACGAGTTCATTTTCACCTACAATTCCCAAATCTGCAACGCCATCTGCTACATAGCCAGGAATATCGTCATCTCGGAGGAAAAGGAATTCGACAGGAAAATTGGTGGAAGTGGACTTAAGTTTGCCTGTTCCGTTGTAAAATTTGATGCCACACTCTTTGATCAAGCTGAGGGAATCATCTGAAAGTCGGCCGCTTTTCTGCACGGCAATACGGATAATCTGTTCCATGGGGACAAGTTACGCTAGGAAAGTTTTGGTTTGGATTAAATTTTGGTGAATGGCCGAATCCCTGTCATCAGCATCACCGGGTGGGTGTGTAAAAGTCTTCCTCTCAAGAGGAATGATGGAAATGATGCAACCTATGCGCATGCTGTGCTGTTGCTAAAAATTCAATATTTCTATTGGTGTTTTCCATTTTCGTTGGCAAAGATAGACTTGGAATAGAAACATCCAAACGGCGGGAGTGTTTTCTTTCGCTAACTAGAACTTTTGCAATCTGCCATTGGGATCAATTCGATAGTTTAATTCCTTTAGATTTATAAGTAAAAATTTAGGTTGTCCAGAAATATAACTCCCTTAAATACTCGGGTTTAATTGATTGATCACCGGATAGGCATACATGGAAAGAAAATTTTCCAGTACCACAGCATTGGTGGTGTCTATTTTGTCTCTAAGTCTTTTTTCAAAGGAAGATTTCTCTTCAGCAGTGTAGTGCGCTGAGAATTTTTCTCCTTTATTCAACAGGTCATATGCGATAAAATTGCTTGGCCAGAGTTTGTATCCTTTCCAGATTTTTTCGTCGATCACCTCGGTCAATTTGCCCAACTTTTCATTTTGAGTGAGATCGGAGGAAGCGATTTCATTTACTTCTGAGTCAAGGATTCCATTGACTTGTATATGAATTCGTTTTTTGGTTCCCATAATCCCCCTGAGGAGGTTTACAAAATCCTCGTTTTCACTTTTTACATACTTTTCGTCCCTTGATTTGGCAAGGAGTTCAGGCATCTTGAGAATATCCGTGGGGTCGTATTCGTAGGAAATTGAAACAGGCACCACTTTGACTTTTTGAAAAAAAGAAAATGAGTCTTGAGACTCCTCTGCAAGGGTTAGCATTTTCAATACCCCTTTGTGGGTCACGTCATTGCCATCCTTGGTACGTCCTTCGCGCTGGGCAGTCCACACGGAGCGGTTTTCGCGGAGTAAAGACTTGGAAATAAACTCAGATACCAGGATTGAACTTTCCAAAAGAGCTCTTCCGGATAATCCTCTCCGAATGACAAAATTGCGATTGAGTTTGGAAAGGGTATGAAGGAAAGGTTTTTTGATCAGATTGTCGCCAATGGCAGAAGTAGTCATTACCAAACCATTTTCATACAAACAGGCATTCAGTAAAGAAGTGTCCAGTATGATGTCTCGGTGATTGGAGATAAAGAGGTAAGCGGTGTTGGGTTCGAGCTGATCAAATCCACCTGAGGAAAGGCCCTCAGAGCTTTTCTCCAGCACCTTTTTTAATGCTGGATAGATAAAGTTGATCTGGAAATCTCTCAACGAATGCGTGTGTAGCATCAGATTTTTCCAATTCCCAACCGAATCATTTGGAAAGGCAAAATTCATCATCGCTTCCAGCATCGGGTCATGAATGATTTGCCTGATGGCAGCATTCACTTCCGCATCATAAAAAGGACGTATCTGGTCAAACTTTGACATAGTAGGGTGAAGATTGGGGTGCAAAAAGCAAAAATTACCTGAAAGATTGAAGCAAATCAGCTAATGGATAATAGGGATGCTTCAATCTCTTTTGAGGTACTTGTTCATAAAAAACAAGTGCACAGGTAGTGCTTCTGTCCAATACTGCCAAGTGTGTGCACCGGGACGCTCGATGTATTCGTGCGCTACTCCATTGGCAACCAGTAGCTCATGCATTTGTCTGTTGGTTTCGATCAGAAAGTCATCCACACCACAGTCTATGATCAGGGCCAGTTTATTTTCTTTGATTCTGTCCACCAATCCTACTGCCGTGTAGGGATTAAATGTGGGTGCGTCATAGTTGATGTTTCCCAGCATGGCTTTTTGTCCTTCCAATCGCGTATTTCGGAAATCTTCAGGCACTTTCCACATGCGGGTATCGATGTTCATTACCCCACTCATACTCCCTGCAGTGACAAAAAGCTCCGGATGCTTGGCAGAAAGGGTGATGGCTCCATGACCACCCATAGACAGTCCAGAAATGGCTCGTGATTCTTTTTGTGCAAGGGTTCGGTAGGTTTTATCGATATGGGGGATCAACTCTTCAGTAATATAGGTCTCGTATTTGACTGAATCCATGATCGGGCTGTCGTAGTAATAACTCGCCGGTCCTACTCCTGGAGTGACGATGATGAGATTGTATGCTTCAGCCATTTTATTGACCAGTCCTTTTTCAGTTACTTTTTGATGCCAGTCATTGAAGGCGCCTGATCCTCCATGCAAAAGGTAAAGTACAGGTAATCGTTGATCGCTTTTGGAATAGGAAGATGGGAACGTGACAGCCGCCTTGAGGTTTTTCTTCATGGAAGGGCTGTAGACAGAAATGGTATCCACTTTTGCTTGTGAGAAAGCAAGTACAGGAACCAATAAAAGCCAAAATAGGAATAGGTTTTTCATAGGGGTGAATGGGTTGTAGGATGAGCAAATACTAGCATGATTTGGGTGAATCAAACTGTAAGGAGATAAGTTGTCCGGTAGCTTTGCCTTTTCAAAACCAAAAGAGACCTGTTTTCGAGAAGTAAGCGTTGCTAATCAGTTTCGAAAATACGGAATCAAACAAAGTATTCCTTCACCTCTCAGCAAAGAATCCATCTTTTGGATGTGTGGTATTTTGTATATTCCAATCAAATTCGTTTCCACACAGGTATGAAGACGTTGCAAAGTACAGCCTATTTTCTGGTGATCTTGGTTTTTGGAGCCATAGTCATGAAAGAAGGGGCTTTTATTCTTGTCCCCTTGATCTGGGGGGTATTTTTTGCTTTCGCACTCTATCCTATGACAGATTGGTTTGAGCGGAAAAGGTTTCCGAGAGGATTGGCAATTTTTACCAGTATTTTATTGGTATCGATCATTGGGTTTGGGATTTTTTATGTCTTACTCAATCAAATGGTAGGGTTGATTCGTGAAATCCCCGAGATCGGAGAAAACATCAAAGGAAAACTTCATCGCTACTATGATGAATTGAGTTTGATTTTAGGGGAGGGCTTTTTGGATCCAGATCACAAGACAGACTTATTGGCCTATTTTAGGAGCGAAAACCTAAATGAGACCTTGTTTTCGACAGGTAAGTCATTGACCCTGATAGGAATCATTCCTCTATACACTTTTTTACTGTTGTATTACAAAGACTTCTTTGCTGAGTTTTTGATTCGATTTTCATCCAAAAATAAAGAGGCGGTTATTCACTGGGTGAGCGACTCGAGTAAAGTAATTCAATCCTATCTCATTGGGATCATCCGAGTCACTGCGATTGTAGCCATCTTGGCAGGCTTATTTTTCTATCTTATTGGGGTAAAGTTCTTTATCCTTTTTGCCGCATTTATCGCTATCATGAACTTGATTCCCTATGTAGGTGTATTCATTTCGTCCTTGTTTGCAATCCTCTATGTATTTCTGACTACTGACACCTTGTTTTATCCTTTACTTACTTTTGCGACACTTTGGGGGATTCAACTCTTTGAAAACAATGTCATTACCCCATTGGTGGTAGGCTCCAAAGTCAAAGTCAATGCCCTTGCGGTGATTTTTGCGATTTTGATAGGAGGATGGCTTTGGGGTGTTTCTGGAATGGTATTGTTTATTCCATTGATTGGAGTATTGAAAATTACCCTTGAAAGAAAAGATAACCTAAAGCCTTTTGGATATCTGCTTAGTGACGATGTTACCGTGACAGAAGCATCCGAAAATTTTTGGAAATTACTTCAAAGGAAGATTTCATCCGGGAAGGATGGAAATAGAACTCCCTAAAGAAATGAAGCCCTATTCTGGAATAAATAGGTCGTTTTTTCTTTCCTAATCTTGATCAATTTGATATTGATAATCTTCAATTGAAATGGGATTATTCAAAAAAAACTAATCCATTTCTATCAGTTCCTTTGGAGAAGGTTTTGATTTCGTTTCGAAAAATAAATTCTGAAAGTAAATACCAGAAAATCAAAAACTTAATCGCTTCGGCTAAAATAAAAGTGAAGGATCTCTGTTTTTTTGTCTCTTCTGGTAACCTAGGAATCTTTTTTTTTCTAAGTTTGCACCACTCTAAGGCAAATGGTCTTAGAAAAAGTTTCGGGGTGTAGCGTAGCCCGGTATCTCGTCCCGATTGCGATCGGGAAGGTCTCAGGTTCGAATCCCTCAATCAGTAAATGGGATTCATTAAATATTGAAAAAAGTTTCGGGGTGTAGCGTAGCCCGGTATCTAGTCCCGATTGCGATCGGGAAGGTCTCAGGTTCGAATCCCTCAAATAGCAAATGGCTGTTTGAAAAAAATAAAAGAAAAAAGTTTCGGGGTGTAGCGTAGCCCGGTATCTAGTCCCGATTGCGATCGGGAAGGTCTCAGGTTCGAATCCCTCAAATAGCAAATGGCTGATTCATTAAATATTGAAAAAAGTTTCGGGGTGTAGCGTAGCCCGGTATTTAGTCCCGATTGCGATCGGGAAGGTCTCAGGTTCGAATCCCTCAAATAGCAAATGGCTGTTTGAAAAAAATAAAAGAAAAAAGTTTCGGGGTGTAGCGTAGCCCGGTATCTAGTCCCGATTGCGATCGGGAAGGTCTCAGGTTCGAATCCCTCAAATAGCAAATGGCTGTTTGAAAAAAATAAAAGAAAAAAGTTTCGGGGTGTAGCGTAGCCCGGTATCTAGTCCCGATTGCGATCGGGAAGGTCTCAGGTTCGAATCCCTCAAATAGCAAATGGCTGTTTGAAAAAAATAAAAGAAAAAAGTTTCGGGGTGTAGCGTAGCCCGGTATCGCGCCACATTTGGGATGTGGAGGTCGTAGGTTCGAATCCTGCCACCCCGACTTATAATACTAATCCAGATTCAAAATAAGCCTTTGCGGACGTGGCGAAATTGGTAGACGCACTGTCTTCAGGCGGCAGCGCCTTCACTGGCATGAAAGTTCGAATCTTTTCGTCCGCACAAAAAAGCCTCTCAGATCATCTGAGAGGCTTTTTTGTTTCACTATCTATGTCTTATAGAGTCATTTAAATCATTCAAATCGGCATTTTCACCCGTGCAGCATTGATCCGAGAACTTGAGTTTTTTTCTGATTTTTCCAAGGGCATGATTGTCTTTGAGAGATTGTTCGGCTTGTTTGCTAAATCCTGCGCCTCCTGTCATAAATTAGAGTACTAATCACTTGTGGCTTCTATGATCACTTTTCAACAAGAAGATACTATTCTACTGGAAGAATACATTGCAATCCTGACAGATTCTGGATTGGCAGCAAGAAGACCCATGGAGGACTTGGAGTTGCTTAATGCTATGATCCTAGGATCAAATGTCTTGGTTACGGCAAGGTCAAATGGCAGATTGATTGGGTTGCTTCGAGGACTGTCTGATTATTGTTACCGATGTTTTGTCGCAGATTTGGCAGTTGCCAAGGATAACCAGGGAAGAGGTATTGGACGAGAAATCATTTCCTTTACCAGAGATCTGGCACCTGGAGCTAGGATCTTCCTCTTTTCTGCGGAAGATGCAGAGGGTTTTTACCAAAAATTAGGCTTTCAATTACATGAGCGTTGCTATCAGCTGAAGCCTGGCGAGGCCCTTTTGTGATTATTCTTTTAACTTACTCCCTAAAACCACCCAATCCTTATTACCTATGAAGAAACTTGGCTTCACGTGTCTCGCACTGCTGCTTTCCCTAGGAGTTTTTGCCCAAAAAACTATCATCCATTCCGGCCGACTGATCGATGTCAAATCGCAAAAAGTACTCACCGAGCAAACCATTGTGGTAGAAGGCGATCGAATAGTCTCTGTAACTGCAGGCTATCAGAATCCTGCCAAAGGAGATAAAGTAGTCGATTTGAAAAAATCTACTGTGATGCCTGGCTTGATGGACATGCATGTGCACATTGAGAATCAGACGAGTCCTACCCGATATGTGGATGGATTCAGAGATAATGAGGCAGATGTGGCTTATAAGGCACTTCCTTATGCCCAAGTTACCTTGATGTCAGGATTTACGACGGTTCGGGACATGGGAGGATCAGGAGTAAATATTGCCCTTAGAAATGCCATCAACAACGGTCTAGTCGTAGGTCCACGTATCTATACCGCAGGTAAATCGATTGCCCCAACGGGAGGTCACGCAGATCCAACCAATGGAGTCAAGCGCGAACTGATGGGTGACCCGGGACCGGATCAGGGAGTGATCAATGGGCCTTATGATGCCAGAAAGGCTGTGAGACAAGCTGTTAAATATGGTTCCGATGTGATCAAAGTGACTGCTACAGGTGGTGTGCTTTCTGTCGCACGGGATGGTTCCGCACCACAATTCCAGCAGGATGAGTTGGAGGCAGTGGTGGAGACGGCCAAGGATTTTGGAATCCATGTGGCAGCCCATGCCCATGGAGATGAAGGGATGAAGCGTGCGGTAAAGGCAGGTATTCATTCCATTGAGCACGGTACCCTCATGACTGAAGAAACGATGGATATGATGGTGGAGGCAGGTACTTGGCTTGTTCCCACAGTGACAGCAGGTATGTCTGCGGCGGAGTATGCCAAAATTCCGGGATATTATCCTCCTGTAGTGAGAGACAAAGCCATGCGGATCGGTGCTCAGATCCAACAGACCTTTGCCAAAGCTTATAAGAAGGGAGTTAAAATTGCCTTTGGAACGGACGCAGGAGTTTTTCCTCATGGGGAAAATTACCGCGAGTTTGTCTATATGACGGAGGTCGGTATGCCAAATCTGGAAGCGATCCAATCTGCCACACTGAATGCAGCAGTGATGATGGGAATAGAAGATAAGTTGGGGACCATTGAAGTGGGAAAACTTGCTGATATCATTGCGGTGAATGGCAATCCCGACCAAGATATCAACGTGATGAAGGACGTGATCTTTGTGATGAAAGACGGGAAGATATTTAAGCAGTGAGGTCAGTAGTCAGTTTGAAGTGATCAGAGTTCAGTGATCAGTAATCAGGGGGTAGTAGTCAGTGATCATTGTTAAGTAGTTTTTGTGTATTTAGTCATTAAATAGGTTTAAAGTGAAATACTTAAGAAATCCTACCAACACTGTAATTCGACAACCAGACAACAGGACAACCCGACAACTGAATAACTCTGACAACAGGACTATATCCATAAACCTAAACTTTAACATAAAAAACTAACTATATGAAAATAAGACTTCTACTCGTATTCCTATTCGTATCCAGCTTTGTTTTAGCTCAGGAAAAAAAAGAAACTACAAGCACTCTATTACCGAAAGCTCAGGTTTTTGAATCTAAGCAATCCGTGACCATCGATGGCAAAGTGATCAATCTCAACGCCAAAGCTGGTACACTGGAGCTCAAGGATGAGAATAATCGTCCGATTGCGCTCTATGGATTTACAGCTTATTTCAAGGAGAATCCTGAGAAAAACAGGCCGATCGTTTTTGCTTACAACGGTGGTCCGGGGTCTTCCTCGTATTGGTTACATATGGGAATCATGGGGCCAAAGCGGATTGTCGTTAATGACCCAAATTATAACCAGGCAGCTCCTTATGAATTGGCAAACAATGAGTTTTCCATATTGGATGTAGCTGACGTGGTCATGATGGACCCTGTGGGAACGGGATTGAGTATCCCAATAGGGGAGGCCAAAGGGTCTGACTTCTGGGGTGTGGATCAGGATATCCGCAGCACCAGCTTGTTTATCATGCAGTTTTTGAAAGAACATAACCGGCTGAATTCCCCGAAATACATCTTGGGAGAAAGCTATGGTACTTTTCGAAATGCCGGAGTCATGAATTACCTGTTGGATAAAGGATATGCGCTGAATGGTGTCATCATGGTGTCTGCCGTGTTTGACCTTCGCACGCTTTTCTTCGCGCCCAATGAAGACTTGCCATACATCGTTTATTTGCCGACTGTAGCGGCTACTAGTTGGTATCATGGAAAAGTAGCCGACAAGGGGGCCGACCTCCCTTCATTTGTTCAAAAGGTGAGAGAGTTTACCGAAAATGAATACGCTCCGGCACTTTTCAAGGGTAACCGTATTACCGCCTCTGAAAAATCAACAGTAGCTAAAAAATTGGAGGGATTTACCGGCATATCCAGCGAGGTATGGGAAAGAGCGGATCTCAAAATCACTGCCAATGAGTACTATCAAGAATTGCTGAGAAAAGATGGGATGACTGTCGGTCGTTTGGATTCGCGTTACAAGGGAATCAACCTTGACCCCATGTCCATGTCTGCATTTACAGACCCTCAAAGTGATGCTATTTCTCCTGCCTATACCATGGGATTTTTGGATTATTACCATGGCAGCCTAGGGGTGAGTAAGGACTTGCTTTATGCTACTTCGGCTTATTCCAAAGAAGGATTCAAGTGGGACTGGAAACATCAGGGGAATAATTTCTGGGGTGCTGATGCTGCGGTAACTACTCTGCCAGACATGGCTGAAGCACTCAGCAAGGATCCACATACAAAGGTCTTGATCATGAATGGATATTACGACCTCGCTACCGTATTCAACGGCGTAGAGCATTCTATCTCTCATATCGGCTTGCCAAAATCTGCCACCGACCGAATTATCATGACCTATTATGAAGCGGGCCACATGATGTACACCCACCTACCTTCGGCCAAATTATTCCGTGAGGATTTGAAGAAATTTATTCAAGATACACTTAGAAAGTAACTCATGAATCCCAGCATCTCAAGATTCCGCCTAGTTCCTGGAGTACTCTTCTTCTTGGGATGCTGGCTATTTTTTAACCAACCAAGTACCAAGGCACAATCTGCCTTAGGTTTGTATTTCCCTCCTCATCCAACAGCCTCGACAGATTGGGAAAAGCTGAAGGCCAGTGATTTGAACTGGGATCAAGCCGCTCTTCAAGAATTGCTGGAATGGTTGCCTACTCAGGATACACGAGCATTCCTCGTGCTGAAAGACGGTAAGATTGTAGTAGAGGAATATTGGGGGGCTAAACTCACCGGTACAGGCGGTATGGATCAAAATTCTTATTGGTATTGGGATGCAGCAGGAAATGCGATTACAGCAGGATTAATGGGGATCGCTCAGCAGGAGAAGTTACTCAGCATCAAAGATCGCACACAAAAACACCTTGATGGGGGATGGACTTCTATGCCTATTGCCAAGGAAAAAAATATCCGTTTGGTTCACCATCTGTCCTACACCACTGGGATCAATGATCAGGTTAAAAATCTCTATGATGTTTCTCCTAAAAGCCTTACTTACAAGACTGATGCGGGTCAGCAATGGGCCTACCATCCCGCCACTTTTTCACTGCTGGAGCAAGTCATTCAGAAAGTAACCGGAAAAGATCAAGAAGCCTATTTCAAAGAAAAAATAGGAGATCCAATTGGTATGAAAGGCTTTTGGCAAAAAGTAGGTCAGACGCAAAGTTTTTATTCCGACGCAAGGTCATTTGGGAGATTTGGACTGCTTTTGTTAGCAAAGGGAAATTGGGCAGGCAAGCAGCTTTGGAATAGTTCTTATAATTCCGAAATGATACAATCCACTCAAAAGTCCAATGAAAGCTTTGGTTATCAGTTATGGATCAACGGTCAGGAGAGTTATCAATTACCAGGTAATCCAAGAGTTTACTCCGGTTCGCTTATTCCTTCTGGTCCTTCGGATATGTATATGGCTGTTGGTAAAAATGGCCAACTTCTAATGGTGGTACCCTCTCAAAACCTGGTAATTGTGAGGATGGGTGGAGCACCAGGGGACTTACCTGTGCCTTATCTGCTGATCAGGCAATTTTGGGATAGGATGTCTTTGGTTATTAAATAAAGTCAGATTGGCCCGAGCTGACTGGCGATTTTTTCGAGCGTGAGAGGCTTTTCTAAAAATCCTGACACAATATGGTATTCTTGAGCCCTTTGTCTGTCTTGAAAATCTATCGAGCTAGATAGAATGATAATCCTATCTCTTCTCTTAGGAAAATATTCTAAATATTTATTTAAAAATTCCCATCCATTTAATACAGGCATATTGATGTCCAAAAAGATCAAAAGCTGGTGAGCGTCCGGAACATCCTTTAATAAATTAAGGGCATCTTCTCCACCAAGGAACTCCTTTATGTGATGACTGATCCCGGTTTTGGATAGCAACCTTTTATTTATCAGGTTATTGATTGGATCGTCGTCCACCAAAAAAATAGCGTCAAATTGCGTCATTAAATTTCAAACAGGCATTACAAAGAGTTAGTGTGACAAAATACGATTATTCCTTTTCTGAGAAAAAAGTTTGATCACCTTTTTATTTTGCCTGGCTAGCAAATCCTTATTTCATAAGATAAAAAAAAGGGGGGACTGATTGATCCCCCCTGTTTGGATTGAAAGCAAATGGAAATTACATCATTCCACCCATTCCTCCGCCGCCCATTGGAGGCATTGCAGGAGCATCTTCCTTCACGTCTGCTACCACACACTCTGTAGTGAGAAGTAGAGCTGCGATTGAAGCGGCATTTTCAAGAGCAAGTCTTGTTACCTTGGTTGGATCGATTACACCAGCTTCGAAAAGATCCATGTATTCGTCTGTTCTAGCATTGTAACCGAAGTTGCCTTTGTTCTCTCTAATCTTGTTGATCACTACAGAAGGCTCGCCACCGGCATTGCTTACAATCGTTCTCAATGGAGCTTCGATTGCTGTTCTGATGATGTTGATACCTGTGTCCTGATCGTCGTTTGAACCTTTAAGGCTGTCCAACGCAGAAGCAGCTCTTACCAAAGCTACACCACCACCAACTACTACACCTTCTTGTACAGCAGCTCTGGTAGCATGCAAGGCATCATCTACTCGGTCTTTCTTTTCCTTCATTTCTACTTCGGTAGCAGCACCGATGTAAAGGATAGCTACACCTCCGGAAAGTTTAGCAAGTCTTTCCTGAAGTTTTTCTCTATCGTAGTCTGAAGTAGTTTTTTCGATTTGAGCTTTGATCTCAGCGATTCTACCTTTGATTGCACCGGCATCACCGGCACCGTTCACGATGGTGGTGTTGTCTTTATCGATGTTGATCTTCTCAGCTCTACCGAGCATGTCAGGAGTGGCATTCTCCAATTTGAAACCTCTTTCTTCAGAGATTACAGTACCACCTGTCAAGATGGCGATGTCTTCCAACATAGCCTTTCTTCTGTCACCAAATCCAGGAGCTTTTACAGCTGCTACTTTCAAAGCACCTCTGATTTTGTTTACTACCAAGGTAGCCAAAGCTTCTCCGTCCACATCTTCAGCGATGATCAACAATGGCTTGCCTGCCTGAGCTACTGGCTCAAGTACAGGAAGCAATTCCTTCATGGAAGAAATCTTCTTGTCGTAGATCAGAATAAACGGATGATCCAATTCTGCCTCCATTTTTTCTGTATTGGTCACGAAGTAAGGAGAAAGGTAACCTCTGTCAAACTGCATACCTTCTACAGTTTTTACTTCAGTCTCTGTTCCTTTAGCTTCTTCCACCGTGATGACGCCGTCTTTACCTACTTTGTCCATGGCATCGGCGATCATGTTACCGATTTCTTCATCGTTGTTAGCAGATACGGTAGCTACCTGAGCGATTTCTTTGGAAGTAGAGATTTGCTTGGAGTTTTCTTTAAGTTGGTTAACAACGGCGGCGACAGCCTTGTCAATACCTCTTTTAAGATCCATTGGGTTTGCACCAGCGGCTACGTTTTTAATACCCACAGCAAAGATTGCCTGAGCCAAAACAGTAGCGGTAGTAGTTCCGTCACCTGCATTGTCAGCAGTTTTGGAAGCTACTTCTTTTACTAGCTGAGCGCCCATGTTTTCGATTGGTTCTTTCAGCTCGATTTCTTTTGCTACAGATACACCGTCTTTGGTGATCGTAGGAGCTCCGAATTTTTTGTCAATGATGACATTTCGACCTTTAGGGCCCAATGTAACTTTTACTGCATCTGCCAATGCATCGACGCCTTTCTTCAATTGATCACGGGCGTTTGTATCGAAAAACAGTTGTTTAGCCATATTATTTTGATTTTTTCAGTTATTGATTAAACTAATTAAAGGATTGCGAAAATGTCGGATTCTCTCATGATGAGGTAGTCGCTGCCATCTACGCTGAGCTCAGTGCCGGAATACTTTCCGTACAAAACAGTGTCTCCAACTTTTACAGTCAATGGCTCATCTTTTTTGCCGTTACCCACTGCTACGACAGTTCCTCTTTGTGGCTTTTCTTTGGCTGTGTCCGGAATGTAAAGACCGGAAGCAGTTTTCTCTTCAGCTGCAGCTGGCTGTACCAACACTCGATCTGCGAGAGGTTTGATGTTCACGTTTGACATAGATATGTATTGTTTAAGGTTAGATTAAAATGCTACAGCCCTTTGATCACTTCTTGTGCCAAGGACTTTAGAATTGAGAATTCTGACAATTCGGCCGTAAAAGTGTGATTTTTCATGGAAATGGCGGCCGGTCCATGGCATATTTTACTGTCAAAATTTCTCTTGTGTCAGCAAAAAATGTCAGAATTTAGTAATTTATGTGGAAGCAACTTAGAAGAAGCAGATGAAGACATTACCAAAAAACTGGATAACTCAAGGTTGGATTGATTTTGAGTACAAAAAGTACCAATTGCTATCTTATCTCCAAGAAGCAGAAAAGGAGTTTAGATCTGTCAAAGTTTATCCCACGCTTGGCGACCTTATAGATCATCATCGCATTTTGAAAGAACTTGACTCCGGAAAGACAGAATTGAAAAACTTGTTTCCTAAGGCGCTCAATGGAATTGATTTAAAAAATGCTCAACTTCAGTATTTACCCAAGATTCAAGAGGATCAGGTGATGGAAGAAATCACTCAAATAACTGCATTTGCGCTTCCCAAATTAAACAAGAGAATTGAGGAGGGTAGAAGTATTTTGGATTATGTGGAATCAAATGTGACTTTTGAACCTGTTGGTATTCAGCCTCTTTATACTAAGGAAGGATATTTAATGATCACACAAGAAAGTGATGAAAACATTCATGCCTTTCGGTATAAAAGCAACTTGGTTCACTTGGCTGGAGAAAAATTCAAAAATATCTCAATCTGGATGATTGGTGTCTTTAGGAAATCCTTGACTTTGACCCTTGAAAAAATCAAACTGCAATTGATCAGGGATTTCAAAGATCTGCCTAATCCGGCTACCTGGCGGCTTCACAGTCGACAAAATTTCCCTATACAAGAGACCATATTGCCAATAGGGCAGCGACTGTTATTACCCCATGTACAAGTTTGAGTTAATGGTCAGGAAAAAGATTTATTTGTAAGCAAAACTTTAGGTGCTCACTTTATTTTTAATTTTTACTGTTGGTTTACTTATTTACTTGTTTTCGAGGAGTTTAATTATGATTTCCTATTTTCTTGTTTATCTTTTCCTCCGTAAAGTATGTCAGAGCAAAAGTTTCAGATTAAAATTTTTCCCGAATTGGGGTTTATGACCGTAAAATTCTTTGGTCATGTGGGGTTGACGGATATGGTTCAGTTTACAAGGGCAATAACCCAAATGCCTGATTATTCTCCTTATTTCCCGTTAATCTGTGATTTTAGGGCAAGCAGAGCTGTAGCTTATCGGATAGACATCAATGAGTTTTTGAAAAAATTCACTTCTATCGTTTCAATTCCACACAAAAAGAAATATGGATTGATTTATTCTACCCTCAATCAAAAGTTTTTGTTGTCCATTTTCAAGCTCTCAGGGCCTTTGTTGAATCTTGAAATTGAGCTGTTCAGTAATCTAGATGATTGTATCACCTGGATGACCTCCGAAGAAGGAGTAAAAAAAGAACTTACAGAGCACCTTTCTAATCATAGCAATGTCTAGTGAAAATCACTAGGAATTAGCTGAAAAATCAAAAGGCCTGCTTGAATTCCAAGCAGGCCTTTTAAGTAATATTAAGAGGAAGATTAGTTTGCTGCTGAATCAGCTGTAGCTGGCTGGGCAGGAATTGCAGTGCTCGTAGAATCACCAAAAGCTGGCGTCACTACCTGCTGCTTTGCAGTTTCAATATTTGGTGATGAAAATTGATTTGGCTGGCTAGAGGTGTAAAACGCTGAGGATGCCAAGGCAAGGACCATGATTGAAACGGCAAGGATCCAAGTTGCTTTTTCCAAAACATTACCGGTACGTGTCACTCCCATGATTTGGGAAGCACTACCTCCGAAAGCCGCTCCGGCTCCACCTTTTGAGTTTTGACCTAGGATAACTAGGATAAGCAAAACGGCCAAAATCAAAATTACGGTGATTAATACAGTAAACATATGGTAAGGATTATTCTTTCAGTTTTTCAATTAAGTTCGCAAAGTAAGTCCTTTTATCGGGAAACTTCAAAGCGAGCTTCTCATAAATTTCCTTCGCCATTTCTTTTTTGCCCTGTTTGATCAAAATTTTGGCAAAAGTCTCAGAAACTAGATTGTCATTGAGTTTGGTGCTTGAGTCAGCCAGATTTTCTGTATTCTGATTGGCTTCAATTTCTTTGATAGTTGCCAGTTTGATGTCTTTTTTGCTAAAAGCTTTGATCAAATCGATCTGCTCTCGCTTTTTCGAATCAACAATTTCTCTTTTTTCCTTCCGCTTGATGGTTTCAATTAGATCATCTTGTGGTGGCTTTCTCTTTTTTGGTTTGGGTTTGGAAGGTTCTTCTTCGTTGGGGGTGATGCCTTTCAGTTGTTCCCCAAGCTTTTTCAAAGAGGCTGTTCTTTTTTGCGGATCCTGCTCCTGGAAATCATCCTCAGGCATGAGGTCCACTTTTTCTGTATGGGAAAGTGTCTCCTCTGTAGACTGCTCCATCCATTTCCTTAACCAAATCCTATCTGGACTGGTCAAAGCTGCCATGGCAAGGGATTGACCGGGTTTTCCGTCATTTTTGGTGAACTCATATTTGGCGGCCAATCCATGGGCCAAATGAAAATAGGGGAAGTTTTCCTGAATTTTTTTCAGATGGATGTAATCTGCTTTTTCAAGCGGATCAGTTCTTTTGATGAGTTCCAAAAATTGATTTGAGTTCACAAGCAGGGATTTTGATATCAATATAAGGAATTTACCAGTTGGCTACAGTGGCAGTAAAGATATCCTGAATGATCGTTTCAAATATGTCCTCAACCAATTCACTTTCTACGTCCAAGAGGGTTACCGTGCGTGGATCATAATCCTTGAAGAAAGCAAAAGTCTGTTTTTTGTTTTCTTCCTCATTGGTCATATTGATGTATTCTACAGACACGGTGATGGTTAGACGCATCTGTCCTGCTCGATCAGGCAGATTTGGGTCTCCACTGGATACTACTGCCTGAGGTGTGAGGGTATAGCTCACAATCGAACCGGAAAATTGAAGGTCACCATTGCTCCGGACTAGCTCAAGTTGTGTATTTCGCTGATAATATTCTTTCAAGGCTTCCGTAAACCGCTGTTCCATGTTGGCGGGGCCACCTCCGGAGTCATTGAAGAAGTTTTCTACCGAAAATGTCTTGACGAGCTCGTAGTTGATATTGGTTCCGGTGAAACTATACTTAACCGCACAGCCTTGAAGTCCCAAAATAGTGACCCAAACCAAAAGGAATTTTATCCTATTCAATTTCATACTGCTTGATTTTTCGGTAAAGCGTACGTTCTGAAATCCCCAAATCGCTTGCCGCATACTTGCGTTTATTATTGTGCTTACGGAGTGCTTTGAGGATCATTTCTTTTTCCTTCCTTTCCAAAGAAAGCGAACTGTCATCTTCTTCGTGAACAATGTCTTCGATTACATCATCTTCGTATTCCTCTTCGAGAGAGGATGTTGGTTTTTTTGAATCAATGACAAAAGGCATGGGCAAAGAGCTTGATTTTTCACCATTATCCTGTGATATAAGTTCAGAATCAATCCCCTCAAAAAGCCCATGATGCTTTTGCATGAGCGAAGGGTTGAGGCCACCATTTTGGAAGGATTCCAATACCAATTTTTTGAGATCATTCATGTCCTTTTTCATGTCAAAAAGGACTTTGTAGAGAATATCTCTTTCGGAAAAATCCGAGTTTTCAGAGGACGATAGACCTACTGCCATCGGGAGTTTGGTGCTTTCCTGAGGAAGGTATCTTGCAAGCGTCTGAGCACTGACTTCACGCGTCTCTTCCAGAAGGGAAATCTGTTCGGCTATATTTTTGAGCTGTCGGATGTTTCCAGGGAATGCATACCGCATCAATAGCTGTTGGGCATCGGGATCTAGACTGATCGGACGGACGTGGTATTTTTCTGAAAAATCTCCTGTAAATTTTCTGAAAAGTAAGACCATATCTTCTCCTCGCTCCCGGAGTGGTGGCACAAAGATCGGTACGGTATTCAGTCGGTAGTAAAGGTCTTCTCTGAATTTGCCTTTCTCCACGGCTTTGATCAGGTTCACATTGGTAGCTGTGATGACTCGCACATTGGTCTTTTGGACCTTGGACGAACCTACTTTGATGAACTCTCCATTTTCCAATACCCTCAGCAGTCTGGCCTGGGTTCCGAGCGGCATTTCGCCGATTTCATCAAGGAAAATTGAACCCCCATCTGTGACCTCAAAGTATCCTTTTCGCGCTTCATGTGCACCTGTAAACGAGCCTTTTTCATGCCCAAAAAGCTCAGAATCGATCGTCCCTTCGGGAATAGCTCCGCAGTTGATGGCTATGAATTTGCCATGCTTTCGTAGCGAAAGGGAATGAATGATTTTGGAAAAGCTTTCTTTACCACTGCCGCTTTCTCCCGTGATGAGCACGGTCATATCGGTAGGAGAGGCCTGCATGGCTACCTGAATGGCATGGTTAAGCAATGGACTGTTTCCAATGATCCCAAATCGCTGCTTGACACTTTGGATTTCCTGCGCTGTGATCATTTTATTGAGTTTTTCGCTAATGAAAATGCGACTTTAAACTTGTCTAAGTGACTTTTCATCTCCTGAATAAGCAAGCCTATTCTCATGTCAAAGCAGGATTGATTTCCAAGATTTCTCCAAACAGCGTTGCGGGAGAGCATTCGGTGATTTTTACTTTTACATAATCTCCCTTTTTTGCCTCACCAGCCGGGATAATTACCACCTTGTTGGCAGAGTTTCTACCTTTTAGCTGTTGGTCTGATTTTTTTGCTGTGCCCTCGATCAAAATCAACTGTTCTTTTCCCAAATCCAGTTTGTTTCTCTCGTGGGAAAGTTGACTTTGTTTTTCGATGATTTCTGCCAATCTTCTTTTCTTGACTTCTAATGGAATGTCATCTTCAAACTTCTTTGCTGCCAGCGTACCGGGTCTTTCTGAATAATAAAACATGTACGAGAAGTCGTATTGCACAATATCCATCAATGATAACGTGTCCTGATGCTCTTCTTCGGTTTCGGTACAGAAGCCTGCAATCATGTCGGAAGATATTCCGCATTCATCTCCAAGAATTGTCCGGATAGCCTGAACTCGGTTGAGGTACCATTCACGGTCGTAGGTTCTGTTCATCATCTCAAGTACTCGACTATTTCCGGACTGGACAGGCAAGTGAATGTATTTGCAGATGTTGTCGTACTTCTTCATGGTATGAAGTACTTCATCGGTAATGTCTTTGGGATGGGATGTGGAGAATCTGATTCGCAAAAGCGGGCTAACTTGTGCCACGAGTTCCAATAGGTTGGCAAAGTTGACCACTTGACTTACTTCTTCCTCCTTTTTATTGAGTCGGGCCTTATTGTTTTCTTCCGGTGACCATTTGTAGCTATCTACGTTTTGGCCCAAAAGAGTCACTTCGCGGTAGCCTTTCTCAAAAAGATCTTTGGCTTCTGATACGATAGAATGTGGATCTCTGCTTCTTTCTCTACCTCTGGTAAACGGTACCACGCAAAACGAGCACATGTTATCACATCCTCTCATGATCGAGATAAAAGCTGTGACTCCATTGGAGTTAAGTCTCACAGGAGCGATATCTGCGTAGGTCTCTTCCCTGGACAAGAACGTGTTGACCGCTTTTTGACCTTCCTCCGCTACTGCTACCAGATTTGGAAGATCTCTGTATGCATCCGGACCTACGACCACGTCTACGATTTTTTCTTCGGAAAGAAGATTTTCTTTGAGACGCTCAGCCATGCAGCCCAACACTCCGATGGTGAGGTTTGGATTTTCTTTTTTGATCTGATTAAACTGGCTGAGACGCTTGCGAACGGTTTGTTCGGCTTTTTCACGAATCGAGCAAGTGTTCAAAAAGATCACGTCGGCCTTTTCAAAGTCTGAGGTGGTGTCAAATCCATTTTCTTTCATGATGGATGCGACAATCTCAGAGTCTGAGAAATTCATCTGACATCCATAACTCTCGATATACAGCTTCTTGGTTTTGCCCGTATTTTCATCGGGAGTAATTTTGTAGTCACAAGCCTGCGCTTCTTCTGCGGAAATGATATCTATGTCTTTGATCAGATTCATGGTAGAATAGAACTTCTAAATCTTGGTTTTGGTAAAAAGTCAATAGGACTTAAAACCCTGTTTTGTACGAACGAGTTGCGAAATTACTAAAATGCGGACAAAATGGCAGAAGTCCCTAGCTTTTATTCTGTTCGTTTCCTTCCCGGAGAAAAGGGATTTTCAATTGAGTATCCAAAAATTCCTGCTCTTCCACCACATTTAAATTTGATAAACCTAAGCCAAATAGTCTTACGGGTTTTGGTAAGCCCTCCTGTCTGAGGAGTTCAAGTCCAATGTCCCAAATGGTTTCATTTTCAGGGTATTGATCAAGTGTTTTGCTGCGAGTTTGTAGGGTAAAGTCAGCATACTTGATCTTAAGCGTGATGGTTCGACCTTTGATTCCTGACCTTTTTATTCTTCCCATAAGCTCCTCATAAATTGGATAGAGATTCTCTTCAAATTCAGCGGATGTGATCAGGTCTTTTTCAAACGTGTTTTCAGCACTGAGCGATTTTCTGACGCGATGTGGTTGAACTTCAGATAGGTGGATTCCTCTGACGATATTGAAATAATGAAGACCTGATTTTCCGAATTTTTTGATGAGAAACTGGAGGGAAAATTCCTTGAGCTCCTTTCCGGAATGGATGCCTAATTGTTGCATTTTTTCAGCGGTCACTTTGCCTATACCGAAAAACTTGTGGATGGGAAGTTTTTCCAAAAAAATTGCCGCATCCTCAGGCAGGATGTGTGCCTGGCCGTTTGGCTTATTGAGGTCGGAAGCTGTTTTGGCCAAGAATTTATTGTAGGAAATACCTGCGGAAGCTGTAAGTCCTGTTTGGTCTTTGATTTTTTGGCGAATTTGCTTTGCTATGAGAATGGCGGATTTGATTCCCAGTTTATTTTCTGTCACGTCCAAAAAAGCCTCATCAAATGCCAATGGCTCCACCAAATCAGTGTATTCATAAAAAATCTCCCGGATTTGAAGAGAGATTTCTTTGTATCGTTCAAATCTGGGTTTGGCAAAAATGAGGTTTGGACATTTTTTGGCGGCAAGCGCCGAGGCCATAGCCGAGTGTATTCCATATTTCCTGGCTTCGTAACTGGCTGCTGCGACCACTCCTCTGGCTTCATTTCCACCTACCACCAAAGGCTTACCTCTCCACTCCGGATGATCAAGCTGTTCGACTGAGGCGTAAAAGGCATCCATATCCACATGGATAATTTTTCGCATCGGGTGGGTTTGTTCCTGTTTAGTTTCCACGGAGGAGCTCAAAGATGGCTTGGGCCTTTAGTGCGCATTCTTCGTGTTCATGACTTGCCGAAGCATCGATGGTGATGGCACTGCCCACTCCAAAATACATTTTTTTTTCTTCAAGGTCCGCGATAATGGAGCGTATCACTACGGAAAAGTCAAAATCACCCTGATCATCGATCCAACCAAAGGCTCCGGAAAACCAGCCTCGCTTAAAGCTTTCAAGTTGGTCTAAAATCTCCATGGTACTGATTTTGGGAGCGCCGGTCATACTGCCCATCGGAAAAGTGGCTTCAATAATTTCTTTGAAATTAACCCCGGGAATGAGTTCTGATCTAACGGTAGAAATCATTTGAAATACTCTTGGAAGTGCATAAATGCCAAACAATTCCTCCACTTCCACGCTGCCCGTTTGGGAAACTTTTGAAAGATCATTTCGCATCAGGTCGGTAATCATCAGATTTTCGGCTCGTTCTTTTTCACTTGAGAGGAGGCTATTTTTGTTCTTTTGATCTTCCGTTGGATCTGTATGTCTGGTGATGGTTCCTTTGATCGGTTGTGCAATCAGTTGATTGCCGGATTTTTTCAGAAATCTTTCAGGAGAAGCTGATACCAGCCATGTTGTTTTTGCTTTGAAAAGGGCGGCAAAGGGCATTTTTGACAGTTGGTTGAGCCTTAAAAATGCACTGATTGGATCCCAAGATTCAAATTCACCTGAATAGGCTTGGCAGAAATTGGCTTCATAGGTATTTCCTTCGAGGATTTGCTGTTGAATGGCGGCGACTTTTTCCAGGTATTCTTCTTCGGAGAGTTGGGGAAGGATCTGGCAGGTAATTTTTTTTTCAACAGGAATTTCTTGCCGGTCAATAGCTGCAATCCAACTTTCAGGGATTGGATTTTGTGAAACGATGCCTTCGGGATAGATGGTAAAGATCCAATTGGGTGAGAAAAAGCAAAAATCAGGCAATGGGAAGAAAGCAGGATTTTGGCTCGTTAAATTTTCAAATCTGTTTTTGAGGTCATACCCCAAAATTCCGACTTTCCAAGAAACCTGATTCCAAAGCTCATCCTCATTGAGTTTTTCTTTCCCTAGGAAAAGAAAATCACCAAATGTTCCATGCCTGTAGCTGTGAGCATTACCTGTGGTCCAAGCTAAAAATGGGAAATTCTTATCTGCCCAATAGAGGAGTTTTTCCTTCCAATCAGAGGAATTGAAGGAGTAAAAATTTGAGTTGTAATCCATCTTGACACAAAAAAAGGGGGAATTTTTGAATTCCCCCTCAGTCCTTGTGGTAGTTGGTTAATTACTTCGCATTTACGTCCAATACCAATGAAACAGTATTGTAGATAAACTGATCTTTAGCTTTATTGGTCGCAGCAGCCTCGTCACCGTACATAAGACCCCACTGGGTTCTGTCGATGTTAAATCCTGCTTTGGCAGCTACAGTTCCGTTTGCAATAGTTACTGCAGCTGGGAATTTGATGTTTTTTGTAGTACCTCTCATGGTCAAGTTACCGCTGATCCAATGGGTAGGATTTGCAGGAGTCAATGAACTGTCTGAGGAAGGTGTGTTTTCAGATGCGAATTCAGTTTTGTCAGCTACTGCGTCTGTTGCAGCATAAGGTGTTACACCGGTGATTTCAAAAGTAGCTGTTGGGAAGTTGGCAGCATCAAAGAAGTCAGGAGACTGCAAGTGACCGTAAAGCTTGCCATGAAACTCGGAACCTGCTTCCATATCTTCGATTGTGAGTCCAGCGATATCAAAAGTGAAGGAACCTCCTGTGATTTGATCACCTGCTACAGTTAAGGTACCACCGGTTGAAGGGATTTTTCCAAAATGCTTACCGGTAGGCTTGTACCCTGTCCATCCGATGGTGGAAGTTGTCAGGTCAAGAGAAAGTGTTTGACCTTCTCCTGCAGCTACTTCTTGAGCATCAGTGGTCTCTACAGTGTCTCCAGGTTTGCCACAAGCAAAAGCAATCATTGAAGCGGCTACGAATAAGCCAATTTGTCTTGTAATTTTCATAGGTAATAAGTGTGTTGGATTGGTTACTACAATTAATGTATAGACATGTAAAACCAAGACAGATTCAAAAAGTTCAATCCTCTTCAATTTTTTTTACTTTCGGGAAAAAAAATATGGCTTTGTTGATGGATGTCCAGGGGAAATCCCCTGAGTTTGGATCCGAATGTTGGTTGGCTCCAAATGCTACTGTGGTGGGTGATGTGAAAATGGGTGACAACTGTACCGTTTGGTTTAATGCAGTCATCAGAGGAGATGTACATGAGATCAGGATTGGGAATGATACCAACATTCAGGATGGAGCAGTAATACATTGCACTTATCAAAAAGCTCCCACCCATATTGGAAATCAAGTGTCCATAGCCCATAATGCTATTGTCCATGGTTGTACGATACATGACCGAGTTTTGGTAGGAATGGGTGCTATCGTGATGGATGGGGCAGTGATTCATTCTGATTCGGTGATTGCTGCGGGTGCAGTAGTCCTTTCTGGTACTGTGGTGGAATCAGGTTCCATTTATGCCGGTATGCCGGCCAAAAAAGTAAAAGAAATCGGGCCTGAAATGAGGGAAGTAATTCTGCGTACCGCTAGGAATTATCCGATGTACGCTCGGTGGTTCGAAAATAAATAGTCTCTTAAAATTTCTTGCCTAAAAGCAGATTTCAATACACTTTGTTTTGATTTTTTGTAGTTTAGTCACAATCTTTTGTGATATGAATACACTTTTTGAATTTTTAGGAAATAAGAGGTCGCTTTATGTCCTATTGATCCTGTTTGCGATCCTTAATTTCTCTTTGACCTACTTTATGCCTAAAGATCAGGCATTAGATCTGAAGTTTGCCTATTCTGTGGAAGAAGCCTACTTGTTGCTGGGCCAGCTAAATCAAAGCCAAAGGGAGTTTTATTGCTTTGGAGCTTGGGCTTTGGATCTGCCTTACATGATCGTGTATACTTTGTTTTTCTCCGGAATTCTCTACAGACTTTGGAATAAAAAAAGAATAGCTTGGATTGCCTTTTTCATACTGCTCGCAGATTTTTTTGAAAATATCTTTATTCTTCAAGTTTTGAAAAATTATCCAAGTCATCTTTCTGATACAGTGATGTATGCTTCCATTTTTACTACCTCTAAATGGATTTTTGTGGGAGTAGTTTTATTGTCTATTGTTGGAGGATTGGTCAATCGCTATTTTCAATTTTCTTTTTCAGTTGCAGATTCCAAAGGAGTGAGGGCATAGGAGGCTTTTTTGCCAGAGATTTTCTTTTTTCTTTCCCCGATTTTTGACTAGTATTTGAGGCTGGAAACTTTTTTCCGGTGGATTTTTAAAGCATTAAAATGAAAGAAGAATATTTTAAATGGTACTCCCCCCATTTGCATCGTGATGTAGAGATGTTGGTTTTTGGTCATGCCGGTTATCCGGTGGTGGTTTTTCCTACCTCGAAGGGATCTTTCCATGAGAACAAAGACATGGGCTTAATCGGATCTGCCCAATGGTATATTGATCAGGGGTTGATCCAAATCTATTGTCCCGAAAGCAATGATGCCCAGAGCTTTTATAATAAGTCCATTCATCCACATGATCGCATCCAAAATCATGTAGCTTATGACAAAATGATTTGTCACGAGTTGATAGAGCGAATTCGGCTAAATACTTCCTCAGCCAAGGTGGCCCTTGCGGGTTGTAGCTTTGGAGGGTATCATGCAGCCAATTTTGCCTTTAGGCATCCTGGGTATGTCAGCCATCTATTTAGTATGAGTGGTGCCTATGATATCAGGGACTTTATGGAGGGGTATCAGCATGATGATATTTACTACAATTGCCCTCTTGAATATTTGCCTGGGCTTAACGATGGGGAGCTCTGGAAAATGGGAATCGTTTTGGGTACCTCCAACTGGGACATCTGCTTTGATTCTAATTTGAAATTGCATGAAGTGCTGAAGTCCAAAAATATTTCGCATTGGCTTGATGTAAGGCAAGATAGACAGCACGATTGGCCCCTCTGGAGAGAAATGTTCCCTCATTACCTATCACTTCTCAAATTTTAATCACCTTCAATTCAATTAACTAGAACATAACGTTTTACTTGAATCATTATGAAAAAAATCGGTATACTTTTCGGAATGGAGGATACCTTTCCCCATGCATTTGTAGAAAGAGTTAATCAAAAAGCAGAAAAAGGCATCATGGCTGAACCAGTGCGGATCGATAAGGTCATGCAAAATCAGCTAACCGAGTATGCTGTAATTATTGACAGGATTTCACAGGATGTTCCTTTTTACAGAGCTTATTTAAAAAACGCAGCACTTACAGGTACTGCTGTCATCAACAATCCTTTTTGGTGGAGTGCGGATGATAAATTTTTTAACAATTGCCTTGCGGATACTTTGGGCGTTCCGCTTCCAAAAACGGTTATTTTGCCTTCAGCTCAGCATCCTGACGACACTACAGCTAAGTCCTTCCGAAATTTGGTGGCTCCGTTGGATTGGGAGGGAATCTTCAATTATGTTGGTTTTCCGGCCTATATGAAGCCTTATGCCGGAGGTGGATGGAAGAATGTGTATCGTCTGGAAAATAAAGAGGAGTTTTTCCAAAAACATCCGGAAACCGGTCAATTGGTGATGCTGCTTCAGGAAGAAATCGTATTTGATGAATACTTCAGAGTGTATTGTCTTGGAGGTAAAGCAGTGCGAATCATGGAGTATGAGCCTCGAAATCCTCACCATTTGAGATATGTGGTAGATCGTGCTCCTGCCTCCAAAAAGCTGCTGGCCACCGTCAAGGACTATACTCAAAAGCTGTGTACCGGATTGGGATATGATTTCAACACAGTTGAGTTTGCCGTGAGAGATGGGATACCATATGCTATCGATTTTGGAAATCCTGCTCCGGATGCTGATGTCAATTCAGTAGGACAGGAGAATTTTGAATGGGTGGTGGAAGAAGCCGCAAAAATGGCCATAGCCTATGCAAAAGCCCAAAAACCAGGTCAAATGAATCTCACCTGGGGCACATTCGTCAAAAACTCAGTTGAAGTAGCTAAACGGTTTTAATCTAGCGTACTATGCCGATTGCATTGAAAAACCTGCCAAAATTCACCCTAGGGGTAGAGGAGGAGTACATGATTATCGATCCAAAGACAAGAGATTTAAGATCTCATATGTCCAAAATCGTGGAGGGCGGTAAGATCCAATTACGTGAGCAGGTGAAGGCAGAAATGCATCAATCTGTGGTGGAAGTCGGAACCAACATTTGCCAAAATGTGGCTGAGGCCCGAAGTGAAGTGTCTCATTTGAGAAAGAAAATTGCTGAGCTTGCTGCTGCCCAGGGCCTTACAGTCGGTGCTTCCAGTACGCATCCTTTTGCAAAATGGCAAGATCAGGAGATTACTGATGATCCTAGGTACCACAACATTGTCAATGAGCTAAAGGATATTGCAAGGTCTAATTTGATTTTTGGTCTTCATGTCCATGTGGGGATAGAAAGTCGGGATGTCGCGCTTCAGCTGATGAATCAGGCCTGTTATTTCCTCCCTCACATCTATGCCCTTACGACCAATTCTCCATTTTGGGAAGGCAGAAATACAGGGTTCAAAGCGTTTAGAGCCAAAGTTTTTGCCAAGTTTCCTCGGACTGGCCTTCCGGAATATTTCGACTCAGTTCAGTCTTATGACAATTTCCTGGAGATTTTGGTAAAAACGAACTGCATCGACAACCCTAAAAAAATCTGGTGGGATCTTAGAATGCACCCGTTCTTCAGCACAATCGAATTTAGAATCTGTGATATGTGTCTGACAGTGGATGAGACGATCTGTATCGTGGCAATTATTCAAGCCGTGGTTGCCAAGCTATATAAGCTTCACATGAGCAATACCAGCTTTAACATATATAGAATTGCTCTCATCCGGGAAAACAAGTTTAGAGCAGCACGCAATGGAATTGAAGGCTTATTGATTGATTTTGGGAAAAAGGAAGAAGTGCCTACCAAGGATTTGATTATGGAGCTACTCGAATTTATCGATGACGTAGTCGATGAGTTGGGGAGCAGAAATGAAATCAACTACGTCCATGAAATTCTCAAAAAGGGAACCGGTGCGGATCAACAACTGGCAGTTTTTGAAAAGACAGGAAGTTTGGAGGCTGTTGTCGATTTTATAACCGGCAAGTTTACCGAAGGCTTGTGAGGTATTCCTTACCTTTGGGCCGAATATCAAACCCAACATAAAGTGCCAAAAAGAAAAGTAAATCTTGCCATTCTGGATATGTATGATGGAGAACCCAATCAAGGGATGAGGTGTATCCATGATCTGTTGAGCAAGTTTTCCGATCAAATCAATTTCAGAGAATTTGATGTCAGAGGTAAAAACGAACTGCCTGATGTTGCTGATTTTGATGTGTTTATTTCCACAGGTGGACCCGGAAATCCCTTAGAGGGCGATGGAAATTGGGATTTACGCTACTTTGATTTCTTGGACCAGGTATGGATTTGGAATCAAAATCATAGTCAAAAAAAACACCTGCTCCTAATTTGCCATTCCTTTCAGATGGCGTGCAAGCATTTTGGTTTGGGAGAAGTGACCAAAAGGAAATCGCAGTCATTTGGGGTAATGACAGTGCATAAGACTCCGGAAGGACTTAATGATCCCATCTTCCAAAATCTGGAGAATCCTTTTTGGGCGGTGGATTCCCGTGATTATCAGGTTGTACAACCCAATCCCAGGAAATTTAAGATGTTGGGAGCAAAAGTCATTGCACTTGAAAAGATCCGAAATCACGTCGAATACGAGCGGGCAATTATGGCTATCCGCTTTTCTGATGAAATCATCGGCACACAGTTTCATCCCGAGGCAGATCCCTCCAGCTTTTTACAGCATTTAAAAAAGCCAGTGGTTCGTGAAAAAATCATCGAACTAAAAGGCAAAGCTAAATATCGGACCATGCTTGAAAATCTGGTTGATGAGGATAAAATCTATCGCACTAATGAAACCTTTATCCCAAATTTTTTAGAACATGCCCTCCGCAAAATTCGCTTGGCTCAAGCACCGACCCTGATTTAAATTTAAAAAGAAGATTTATTCTAAATCTGGATATCAATATTTTCAATAGCATATGAAAGAATCAATCAGAGAAAAATTTAACCAAGAATTTTCTCAGGAGAAGTACCTGGCTTTCTTGGAGGATATAGCTTCTGATTTTGATTTTAAACCTACGTTTAGGATTGCCGAGACACCTTTTTTTATTCCAAAAGACCTAGAGAATCAGCTTATTGAAGCTTGCAATCAGGTAATAACTTTTATTCAAAGAACTGATTTCAAAGCCTTAACCCAACGTGCCATTGAGTTGAATACCGATGTTCCAAACGAGGATGCCCATACTCAATTTTTGGCGATTGACTTTGGGATTTGCGAAGAAAACGGAAATGTTATTCCCAAACTAATAGAGGTTCAAGGCTTTCCTTCCATTTTCAATTTTCAGTTTAACCTCTTTAGGAAAATCCAGAAGTATTATCCTTTTCTGTCTGAAATGACACCGTATCCACTAGGGATCACTGATGATCGCTATCTGGGGCTGTTGAAAAAAGTGGTTTTAGGAAAATGGCAAGAGGAGGAAGTTGTACTTTTGGAAATTGAACCTGAAAAACAAAACACCAAAATTGATTTTTACTATGCACAAAGAGATTTGGGAATTAAAATTCTTTGTGTCACATCAGTGATCAAAGAGGATAAAAAACTTTTTTATCTCAATTCGGAAGGTCAAAAGATCCAGATCAAACGAATCTACAACAGGGTAATTTTTGATGAGTTGTTTTCCAGACAAGATCTAAAGCTTCAGTTTAGCTTCGAAGAAGAGCTTGATGTCGAATGGGCTGGTCATCCCAATTGGTATACCCGTATTTCTAAATTTATTCTTCCCTACCTCAAAGGGTCTTATTTTATCGAGACTACCTTGCTGAGCGAGTTAAAGGAAATTCCGGAAGACCTTGAAAACTACGTGCTAAAGCCCTTATTTTCTTTTTCAGGATCAGGGGTGATTTTTCATGTGAAAAGGGAAGATATCGAAAATGTAAAAGAACGAGATCTTTATATTCTTCAGAAAAAGGTGAATTATTTGCCAGTCATCCAGGCTCCCGAGGGAAAAGTAAAAGTGGAGGTGAGAATGTTGTGCCTATGGCCAGAAGAAGAAAATCGCCCAACTATTGTAGGAAACTTGGTTCGTTTGAGCCGAGGTGAAATGATCGGCGTGAAATTTAACAAAGACAAAGATTGGGTCGGTGGCTCAATAGGACTCTTTGAAAAATAAAAAAACCGGTGTTACCGGCTTTCTATTCTTGCATCCAAACAGCTGGGTTTTTACGCCATTCTTCCAGAGATTTCAAGGTGGATTCATCCACGTAATTATTTCCTACAGCCTGTGGCAATAGGGCGTCATAGTGGCTTAGACAGACGAGTGAAATACCTGCTTCATCGAAGTTTTTGTCTGCCACATCAAATCCATAGCTGAAAATTGCCACCATTCCCAATACTTCAAATCCTGCATTTCTCAAGTCTTGGGCGGCCTTAAGGGAACTTCCTCCTGTAGAAACCAAGTCTTCTACTACCACGACTTTTTGACCTGGCGTTACTTTACCTTCGATCATGTTTTCCATCCCATGTCCTTTGGGTTTGGAGCGCACATAAACAAATGGAAGGTTTAATTCATCTGATATCAGTGCCCCTTGAGGTATTCCCGCGGTAGCTACACCGGCAATGGCCTCTACAGTTGGAAAAAAGTGCTGTACAGATTTCACCAAGTTGGCTTTGATCAGTTTTCTTACCTCGGGAAAGGAAAGAGAAAGTCTGTTGTCACAATAAATCGGGGATTTCCATCCGGAGGCCCAAGTAAAGGGTTTGGAAGGCTGAAGCCGAATGGCTTGAATTTCAAGCAGCTTGTTTGCTACTTCTGCTGCAATGCTGGGATCAAGGATTTTCATGGAATCAAAATTAATGGATTAACCAGCTTTGAGATTGTGTCCGCTGATTTTTTTGTGCATTTTTGACCACACCACCATCTTTTTACATTGATAGCATGAAGATCTTTGTGAATGACAAGCCTTTAGAGATTCTCAATTTTGAGGAATTGGACCCTTCCAAGGCATTTGAGCACAGTTATAAAAATCTGGATGAAATTCCTGAAGATGTGGAATGGGAGGAGGATGTGGTATTTTATGAACCGAGTCAAGATGCTGTGATCCGTATTCTCTATTT
Source organism: Algoriphagus aquatilis (assembly GCF_042657405.1). Taxonomy (NCBI): domain Bacteria; kingdom Pseudomonadati; phylum Bacteroidota; class Cytophagia; order Cytophagales; family Cyclobacteriaceae; genus Algoriphagus; species Algoriphagus aquatilis. The sequence continues at coordinate 460,046 of NZ_JBHSKS010000001.1, forward strand.
AATGCGGACCCGAAAGATGAAGAAATTGGACTCGGTGACTTTGGTGACGGTCGATAAAAAAGCCCTTAAAGAGTTTGTTAAAAGTAGATTTTTGATCATAAAAGCTGCAGGAGGAATAGTTGCTAAAAAAGATAAAATCCTCATGATTTACCGATTGGGTAAATGGGATTTTCCAAAAGGGAAGTTTGATAAAGGTGAGACTCCTGAAGAATGTGCAAAACGGGAAGTAGAGGAAGAATGTAATGTTAAAGTCAAATTAGGAGCACACATTTGCAATACGTGGCATACCTATACCCAAAATAGAAGAAGTATCCTCAAAAAGACCTATTGGTATGCTATGGAAAGTGTAAATGATCATGGTATGAAACCTCAGGTTGAAGAGGGGATAGACGAAATTAGATGGCTTTCAGAATCAGATGCTAAAACTGCCTTGATCAATTCGTATCCTTCTATGAGATACCTCTTTAAGCAATATTTAAAAAATCACATGAAGATTCAGATGCTGTAAGGCAGAAATTCTGAAACATCACCACCGTATCTGTGTACTTCTCGGATTACTGTCGAACTGATGGCGGCAAATTGAGGTGAGGTTATCAAAAAAACCGTTTCCAAATCTTTATTTAAATACCTATTCATCTGACTGATGGTATTTTCATATTCAAAATCAGTCGTATTTCTTAATCCTCTGATCAAAAATTGAGCGTCGTACTTTTTGGCTAAGGTAGAGGTAAGTTCATTGTAGACAACCACCTTTACACTTGGAATGGATACATAGACACTCTCGATTTTTTCTACCATTAAGTCGATTTCGAAGTATCTATTTTTTTTGGTGGAATTATAACCAATCCCTACAATGACTTCATCAAAAAGATTTAGACCCCGCATGACAATGTCGTGGTGCCCTTTGGTAAATGGATCAAATGACCCGGGAAAAATTGCTGTCTTTTTCATAGATCAATCATATTGCCAATAAGATTCAAACAGATTCTCAGACTTTAAATGCTTGAATCCATGAGAAAAGTTCTGATTGGCATGTGGTTTTTGTATTCTAAAGTTGGCAAAATAAGTGCTACCCCAAGTTTCTGAAATCCCAGTTTGTTCGGTTGCTCCATAGATACTAACCCTGACATGATTTCGGTCATACTTGAGCGCTTCCATCATAATCAGAATATACTTGAGCACATCTTCTTTTCCCTGAATTTCAAATCTATTGAATACGGCCAGCTCCTGATCTGTAAAGCCAGCTATATACACATGAGAATGAAAGTAATCTACGATGATTTCTTGTCCGATTAGATTAAATCTTTCTTTGAATAAATAAGAAAGGAATGAAGCAGAACCGTGATACAAAGTGACTTCAGCAAACCGGGCCTCCAGATGATTCTTTGTCTTTTGAGATAGAAAAGACAGAATCTGAATATTATTGCTGTCTACCGGTGTAGTAAAAAAATAGGGCGATTCACCTAGATCCCCCAAGATATCCAAGTATTCTTTTTCTTTCCCTTGCTGATAAAGTACACCGGGCACAAGAGTGAAAACTGGATTATGAATGTAGATTTTCGCTGGAACATCCAACTTTAAAAGAGGATCGGAATTGAATTGGTCCTCCATTTTGTTCCAAGAAAACTTCAAATGATGATGTACAGCGATGTTTGCTTGGTTTTTGTCTTTTGCAAAGACAAATAGAGTATTGGGATAAATAAAAAGTGATAAGCTCGCTGTGTCTTCCACATCAAACTTATCACTCTTATATACCTTGAGGTTATTTTCCAAGATCAGTACCGGTTATTTCCAGTTACCTTCTGTAGAAGCATCGGTTCTTGAACCAACTCTCAAAGCTTTTTCGTTATTGTTTGCTCTTCTCTTAGGGTTGATTGGAGATGGATCGCGGATTTCAAACACGTTAACCATGTATCCACCAGTTTTCTCGATTTTATCTGCAAAGAACTCAAATTGCTTTCCACCTGAACCTGGCACTACAGGAAGTAGTTCAAGCTTGAAATCAGGGTATTTTTTAGCACTAAAAAGGGAATCCATCACATTTACAGATCCAAGAGTATCAAAGCTCACCTTGATTTCTTCAGCTCCATAGTCAAGAAGCTTCGTAGTCTCAGTTCTCTGTACAATCCAGATGGTACCTGTCTCGATAAACGTTTTCAAAGAATCCCAAGTGCTCGCATATTTCCCATTTGATGCCTGATATGCCAGTTGAGCATTACGTAGCATTTCTAATTTTTCGATAGTGGCTGCCTCCAGTAAAGCGACTCTTTTTTCTGCTTCAACTACATCATCAACGCCTTTCCAAAGCAAGTAGCCCAGATATGCAGCGACGATAAAGAAAACTAACGAGAGAACTTTTGTAAGATTCATTTTGATTAAGATTTAGAAATCTGGTTAAGGTTGAAGGTTTTTAAAACGTGCTATTTTATAGAAATATTTCCAAAATTAAAATATCCTTTACACAATACCAGCTCAGAAAGTGATTTAATTCCCCAAAATATCCGATGTAGGGTGTTCTTTTCGAGGTAATGTAATTCTTCCAGGCTCATCCAGCGAATTTCAGCAAGTATCTGATTGGAGTTGGAAAGCTCGGGGTCTTTTCCCAGTACTGCAACACCTTTTACACTAATTACCCGAAAAAAGTGTTCCATAGCATGTAGGGGAGGTTCTAAAAATTCATGGACAAAAAGGTAGTCTCCTACTTCAATGGTTAATCCGGTTTCCTCTAAAAACTCTCGCTTGAGGTTATCTTTTGCGCTCATCCCATATACCATACCTCCTCCTGGAGTGGACCAAAATTCTCTGCCGTTGCCCATTAGGTGCTTGACCATTAGGATTTTTTCATTTTCTATCAAAACCCCATTGACTCTTGATCTGAGTTGGTGACCAAATTTTGATTCTATTTCTTTGCTGATCTTATCTTTTGACATTTACATTCGCTTATCAATGGATAAAATTAACCAGGGCAAACCAAAGCCTTCTGACTTGCTCGTAAAATATTTTCCTTTTCAACCCACGAAAGGGCAAGCTGAGTTTTTCAAAAAAATGGATCCTTTTTTTTCTAAAAAATCTGAAGATAAGCCAGTATTTATTTTAAAAGGATATGCAGGTACAGGAAAAACATCTCTGATTTCGGCATTGGTTAAAATTCTTCCTCGAATGGAAATGCGCTCTTTGCTTTTGGCCCCAACAGGAAGGGCAGCCAAAGTAATGAGCAACTATTCAGGAAGGGGGGCATTTACTATTCATAAGATCATTTATAAGCCCAAAGGTGATCCGGGGACCATGGGAAGTGGATTTGTGTTGCAGAAGAATTACTTCAAGGATACCCTTTTTATTATTGATGAATCTTCCATGTTGGCTGACGATGGGGGTATGTCAGGGAATTTGCTTTGGGATGTGATTACCTATGTTTTTTCCGGAGCAGGAAATCGGCTCATCTTTATAGGCGACACGGCTCAGCTTCCTCCTGTTGGCAGTACCTACAGTCCAGCACTTGAGTCTGGGTATTTACTTAGACATTATAGACTTGATGCTGATCAGATTGAGCTATCTGAAGTCATGCGTCAAAAGTTGGAGTCTGGAATTCTTTTTAATGCAACCGTTCTGAGGAACGAACTTGAGGCAGAAAAACCTACGGTCAGAATTCAGACCTTTTTATTCAAAGATATATTCAAGATGACCTCAGAAAGGCTGGAGGATGGCCTGAGGTATGCTTATGGTAAATTTGGAACTGAAAATACCACCATTGTCACCCGATCAAATAAAGCTGCTGTCCAATACAATTTGTACATCAGGCGTGTGATCCACTTTTATGAAGATGAGATCAGTACGGGAGATTTGCTGATGATAGTGAAAAACAATTACACCTATATGGCAGAATCAGAAAAGGTGAACTTTTTGGCTAACGGGGATATGGTGGAGGTGATGAAAATCAGAAGTTTCGAAGAAATGTATGGTTTGAGATTTGCCACTTTGGAACTCCGACTTTTGGATTATCCGGATGAGCCATTTTTTGATGCCAAGGTTATTTTGGACACACTTTATTCATCAAGTCCATCTCTGACTCGTGAGCAATACCGAAGTCTCTATGATCAGGTTTCGGCCGATTATGCCGATGTAGCTAACAAAACCGAGCGAATGGAGCATATCCGAAAAGACCCTTATCTCAATGCACTTCAAGTCAAATTTGCTTATGCCTTGACTTGCCACAAAGCACAAGGGGGCCAGTGGCAGGCGGTATTTGTGGATCAGGGATATTTGGTAGAGGATCAAGTTGACAAAGAATTTGTACGATGGCTTTATACAGCCATTACCCGAGCTACTGATGAGCTTTATTTGGTTAATTTCTCTCCTTCCTTTTTTGTAAAAGGATTAGTAGACCAGGAATAAACACACTTTTGCAAAATTTAACCTTTCCAACCTTAAAGAATTGGCATGTATTTTTCAGATTTGGAATTATATCAACTAGGTCTCGGTTATCTAGCTGAAAAGAGTCAAATTTGAAAATTGAACATCAAATCCTAACAACTTCTATGAAAAAGCTAGCAATTCTATTTAGTCTCTTCGCCTTTGTAATGGTCCTTCAGGCAAATGCTCAGGATGCGGGGTCAGGTGCTGTCATTTCATTCAAAGAAAATTCAATCGATTTTGGTGACATCGTTCAGGGACAAAAAGTAGAGCATACATTTGTTTTGACGAACACTGGAAAAAGTCCTCTTGTCATTTCTAATGTGGCAGCGACCTGTGGATGTACAGTGCCTAGCTGGCCAAAAGAGCCAGTAGCTCCTGGAAAATCAGCTGAGATTAAAGTCTCTTTCAATTCTACCGGTAAAATGGGTAAACAAAACTCTGTAGTTAGGATTTATTCCAATGCAACAGAGCCGATAGAGAAGGTTTCATTGATTTCCAACGTCATTCCAAAAACGAACTAAAATTCAAAATTTTATAAATTTCAAAGCCTGTTGATTCTAACAGGCTTTTTTCGTTCCACTAGATTCCTAACCATAAACTATGTCCCGTACCCAAAATAAAGAGCGCCGTGTCACCATGCGCCAGGTATTTTCTACTATTATTTGGCCTAGAAGAAAACACCTTTTCCTTGGACTTGGGTTGATTATAGTGAGTAGACTTTCAGGTTTGGTTCTGCCTGGAGCAAGTAAATATTTGATTGATGATGTGATTCCCAGCAACGATTTGAATATGCTGAAATGGCTTATTTTGATCGTAATCCTTTCGATTGTGGTTCAGTCTGTGACTTCTTACACACTGACTCAGATATTGAGTGTAGAGGCCCAGCACCTGATCGCTCAACTTCGATCCAAAGTCCAGCAGCATATTATCAAGCTTCCAATTAGGTTTTTTGATAATGCCAAAACCGGAGAGTTGGTATCTCGAATCATGACCGATGTAGAAGGGGTTAGGAATCTTGTCGGAACCGGATTTGCACAGATGATCGGGGGAATTTTGACCGCAATTATCTCACTTGGCTTACTTATATCCATTAGTCCGATGATGACCCTGTATGTGTTATTGCCTGTGCTCATTTTTGGATTGGTGTCCTTGAAGGCATTTGGGAAAATAAGGCCCATATTCAGAGAACGAGGAAAAATAAATGCACAGGTGACAGGTCGACTGACCGAAACATTGGGTGGCATCCGAGTCATCAAAGGCTTTAATGCAGAAGCTCAGGAAATCCGAACTTTCGAAAAAGGAGTCGATGAGCTTTTTCAAAATGTAAAGGCCAGCCTTACCGCCACAAGTTTTGTGACTTCTGCCGGTGCTTTACTGCTGGGTTTAGCCTCTGCGGGAATTATGGGCATCGGAGGATACATGATTATGGAGGGGAAAATGACCTTTGGGGATTTTCTGGCTTTTACCCTTTACCTCGGTTTTATGATTGCGCCGATTGTGCAGATGTCCAATATCGGCAGTCAATTGACGGAGGCATTTGCCGGATTGGACAGGACTGAAGAGATCATGAATATGCCTCTGGAGTCGGATGATCGCAAGCGTACGGTGCAATTGGATCAGGTCAATGGAGAAATTGTATTTGATCAGGTATCCTTTGCTTATGAATCGGGTAAGGAGGTTGTTAAAGGAATTAGTTTCAAGGCTCCAGCCGGCTCGGTGACTGCCTTAGTAGGTACTTCAGGCTCCGGCAAGACTACCATCGCTGGCCTAGCTGCTACATTCCTAAATCCAGACTCAGGGTTGATCTACTTGGATGGAAGGGATCTCCAAACAATCAGTCTTGATTCTTTCAGATCTCAATTAGGGGTGGTATTGCAAGACGATTTCTTATTTGAAGGAACGATCAGAGAGAACATTCTTTTTCCAAGACCCCATGCTAAAGAGGATCAACTGAAAATGGCTGTCCATGCTGCACATGTACAGGAATTTACAGATCGATTTGAGCAAGGATTGGATACGCTGATCGGAGAGAGAGGAGTTAAGCTTTCTGGAGGGCAGCGGCAGCGAATTGCCATAGCTAGGGCTATATTGGCAGATCCGAAAATTTTGATTTTGGATGAAGCTACTTCAAACTTGGATACAGAATCCGAGACCTTGATTCAGGAAAGCTTAAAAAAATTGATGGAAGGTAGAACTACTTTTGTGATTGCACATCGATTAAGTACCATCCGGCAGGCAGATCAAATCTTGGTTATCGAACAGGGCAAAATTGTCGAGCAGGGTAGGCATGAAGAACTTCTTGCCAAGGAAGGTCGCTATTTTCAGTTATATACGTACCAAGCAAGAATTTAAATGCTGTCCAAAATTTTCAGTGAAGTTTTAATCTTTTTAGCCAAAATCCTGTTTCTTTACTTGGAGTTAGTTTGAAATAGATTTGCAGAAGATTCGATAAATTTTGATTGTGGTTGGATTTCTCGATAAAATGAATTTTTTTAATCATTCAAGAATTTAATAATGGACTTGATAATTGTTGGAGCTAACAAATTGGGAGAATACATCGCAAAGAACTTTTCTCAGTTTGGACTGCGCCATAAAATCTTGGGTTTTGCTGATGAAAGTGGCAGCCTTGAAGGAAAAAAGGTTGCAGGTTTTCCAGTATTAGGTCAGCCTGATGAAATTCTTGCGGGTAAGAAAATCGCAGTGGTTATTGCCCTTCCTTCGATTTATGAGAAAGTAGGGATGATAAAAAAATTAGCTTCCTATAAGCAATTAGAATTTCCTAACCTGATCTCCATGGGATCTTGGATTTCAAGAGATTGTATTTTTGGTAAAGGGAATGTTATACTCGAAGGTAGTTTGATCAATTTTGGAACTATGGTGGGTAACTTTAATTTTTTGGGAGAAAAGTGTTCTATAGGACATGAATCTGTCATTGGTGATTGCTGCTACCTTGAAGACGAGGTAAATGTAGGAGGCTATTCTATTTTGGAAGGGATGGTGAATATGAAAAAGGGTTCAGGTATTAACCAAGGGATTCGAGTAGGTAAAGAATCAACAATTGAAAAATTTGCAGAGATCAAGGAAGATCTGCTTCCAAACTCATTGGCAAAGAAATGATCTATTTGGTCGGAAAAGAAACATAAAACTCTGATCCTATTCCTTCTTTACTTTTAAACCAGATTTCCCCGTTAAGCTTTTTGGTCAATTCTTGGACGATATTCAGACCCAATCCTGTTCCTTTTATGTTTCCGACATTTTTAGCTCTGTAAAAAGATCCAAAAATATTGTCATGCTCCTCTCTGGGTATTCCTATGCCATAATCTTTAACCATTATTTCTACATAGTTTCCGATGAAGCTTACTTGAACCTCAGGATCTAAAGAGTTTGGGGAATAGTTTAACGCATTTTGAATTAGATTTCTCAGTACATGGATCAGCATAGACTCATCCGTGTTGATCGTCTTATCGGTTTCGGGTAAAAATAATTTGACGGTTCTTCTTCCAAGGTTTTCGTCATTGATCTCAGCTACAAGCTGATTTACAAACTTTCCTATGAAGACCTTCTTTACGTTAAGGTTGATATCTTGCTGAATACTTTTTTCCAATAGCAATACATCACTCATGATGGATGTCAATCGGTTGCTTTGGTTGAGTACCTTGTCAATATGGCCAAGCAGCTTGGTTTTTATCTCTTCAGAAAATTCCTTGTCGAGGAGCATTTGCATGATCATTACACTGCTCACAATAGTGGCTATCGGCGTCTTGAATTCATGCGAAGCCATGGAAACAAACCTCGACTTCATCTGGCTGAGCTCTTTTTCCTTAAATGCGATGTCTTTAAATTTTTTCAGAACTTGTTCTCGCTCCGTGACATCTTTTCCAACACAAAAAATCAACTTCCCGGGGACTTCACTCAGGGAAACATGACGGAATTGGAATTCAAACATCAAGCTCCGCTTCGTTACCTTGGTTGAAATTGGGATCACCATTTTCTGGTTGGGCTTCATCAGAGGCAATGAAGGAAAATTGATGACTACCTCATTGAATTTGCGGCCAAGATTAGGCAAAACGGGTATTTCCAGTACTTTTTCAAAAGTCTCAGAAAGAAAAACAGCCTCCATTTCCTCATTTAAAATCACCATTACATCCTCGGTGTTTTCGAGGAAGAACTTGAGCATTTCGGGTTTATTAATGTCGATAACAGGAGCTGAATACATGCGAGTAATAGGGGATGATAGCCAAAATAATCTCTGGATATCCATCAATTTTTCATGATATGAATTTACATTGAAACAATTCCTGATTCAAACCTTGCAACAGCTTTATATTTACAATTAATTGCAAAGTGGTTGAAATGAAGGGTCGTATATTTAGTTTAAAACAGGTTTTCATGACTTTATTTCTATTTTTATACTTATGAAAAAAATCTTAATCGTAGAGGACGAGGAAGAATTAGCTTCCAATATTGCCGAGATTTTGACTGGCTTAGATTACCATGTGGCAGCGATAGTAGACAATGCCCAGAGTGCGATGGAGTTTCTCGATGGTAACTTAGTTGATCTTGTCCTGATGGATATTTTGATCAAAGGAGATGTGGATGGGATTGACTTGGCCTATCAAATCCGTGAAAAATATGACTTGCCCATTGTCTTCAGTACTGCGTATTCTGGGACTGAATTTTTGGAAAGGATTTCATCGGAAATTCATGAAGGTTACCTCTTAAAGCCCTTTACCATGGATTCTTTGAAAGCTGCGGTATTTTTTGGCCTCAAGCGACATGAAGAGAAACCTGCCAATTCCAACAAATCAAAAGGATCGCTCAAAGTGATGGATAAGGGATATCTGGTGCCTATTCCATTTAATGAGCTTCTTTATCTTAAAGCAGACGGATTATACACCAAAGTATTTACCAAAGTCAAATCCTACCTTGTCAGAGATATTCTAAAGGGATTTGAAGACAAGTTACCTGAAGAACAGTTTATTCGTGTTCACAAATCTTTCTTGATCAATGTGAATCATGTCACATCATTCAATGCAAAAAAAATTAACCTTGGAGATGTTTCAATTCCTATTCGAAGAGGATTGTACAAGGAGCTGATTGAAAAGCTTCATGTTGAGTAAGTAGCGTTTATTCCCATTGACTATTACCCAAGATTTCAAACCTATTGAATTTATGAAAAGGATTAAAGTGCTGTTGATTGAGGATAATCCTGGAGATGTCCTGCTGGCCACTGAAGCGCTGGAAGACAGTAAGTTTTTGGTGCAGTTGGAGGTGGTTAAAAATGGCAAGGAAGGTGTAGATTACCTGTTTGGAAAAGGGGAATATGCCGACAAGCCAAAACCAGACGTGGTATTGCTGGATATTAATTTACCCTTGAAGACAGGCCACGAAGTACTGACAGAGGTCAAGGAAAATGACGAAACTAGAGAAATACCGGTAATCATGCTCACCACTTCTTCCGTTCAGGATGATATTCTGAAAAGCTACCAAGAACAAGCAAGTTGCTATATCGTAAAGCCAGTCGAGGTGGAGCAATTCACCGAATTTATCAAGGTGTTTGACCGTTTTTGTGAAACTTTAGATATCTGATTTACTTTTTTTCTAAGCTAGATTCCTGATTTGTTGTCTTTGGATAGCGTCAAAAGCACTACGGTGAGTAGAATCAAAATCGTGCCTAGCCAATCTACTCCTGTAAAGGATACTCCAAGCCAAAATACAGCAGTCAAAGCCGCGGCCAATGGCTCCACACTACAGAGGAGGCTAGCATAAGTGGCACCAATGATGGTAACCGATTTTAAGAAAAAGTAAAAGGCGGTCACCGTACCAAAAAGAACAATGTAGGCGAAAGCCAGCCAAGTGCCAGAATCCCAATCGCCTGATACACTCCAAGGCTGTGTGTAAAGCGAAAAAAACAATCCACCTACGAGCATTCCCCAGCCCGTCACTGCCGCAGGAGAGAAAGTCCTCAATAATCCCACGGGTTGTATGGTGTAAAAAGCCAAAGCCAAAGCCGATAGAATTCCCCAAAAGATGGCTTGTTCTGAAATCACCAATTCATCCAAAGATCCATGCGTAACTAGGAGAAACGTACCAGATAATGCGAGAATTAAAGCTGCATACTCGGCGAGAATTGGCCATTTACGATTTTTGATGGCATAAAATGCAACAACAAACACGGGGCCGATGTACTGAAGAATGGTCGCAGTAGCTGCATTGGAAAGGGAGATGCTGTAGAAATACGTAAACTGAACAGCTACCATTCCGAGGATTCCGAAAAGCAAAAGCTTGGTAGCATTCTTTGGTTTTTTCCAGATTTCAAAAGCAACTTTTTTTTCTGTCGCTATTGAGAAAACAACCAAAATCGCACCGGCTAAAATCATCCGCCAAGTCACTAGCCAAGCCGGATCAAGCCCTTTTTTCTCAAAAAGAAATTGGGCACAAGTACCGGATATTCCCCAAAATATGGCTGATGACAAAGCCATTATCAAACCTGGGATTTTTTGATAGGAGGTGGGTTGGGGCATGGTGAATATTTGCTGAGCGAAGATATCAGCCTTAATCCTATTTGAAAAGCCAATTTTAGCGCTCGAACCAGGCTTCTTTTCACAAAAGCTAAAATTTAGTCTAATTCATCAAACAACTCCCGGGTTTCTGAAGGAATTTTAGTAAGATCGAGCTTTATTAAGCAGGTTGTTTTCAAAGTTGCTCTTGCTATGAACTCCGGTTTATTGATCCGTAAAGCCAATAAAGAGGACCAAGATTCCCTCTGGGAAATTATCTGTCCTATCATCAGGACAGGAGGGACCTACGTCTTTGACCCCAATTCCTGTAAGAAAAAGATGATGAATTATTGGTTAAATGACGATAAGCTTACCTATGCGGCAGAGATTGAGGGAGCTATTTTGGGTACATTTTACCTCAATGCGAATCAACCAGACCTTGGGAATCATATTTGCAATGCTGGGTTTATGGTTTCTGAAAAAGCATCCGGAAAAGGAATTGGAAAAGCCATGGGCAAATTTGCTCTGCTCGAGGCAAAGAGACTTGGGTTTGAAGCAATGCAATTCAACTTTGTGATCAAGACCAACGAGAAAGCCGTGGTACTTTGGAAATCATTGGGTTTTGAGGTGATCGGAGAGATTCCTGAGGCTTATCGCCATCCTCAGTTGGGCCCTGTTCCTGCTTTGATCATGTATCAAAAGCTTTGAATTATCTTGAATCGTATTGTATTCTAACCTATCCATGAAGACTGAAAACACTTCTAGAAGAAATTTTTTGAAAACTTCCTCAGCCGCCGTTTTTACCTTGGCTATACCTGATTCGGTGCTTTCTCTTTTTTCTCCAACACAAAAAACCTTCAAGATTGGGATGATCACCGACCTCCATGTCGATATCATTCATGATCCTGACACAAGGTTGAATGCCTTTTTGAATGAGATGAAAAAAGAGGAAGTAGATGCTCTAATCCAGCTCGGCGATTTTGCCATTCCCAAGTCTGAAAATATGCATTATATCCAGGCCTTTAATCAGGCTCATTCCAACGCGTTTCATGTCCTTGGCAATCATGATATGGATGGAGGATATTCCAGAGAAGAAGTGGTGAAGGAGTATGGGATGCCTTACAACTATTACTCAACAGAGGTCAATGACATCCTGCTATTAGTCCTCGATGGCAATGATACGGGCTCTCCAAGCTATAAATCTGGCTATCATTCCTACATCGGCCCTGAGCAACAGGCTTGGATAAGGGAGGAGTTGACTAAGGCTAAAAAACCTGTTTTGATTATCTCTCATCAGCCGATCGCCGGGATTTACACCATTGACAATGCCTTGGAAATACAAGGTTTGCTTAGTGAGTTTTCCGATAAAATCCTGCTCGCAGTCAATGGTCATGCCCATGTGGATCAGTATATTCAGGTAGGCGGTATTAATTATTTGCACCTTAATTCGGCCTCGTATTACTGGGTGGGAGAGAAGCTGGCCCATTTGAGCTTGTCAGCGGCAGAACATGACAAAAATCCATCTCTCCAGTTTACCTGTCCTTATTCGGATGTGTTATTTGGTGTATTGATTCTTGATCCGAATCAAAAAACAATCACCCTAAAAGGAAAAAAGGCCCAATGGATCGGGCCTTCTCCTTTAGAATTAGGATATTCGATTTTGTCGCCTGAGATGCAAAAGCAACATGTCAACCCTCAAATTTCGGATCTGAGGATTTGAGTTATTTTTTCGGTAGACTCTCCAAGACCATTTTCACCAACTCAGCTTTGTCTCCGTTTGGAATCCAACGAGCTACGATCAACAAGTCATTTTCCTGATCTACATAGATCATGTTGGTCCCGGCCCCGATATGCAAAAAGGCTGACTTGGGTGCGGCAGGCACTTCTTTTAGATCGTTGTTGAGAAAGTAATTCATAAATCCATAGCCTGGATTGGCAGGGGTTGGTGTGCGCGAAAGGTCAATCCATGATTTTGGTATGAGTTGCTTTCCATTCCAGTTGCCATTTCTCAATGTGAGGTAACCAAATCTTGCCTGATCCCAGGCAGAAAGCATCATTCCTCCACCCCAATGCGAACCGCCACTGACCGATTGGATAATCTGTCCATCCAGGTTTACATAGGAGTTTTCATAGCCAGTCCATCTCCACGTCGGGCTTGCACCGATTGGATCCATGATTTTTTCTTTGAGCACCACCGGAAGAGGTTTTCTCCAGACGTTCAAAAGTGCCAAAGCCAGCACATTGACCCGTGTGTCGTTGTATTCGTAAGCTGTACCGGGTTCGTTTTGTGGGCGGGTTCGCTTTTGTTTTACTCCCTCAGCAGGTCGATCAGCCCAATCGGGCTTGCCCCAAAGAGTACCTTCCCAGTCTGAGGTTTGACGGAGGAGGTGCTCCCAGGTGATTTTCCGATTGTGCTCGGTGCCAAAAAGGTCAAACACATCCTCCTGATCCAAATGGTCTGCTTTGTTCATCATCAGTCGATAGGGATCGTATGGATAGATTGGAGCCATGTAGGGATGTACGAGGTCTTTTTCTGATTTGATCAATCCCTCAGCTACTGCCAAACCGGCTGTGGTCGAAAGGAAACTTTTTGCTACGCTAAATGTCAGATCTACCCTGCTTGGATCACCCCATTGACCAATTACATAGCCTTTGTAAATAATCAGGCCGGTGGCGGGCCCACGTTCTTTCATTGGGCCGACTGGAAATCCAAAAGGTTCTCTGCCAAAAGCGCTTTCGTAGTGTGCCATTTTCAGATTGGGATTTTCCTTGCTTTCATGGGAAATGGCAAACTGGATGGCTTCTTGAACTTTGATTGGGTTGATTCCCAGTTCTTGGGGAGATTTGCTTTGCCAGTTGTTTTTTTCTGGGAAGTAGGTCTGCGCTAAAGTCCAGTTGGTACAAAGCAAAAGGACCCAAAGGGTGAGGATTGGCGTTTTCATAAGAAATCGGTTTGGTGCGAGTTTACACTTTTAGGAGGTGAAATATTTTCCGTTTGTCAAAAGTTTTTTCGTTTGGTTTCCAACTCAAAACTCTTTCAAAAAAGAACAGTTATCGCATTACCCAAGCACTACTTTTCTCAATTTTGAGAATAAAGCTTTTATTTACGTCCCCAAGGACAAGCACATGGAAGAAAAGAAGATTTATATTGTTGGAGCAGGTTTATCAGGGCTGATTGCTGCATTAGAATTGGAAAAAGGGGGACTTTCTCCCATACTATTAGAAGCCACCGATCGGGTAGGTGGTCGAATGAAGACTGATGAAATCGACGGGTTTAGATTAGATCACGGTTTTCAGGTGTTGAATACCGCCTATCCCGAGGCTAAAAAATACCTTGATTTCAAAGCACTTGGGCTTAAAAACTTTGATCCGGGGGCAGTCATTTTTGATGGAAATGATTCCTATGTGATCACGGATCCGCTCAGAAGTCCTCTCAAAATAGTTGGAATGGCTTTTTCTAGAGTAGGTACATTTTTAGACAAAGTAAAAATGTTTGCCTTGACGCAGGAATTGAAAAAGAAATCAAACGAGGAGATATTTTCTGGTCCCTCGGTGCCCACACACCAATTTTTAAAAGAGTATGGGTTTTCGGACCAGATCATTTCTAATTTCTTCAAGCCTTTTTTTAGAGGGATTTTTCTTGAAAAACACCTGAATACCAGTTCGAGAATGTTTGAATTTGTATTCAAAATGTTCTCACTTGGACATGCTGCTATCCCCGAAAAAGGGATGGGTGAGATTCCTGAAATGATTAAGAGGCAACTCTCCTCTTCCAGAATTTATTTCAATTCTCCTGTAAAGACAGTCGAGGGAAATATCATCACCCTGGAAACAGGAGAGGAACTTAAAGCAGACCGGGTAATTATCGCAGTGCAGCCTGACCGAGTTATGAAGCAGCTTCAGGGGCAATTTCCCCCTCCAAGAAAAGTCGCCAATCTCTACTTTTCCACCCAGAAATCTTTCCTGGCCAGACCGATGATCGGATTATATCCCGGAGATCACTTGGTGAATAACATTGTCTTTATGGATGATGTGTCCAAAGCGTATTCGACCAATGGACGTTCTTTACTATCAGTGACAGTTTTGGAATCAGATCTTCCAGAAAAAGAGTTAATTAAGGCTGTACAGGCAGAATTGGAAGTGATCTCAGGTGTAAAGGCGGAATATTTCAAGCATGTCAAATCATATTACATTCCCTATGCCTTGCCTCAGGTGGATGATTTAAAGTATTCCATTCCGTATACCGAGGCCAAAGTGTTTGACCAAGTATATTTAGCGGGAGATTACCTACTCAATGGATCGATCAATGCAGCGATGACTTCTGGACGGATCGCAGCGGAGGCAGTGATTCATTCGTTTATGTCCACACATTGACAAAAAAAAGGAAGGTGATTAGCCTTCCTTTTTTGTTATTTCTCATCGAGGTTGAAAATAGATTTCAGTTCTACGGCATCTTCCGGTTTCATTCGTTTAGCCAAAACCAGTCTCAGCTGTCTTCTTCTGAGTGCTCCTTCGTAAAGCTCCTGCTCTTCTTCAGATTCAGGGACTACTTCAGGCACTTCGATGGGTTTTCCGTTTTGATCCACAGCCACAAAAGTGAAGAATGCCCGATGGGTCATGATTTTTTTGCTCGCAGGGATGTCTTCAGCAGTCACTTCAATAAACACCTCCATGGATGAATTGAAAGCTCGGGTTACCTGTGAACGGAGCGTGACCACATTTCCCAAATTGATCGGTTGCTTGAAGGAAATGCTGTCTGCTGAAGCAGTGACTACGATTCGATTGGAGTGTTTTTGAGCAGCGATGGCCGCCACGATGTCCATCCAATGCATCAATCGGCCTCCCATTAGATTGTTCAGGGTATTGGTATCGTTAGGAAGCACCATCTCGGTCATGATAGTGACGGATTCCTTTGCTAACTTTTGCTTTGGCATAAAACTGAATTTGAGCAAAAATAAGAATAAAATTTTGTTTTAAGTTTTTGAAAAAACTTGATCAAAATAAAATATTGAAAAACCTGGTAAATCCAGTAATGGGTATCTTTAATCCTCTAGGGATTAATTTTTCCAACCTTCCTTTCCTAGCAAAGGGACAAAGGCAAAACCTTCGAATTCTTCTCTGATATTTTCTCTAGAAGATTTTTTGGTGATTTTAACCATAGCTTGTCGTTGGCGATCACCAACCGGAATTACTAAAATTCCACCCACTTTCAACTGCTGGATTAGCGCATCAGGCACGACTGGTGCACCTGCTGTGACGATGATTTTGTCATAAGGAGCGTGGGCTGGCAGACCTCCGGTGCCGTCTCCATAGAACAGATTCAGGTGTATTCCCAATCGCTGAAGAAATCTGGAGGTGTGTTCGAAAAGTTTTTTTTGATACTCGATGGTGTACACTTGTGCACCTAAAAGGTGTAAAATGGATCCTTGGTAACCAGAACCTGTCCCGATTTCGAGGATTTTATCCCCTGGTTTTACATCCAATAGCTCGGTTTGAAATGCGACAGTGTATGGTTGAGAAATAGTCTGACCCTCACCAATCGGGAATGCTTTGTCTTCATAGGCATGAGAAATGAGGGCCGTATCAAAAAAGAAATGTCGGGGAAGCGTATTGATGGCTTCAAGGACTCGCTCGCTTTGGATACCTTTTTTCCGCAGTTCGGCCACGAGGGCGCGGCGCTTTCCTTTGTGCAGGTAGGTATCTTCAAGTTTTAGCATTCGGGTTGGGGTTTGGTGTTCGAAGATAAATGAATATTTCCCTTACTTTGAACCCTGAAAGGCAATTTTTGCTTATTCAGTTGATTCATCGAAGTTTAAAAATTCAGGCATGTTTACCGGAATAATCGAGTCTTTTGGCACCATCCAACGCATCATCAGAGAAGGAAGCAATGTGCATTATGTATTGAGTTCGCCGATCAGTTCGGAGCTCAAAATTGACCAATCACTAGCCCATGACGGGGTGTGCTTGACAGTGGTAGAAGTGACGCCTGAACAATACCGTGTGACTGCCATCGATGAGACCTTGAAAAAGACCAACCTTTCTAGCTGGTCAGAAGGTAAAAAAGTCAACCTTGAGCGGTGCATGCCTGCCAATGGGAGATTTGACGGTCACATCGTCCAAGGCCACGTTGATCAAGTGGGTACCATCCAATCCATTGCTGACCAAGATGGTTCTTGGCTTTTTGAGGTCTCTTATGACCCAACTTTGGGAAATGTGACGGTGGAAAAAGGATCGATCACCATCAATGGCACCAGTCTGACTTGCTTCAATTCGGGCTTGGGTAAGTTTTCAGTGGCGATCATTCCTTACACTTACGAACACACCAATTTCCATCAACTACAGGTAGGAGATCCGGTCAATCTTGAATTTGATATTGTGGGTAAGTATATCCAGCGGATGGTGAAAGGGTATAGTCAGGGGTGAGTTTTGATTTCGTGTTGTCTGGTTGTCAAGGTTATCGAGTTGTCCGGTTTTCAGGTTGTCTAGTTGTCAAGGTTATCTGGTTGTCAAAGTTATCAGGTTGTCGAGTTGTCTGAAGGTTAGGTATTAGTAGGTAGTAATCTCCTCCGCTTGTTTTTATTGGTCAAGGTTATTATTGAATATGATTGTCCGCTTTTCTGCCAGTAATCAAATAAGATAAAGTTTAAAGTCTGATTAGAGGTGCTGTGGACTGTCGTCTGTGGTCAGTCGACGAATATCCGCGATATTTAGAACCTACGGCCTGCCTAGTGGTAAAATTGCGGATATTCAAATTATTCCATTCTCTCTAATTCTAGTACGATACCTGAGGGAGCATGTAATGCCTCAAGGGCTTTTCTCCCAACAGGTGCTCGATAAAATAATCCCAGCGCTTCTTGGTGAAATAATCTCCGGGAGGTCTGCCAAAGCTGTGATTTCGGCTCGGCCAGATGAACAGGTCAAAGTCTTTTCCAGCTTTGATCAATTCTTCGGCAAACTTGAAAGTTGCTGAGGGATTGACATTTTCATCGATGCCTCCATGGGCCAGAAGCAGGTGCCCTTTCAGCTTGGCGGCATTGGTGATGTTGGATTGCTCGTGATAGTAATCTCCCACAGGATAGCCCATATACATTTCAGGCCACCAGGCTTTTTCCATTCGGAAGTCATGATCGCCGGCCGAAGCTACTCCCACTTTGTAAAAATCAGGATGTAAGAGCATGGCTCTAGCCGCATCATACCCTCCTGCTGAGTGTCCGAAAATCCCCACTCGGCTGATGTCCAAAAATCTGTTTTTGCTCGCCAGTTGGGTGATGGCCAAGACATGATCGGTAGTGCCATCCCCCAAGTTGCGATAGGAGACGTCAGCAAAGGCTTTGGATCTTCCAAAACCGCCTAATCCATCCACTGTCACGACCACAAAACCCAACTCGGCCATCGGTTGCTGATGTCCCATCAGACCTGATTTGAAAGTCTTAGGCACGGTAGAGGTGTGGGGGCCGGTATAGGTGTAGTCGATGATCGGGTATTTCTTTTTTGGATTAAAGTTGGTAGGCAGAAAATACACCGCATGAATTTCGGTCTTTTGATCCTTTGCTGTGGCGGTAAAAGGAACAGGGAATTGATATCCTCTCTTTTTTAGGTTGGTGATGTCTGCTTCTGAGATTTTGGCCAACTGATTTCCAGTAGCTAGATCGATCAAGACGGATTGAGTAGGCTGATTGACGGTGGAGTAGTTATCGACCGCGTAGCGACCACTTGGACTGATTGAGAGTTCGTGAAAGGCATTTTCAGGAGTCAACAGTTTTAGGTTGGAACCGTCTAGGTTGACGCTGTACAGGTGATTGAAGTAAGGGTTTCTTCCGGGCTCTTTTCCTGAGGCTTCAAAATAGAGTACCCCTTTCGATTCATCCAAAAAGGTCAATTTGTTCACTACGTACTCTCCAGAAGTGAGGGGAAAGATTTCTTTTCCCGTTTTCCAATCCATGAGATACAATTGATTCCAACCGGATTTCTCTGATCCCAAAAGAAACTGATCGTTTTTAAGCTTTCTAAAAATATTGTCTCTGTTGATGTGGGTGGGAGATGATTCTGAATAGATTTTTCGGATCGATAAGTCAGAAGTCTGTATCTCTAGCAGATGAAATTCCTTGTAACCCCTTGGAAAATGAAACCCACTTAGACTTCTACTATCATCAGACCATCGAAGCTGAATGCCAATGAAATGTGGGACGCTGAGTTCGGGAATTCGCTTTTCCTCTTTTTTCTCCAAATCAAAAATCACCGGAACATACATCACCACCGTACTGTCTCCGGGAGAACCTCGGTAGTAGGAAAGAAGGTCCGGCCTGAATTTCTCCTCTTTGCTGAAGTCCAGTAGGTACATTTTTTCTGCCAGGCGGAGGTCTACGATTTGGGTGAAAATCTTTTTGGAATCAGGAGACCATTGCACCATAAAGCGATCCGGCCTTTCCCCATTTTCACCTTCGATTAGGTCGCTCCATCCATAGTATGAGGCATATTCCAATCCTTTTTTTCCTTGAGTGCTCAGCTGTGTTTCCTGACCTGTTTCCAGATTTTGAACATAGAGGTTGTAATTTCTGGTGTATGCCTTCCATTTTCGATCAGGTGAAAAAGATTCCATCTCATTCCTCGAATTAATGGGTAGTGCGCTCAACGAATTCTCTTTGGTATTCCAGACCCATTCTTGATTTCTCCATCGAAAGGTGACAATATGACTATTACGCACACCGGTGAAGGTAATCGGCAAGTCCTTGTGATCGAGGGTCTCTCCAGTTTTGGATTGGATCAACTCGGCTAAAACCACGGGGTCAAATGCTTCTGTGGTCTCAAAGGTCTTGGCATCTGTTGTAAAGAACCGTTTTCCTTTCTCGGTAAATGCTGAGTGAACAAAGAGTTTTTCTCCTTCCAGCCAAGTGGGAATAACTTCCAAGTGATACACTTCCTTTTGGATCGAATTAGTCAAAAAGTAGCTGGCGCGATCGTAAGTGGCTTCGGTAATCTGTGATAAGGATGGAAAAGTCAGGATGAGATTGAAGCTGAAAAATAGACCAATGGCCATGGTGAAGTTGTTTTTCAGAGTAATCATAGGGCGAGTTTGGGGTTTTCATGAAGATAACCAAAAACAAAAAGGGCCAATCTGCTTTTTCAACAAATCGGCCCTTTAAGGGATGAGGGGTAAGAATTTTTCTGAGATATTTTTAAAAAATCCTCAGAATTCTAGTTCGGTATAGACGGGATAATGGTCAGAACCCTGAGCAAGTTGAGTTTTTAGGCTTTGAATTACAGGGTCATTTTTCTCCAAAAATGGATTCCAAACTTGCCCCTTCAATACCTTAAGTCCTTGGCTCACTAAAATGTGATCGATCAGCACATTGAATAGATCCCCTGTGATCCGGTCTTTGAACCTACCGGAATAGGGCGTCCAGCCGTGGGCAGTCAGTTTGGGCCGGGGTAGGGTAGACCTCAGGACCCATTCAGGTTTCCACAGATCTCCCAAGAGAATCTCGACCGCACTTTTTGAAAAGCGATTTTCGTAGAAATCCAATTCAAACCCATCATTAATATCACCCATCACAATCACTTGCTGTCCCTTGCTGAGGTATTGATCGCAGCGCTCACGGATGTGCATGCATCCTCCAAAAAGTCTCAATCGATCCCGTTGAGAGAGTTGCTCAAATCGGGCATAATCCACCTTGTCAAAGATCCCCTTGGATTTGGTGTGTGCAATGATGACTCTAGAGAGGAGGCGATTGTCAGGTGCCAGCAGACTGAGCTCCAAGGGCGGGCGGTAATGCTGGTATTGCTCTTTGATCATCCGATTGGTGGTGTCCATCAAGAATGGCTGATTGAATCGGTCTCCTTCTTTGGTTTCGGGAGTGAAGAGGACGTTGAGTTTGTCGGGCTTGTAGAGAGCGCAGAGCTCCTGCTGACCAGCAGATGGATAGCCATGTATCCCTTTGAAAGTCTTGTCGGGCAGGTAGTGTGCGGCCCATGCTTCAAGTTGTTGGGTAGAAGTTTTACTTCCGTTGACAAGGGTGTCAGGACCCTCGACGATTCCGAGGAAATCCGGATCCATCCCCCGAATGATATCAGCGAGTTGCCGACTTTTGATTCCTTCTTTCCCGGTGGTTTTTGGGTTGCCGTTGGATTCAAAAAGATCCCGCATCCAGGCAATGTTGTAGACTCCGATTTTGAGTTGCATAAAAAAAGGCTTTTGGTTAAACAGTCTTGGAAGTTTACTATTTGTGCCAAAAGCCTTTCCTATTCAAAGGTCCTTTTTAGACTTTGACGTAGATTTTCTTCTTATCCATCCAGAGGCCAATCAGCCAAATAAGGAGCATGTAGGCGATGGCAAAAAGGAAAGAAGCATTTTTCGGATCCAGCCAACTGGTAAAGAGATTGGCATAAATCCAGCCTTTGAAGGTGGTGTCTCCTACAGGGATCATGGAGAAAATGGATACGACCACACCCGAACACACATAAAGAATCAGTGGGTTGCGGCCAAATGCCTGAAAGAAATAAGTCCAACGGGTCAGTTTCTGGATTTCAACCAGGAAAATCAAACCTGCCAAGAGCAACAAGTCCCATCCAACAGTGAGCAATACATAGGAACTTGTCCAGATTTTCTTATTGATCGGGAAGCCCAAATCCCAGAGGTAAGCGAGGGCCAAAAGGACGATTCCTGCAATTCCTAACACCTGAACTGTAGAAGTAGTATTTCCTTTTTTCTGTATGAATTTGCCCACAATAAAACCTGCCAGGACATTGACCATGGAAGTGAGTGTGCTCAGGATACCTTCCGGATCAAAAGGAATTCCTTCGCCCATATACATGCGCTTTTCTCCGATCAGGAGTAAATCCAATTTGATTTGCGCATTTCCAGTGAGGCTGTAGGGATCACCTGCATCACCAAAGAAATACATGATAGGCCAAAAAATGACTAAGGAACCAAGCCCTACAATCCAAGCACCTTTATCTCCAGTCCAATACACGACCAAGGCCGCCAGTAAATAGGAGAGAGCAATCCGCTGCAAAACTCCCAACAGTCTGACTTCTGAAAGTTTGACGGCGACCATCACCCCAGCTTCGTTATAATCGAAAAACGGGAAATAATTTAATAGCCAACCAATTAGAAAAATCAAAGCCGCCCGCTTGAATACTTTTTTGTAAAAGTCGGAGGAGCTCATTTCATTAAGCTTTTTCAAGGCGAAGCTCATGGCATTTCCCACCACAAACAGGAAGGTAGGGAAAACCAAGTCAGTGGGGGTGAATCCGTGCCAATCGGCATGAGCGAGTGGTGCGTAGAGGTCTCTCCAGCTTCCCGGTGTATTGACGATGATCATAAAAGCGATGGTCATGCCCCGCAGGACATCCAGCGCCAGATAGCGGTTGTTGAGGATTTTGGATTGGTGGTCAATGGTCATAGAAGGGGTGGTTGTGATGGGTGTATCAAATCGGAATTTGATAATTGATAGAAAGTATGAACTTTATAAAAATAAAGTTTTCATCCAATTCAAAAAACTTCCTGTTGACGTTTTATGATCAATCGTATGCTATCCCGATTCATAGTTGTCTGTACAGTATTTTTCTTTTCGACTCAGATTGGTATTAGTCAAATAAAAGCTGAATGGAAACTAATGGATAATCAACTCACTTCGCCTCAGCGTCACGAAGCAACTATTTCCATTTCAAATGAGAGCACAAATCAGCTTTCGGCAGGATGGAAGCTTTATTTCAATACGGTCTTTATCTCAGTTCGACCTGAATCCCTATTGCCAAACACCACAATTCGACATTTGCAGGGAGATTTCTTTGTATTGGAGGGAAATACGCCTGAGATCCAGGCTGGTCAGCAACTCAAGATAGGGTATAAAAGCCGAGGTGCTTTCTTGAAAAACTCCTATGCGCCGGAAGGATTGATTTTGGTACATGCTGACGGAAAAGTGGAGGAAATTGTGGCTTATTCTACTCAGGTATTATCAGAAAAGGAGTTAGCTGACATGGCTAAATCGACTCCATTACCGATTCCGACTTCTGCCAAAAGGTACGAGGAAAATCTTGCGGTGAGCGAGTTGCTTGGATCGGAGATTCCGCCCTTTTTACCTACACCTAAGAAATGGAGCTACACAGGCGAAGCCTTGAAGATCACCAATGCAGGAGTTGCAGTCGTCGGATCCAAGGAGTTTTTGGAAACTACCAAATACCTGCTTCTCACGCTAAGGGATGGATATAAGCCACAAGTAAACCGAAATGAAGCTCCTGTCAATATCAAAGTAACCAAAGTGGATGGCCTAAAACCTGAAGCTTATCACTTGAAAATCACCAATCGCCGAGTGGATATTTTGGCTTCTGATGAAAGGGGAGCTTTCTATGGAGTTCAATCTTTTCTGGCCTTAATGCCTGTGGATTTTTGGTCCAAACCAGGAAACACGCTCACCTTGCCCCAAGTGGAAATTGAAGATGAACCTGCCTTTGGCTATCGTGGATTCTTTTTGGATGTGGCCAGAAACTTTCAGCCCAAAGAACAAATTCTAAAGATCTTAGACTTAATGGCTTTTTATAAGCTTAATGTATTTCACTTCAATCTTGCTAATGATGAAGGTTGGAGAATTGAGATTCCTGGGCTTCCTGAATTGACCGATTTTGGTGGCAGAAGAGGATTTTCTACCAATGAATCAGAGTTTCTATGGCCGTATTATGCTTCCGGTGAAGATCCTCAAAAGAGCCCTGCCGGTTCAGGATATTATACCGTTTCTGATTTTATGGAAATTTTGGCCTACGCCAAAGCCCGACACATTGAGGTCATTCCCGAATTGGGAGTTCCGGCGCATTCTCGAGCGGCCATTCAGGCGATGGAAAAACGGCATCAAGCCTATCTCAAATCAGGTAATCCAGAGCAAGCTTCTGCTTATCGCTTGGCAGATCCGAATGATCAGTCGAGCTATCTTTCTGCTCAAAATTTCAAAGGAAATACCGTCTGTGTGTGCCAAGAGTCAACCTATGCTTTTTATGAAAAGCTCGTGGTGGAAATCAAGAAAATGTATTCCGATGCAGGTGTCCAACTGAAAAACTGGCATACGGGAGGGGATGAAGTACCAAGAGGAGTCTGGAAGGAATCTCCGATTTGTAAGGATTTTTTGGCTAAAAATCCCGAGGTGAAGCTGGAGGACTTGAATGATTATTTCAGAAGCCGCACCGCCAAGATCCTGGAAAAGCATGGACTAGCCATGGGGGGTTGGGAAGAAGTAGGACAAACACATCGGGGTGATGAAGTGATGCCTAATCCGAAGTTTGCCAACCAAAACTGGAGGCTCTATGCTTGGAATGCCGTGGCAGGATGGGGAGGAGAGGACATGGCTTACCGATTGGCCAATGCCGGCTATCCCGTGGTCATTTGCTCTAGTGCCAATTTTTACTTTGACTTAGCCTACGATTGGGATCCTGATGAGCGAGGTCATACCTGGAGTGGAGTATCCGATATGTATCAATCCTGGAAAACAGTGCCTGGCAAACTCTATCTCTCTCATGATCAGACCATCGAAGGGGAAACTTGGGATTGGACGGAGGCGGAAAAGCGCTTTACCCAATTGACTGAACAAGGAAAAAGAAATATCCTCGGTGTCTCGGGTCAGCTTTGGACGGAGACTGTGAAAAGTCCTGAAATGCTGGAATACTACCTGCTTCCAAAAATGTTGGGCTATGTGGAAAGAGCTTGGGGCGGTGACCCAAATTGGTCCAAGCAGTCCAATATCAAAGAGATGAAAAGTCAACGTGCTGCCGAATGGAATCAGTTTTCCAACTTGGTGAGCAAGGTGGAATTTCCTCGATTGGAAGTCATTTTTGGAGGATTCAACTTTAGGCTTCCCAAACCTGGTGTTACAATCAAAGACGGAAGAGTGTTGGTTAATTCCGAATTGCCGGGTTTACTTATCCGCTACACAGACAATGGCACAGAGCCTAATGAAACTTCTCCGCTTTACCGTGAACCGATCCCCTATTTCAATGGATTTTCTCCAAAGTTTAAATTGTTTTTGCCTTCGGGGAAAAGCGGCAGAGAAGCGACCCTAGATTAAAGCCCCTTCACCAAAGGCTTGTATTGGGTAAGAAGGGCTTGATTATTGGCTTCTCCCGCATCAGAATTGGAGCTGATATATACTTCGGGAGTGATGCCTTCCTCTAAAAGTAATCCCACTGCTTGCACCATGATGGATTGGAGAAGAGCCGTTCCGATTACGGTGGAAGTGGCACCTACTTTTCCATCCAGCCCGTCAAAGGCAATGGAAGCATCTCCGATTTCTCCGAAATTGTCCAAAACCAAATCAGCTATCTGATAGAGTTTAAGCCCTGAAGAATGTCTCGATTGCACCGATTTGCTGTGCTGAAGGTTGGTTATAGCAATGACCTTCGCGCCTTTTTCTTTAGCCAATTGTGCTATTTCGATGGGTACTGCATTCCTTCCAGAATTGGAGGAAATAAAAAATACATCCTTCGAGGAAATGGGATAGGACTCGAGAAGTTTGGCTGCATAACCTTCCGTGCGCTCTACGTCGGTACTTGCAGCGGCATCTTTGTGAAGCATTAGTGCTTCATCAAAGATCGGCCTTACCCTTGCAAATCCTCCTGCCCGATAGAAAATTTCCTCAGCAAGCATGTGTGAATGTCCCGTACCCGTGGTATAAATCCACCCCTCAATTTTCAGACAATCCGCAATCCATCTGGCCGCCAACTGGATTTCTTTTTCCTGACTAAAGGCCTTTTGCAGCTTATCCACCACGGAGTCCTGGTATTGTTTGAAGGGGGCTTTGCTCATTTGGACACTTTGGATAGTTGTTAAATGGAATTGGAAGGGAAATTAATCTTTGAAATCAATTCAATACGATTTCATCCACAAATACCCAACCCTTTGATCCGGCACCCTGATGCCAGGAAGGCAGTTTGCCGATAGGTTTCAGTTTGATTTTAACCTGATCAAAAGAGCCTTGAGGTAGGTCAAATGCAAGTAATCCATATCGGATCTCCTCAGTTTTAGTGGATTGTGGAGTGGGAGGGATCGTGACTTTTGACCAAGTTCCGGCATTTCCTGTCCAGATTTCAACTGTTTCAGGAGGGAAAATATAAGCTCCTTCATGAAGTAGTAAGCTTAACTCAACCGCTTTGGGCTTTTGATCTTTCTCCAAGAAAATCTCTATTTCCAACGGTGAATCGGTGTATCCTAGCCATTCACCTGAAGTATGGTTTGCCTTTCCTTTTACTCCGTCAAAAAGGGTAGTGGCTCCTTTTGCTTTATAGCTTTTATGAGGCTCGTCAGTCAGCTTGTATGATTTGGGTTTCATTCCTTCCCGAAATAGCAAAGTTTTGGTTTCCTCACTTCCAATCCAGCCTTTCGCAAAAGCTTTTGCCCTGATTTGAGATGTTTTCGTCAGAGAAATTGCTTCCTTATACACTGGGGAGTTAATGCTGTCCGGTTCGGTACCATCCAGGGTATATCTGATCTCTACAGAACTTATCGGATGCGTGATTTTTACTTCGGTAGTGCCCTGAAACATAACTTTATCAAAATCAATTTTAGGCGAGTTCAAGGGATAGATGATTCCCTTGTCGTCAAATCCAAAATCAATTTGAACGGTTGAAAGTGCTTTTTTCAATTCTTCTCTTCCACTTTCAGAAATTCCTGACTGCCAAATAAAGAGTCGCTTGAGTTGGGTCAGTTTTTTAAGATTTTCCAATCCTTCTTCTCCAAATGGATTACCTGAAACAGCCAGGCTTTTCAGACTTTGAATTTTTGAAAGTCCTTCCAATTGACCGCTTTTTAGTCCGGTAAAGTTTAATTGAGCTTCTTCAAGGTTTTGGAAATCAGAAAGAAAAGAGAGGTCGACATTTTCAAGAGGCATCCTGTTCAGGTTGATTTTCACCACTTGTTCCTTGATGTTTTTGAGATCAGACAATGAACTGGCATCAAAGGTAGAAGCTCCAAAATAAGCCACTTCCAAAGCAGGTGAGCCAGGGAAAATGGGCTTTACTTTTCTGAAAAAGTTATTGAGCTCCTTGACCTCATCCTCATCTGCTGCGGCAAAAGAATAGGTCTTTTCTGTCGTGAATTTATTGGAAGCTAATTGGAATAGCGGTTCTTCCTGAGGCAGTTCCATGACTTTTTGCTCGAAAGAAGCCCCTGACATCACCCAAAGTCTCAGAATTTCAATTTCTTCCTCAGTAAGTTGTAGCTTGTTTTTCGGAGGCATGTGCTCCTCATTTTCCATAGGAAGATGAATTCGCTGGATCAACAGAGACTCGTCCAAGTTGCCTGCGAGGATAAATGGCCCTGATTTTCCGCCCTTTTGTAATCCTTCCAAATGATCCATTCTCAGTTCACCCTTGATTTTGCCCTCTTTATGACAGGCAATGCACTTCGATTCAAAAATGGGTTGAACCAAGTCTCTGAATACTTCCGCTTCTTCCAAGGCAATCATTTTGTCCTCTTTAGGCATCAGTGGACCAAAAAGGAAATCTTCACCATGTGTCAAGTTGGCGCCAAAGTGCCCGGTAAGTAAAATGAGTACAGCCAATCCCGAACCAGCAAGCCGAAATAAGTTGGCTACTTGATCAAGGAAAAAGTAGATGAATACTGAAAATCCCAAGGATACTACACCCAGCCATTTGTGCCAGGCAAGTGCATCTCCCTCGTAATCTTCAGAGGCTAATAACAAGCCTGCCACCACAGTGATTCCCGTGAAATTAGCTCCAATCAATAAGAGATTTTTACCGAATCCTCTCCAGCTTTCCTCCTTCATCCAAAGCAAAGCGATGGCAAGAAGTAAAAGCACAATCGGGAAATGCAGCATCAGCGGGTGCATTCTGCCCGCCACTTGCAGCCAGGAAGGAATTACTAAATTATCGCCGCCGATCGATAAAATGAGGGACAACCCACACCAAAAGAACAGCAGATTTTCCAGCAAGGAAATGCCTTTGGAATATCGAGACATAAATAGGAATTAAGCGATGATGTCTTTTACTACATGTCCATGGACATCGGTGAGGCGATACCTTCTGCCGAGATGCTTATAGGTAAGCTTTTCATGGTCGATTCCCATCAGGTGCATCACGGTTGCCTGGAAGTCATGCACATGGACTGGGTTTTCGGTGATATTGTATCCAAAGTCGTCTGTTTCTCCATAGACGATTCCTGACTTCACGCCGCCGCCTGCCATGAAAATGGAGAAGGCTCTAGGGTGATGGTCTCGTCCATAGTTTTCCGGAGCGATTTTTCCTTGACAGTAGTTGGTTCGGCCAAATTCTCCACCCCAAATCACTAAGGTCTCATCGAGTAGTCCACGCTGCTTCAAATCCGTAATCAAAGCCGCCGATGCTTGGTCCACATCTTTGGCTTGTCCTATCATTTGATTGGGAAGATTGTCATGTGCATCCCATCCCTGATGGTAGAGTTGCACAAAGCGCACTCCATTTTCGGAGAGTTTTCTGGCCAAAAGACAGTTGGCGGCATAGGTTCCGGGTACTAAGCAGTCCGGTCCATACAATTTCACAATGCTGTCAGGTTCTTTTGTCACGTCTGTGATTTCTGGAACGGCTGTTTGCATGCGATAAGCCATTTCATACTGTTGGACTTTGGCAGTAATTTGGGGATCGTTGAATTCGTTGTAGCTGAGATCATTCATAGCTGCGATCTGATCCAGCATTTTTCTACGCTGATCTCGGGACATACCATTTGGATCGGAAAGGTAAAGTACCGGATCCTCTGAATTGGAAAACTGAACCCCTTGATGGCGGGCATCCAAGAAGCCATTGGACCAAAGCTTGGAATACACCCCTTGGCCATTTCCTTTTCCTCGACTGAGTAGAACACAGAAAGCAGGCAGGTTTTCGTTTTCACTTCCCAATCCATAACTCAGCCAAGATCCCATGCTCGGTCTGTTTCCTACCTGTGCACCGGTTTGGAAAAAGGTTAATGCAGGGTCGTGATTGATAGCTTCCGTATGCATGGATTTGATGATGCAAAGGTCATCTACCACTGAGGAAATATGTGGGAACAGGGAGGAAATCCACGCCCTGCTTTGTCCATATTGGTTGAAATCGAAGTAGGAACCCACCAGTGGAAAAGAGCTCTGTCCCGCAGTCATTCCGGTGAGGCGCTGTCCATTCCGTATGGATTCGGGGAGTTCTTGGCCAAAATTGCTTCGCAACATGGGTTTGTAATCAAAAGTCTCCAGTTGGGAAGGTGCTCCATTTTGGAAAAGGTAAATTACCCGTTTTGCTTTGGGAGCAAAATGAGGTAGCGCTCTCATTAGGGAGTCTTCGGCTTCTTTTTTTCCAGAGAAAAGGTCAGGAATCAACAGAGATCCCAAAGCCACACTTCCAATTCCTAAGCTGATTCGGGAAAGAAATTTTCTTCTGTTATGATTCAACCCCTGCTCTAATATTTCTTTTTCCATGTTAGCTCTTGGTAATGGTTTCTTCTAGGTTGTACAGACTCACGATGACTTGCATCAAGGCAGCGTTTTGTGGGGTCATGGCGCCTGGATTCATCGGGTATTCACCCACATCCAGTGTTTTTTTGACTTCATCCGGATGACTTTCGTAGTGGCTGAGTTCACTTTCGAAGTAGTCCAGTAGTAAGGATTTTTCTTTTGATTTCATTTCGCGGCATACAATCCGCTTGAAGGCTTCTTCAATCGCCTTTTCAGGATCTTGGTGCGACTTGCTGAGTTTTGTGGAAAGGACACGGGAAGCTTCCAATACCATCGGATCATTCATCATGACCAAAGCCTGAAGAGGCGTGTTGGTTCTGTTTCTGGTTATTTCGCATCGGTCTCTGTTGCTCGAATCAAAAATGATCGCTTTGGGAGGAGGGACAGTCAGCTTGATAAAGTTATAGATGCCTCTACGGTAAAGTTTGTCACCCGTATCTTGTACATAAGTGGCCAGCGTACCTCGACCTGAAGTAGCTGCTTCCCACAGACCAGAAGGCTGGTAAGGCTTCACACTAGGTCCTCCAATCTGATTTACCAAAAGGCCACTACTGGCAAGTACTAAGTCCTGAATGTTTTCCGCAGGCAATCTGAGGCGAGGAGCTCGTGCCAAATAGAAGTTATCAGGATCCACTTCCATGTGTTTGTCGCTGATGGAAGCAGATTGGCGGTAAGTCGAGGACGTCATGATCATTTTGAGTAGACGTTTGATATTCCATCCGTTGTCCATGAAGTCCGCTGCCATCCAATTCAACAGTTCGGGATGCGTAGGAAGGTCGCCCTGCATGCCAAAATCGCCTGCTGATTTTACAATTCCTTTTCCAAAAAGTTCCTGCCATACCAGATTGACAAATACTCTTGAGGTCAAAGGATTGTCCCGGTGAGTAGTCCATTTGGCAAGTCCCAACCTGTTTTTTTCAAAATTTTCAGGGAATTTCAACACTGAGCTAGGAGTGGATGCCTCTACAGGAACCGTAGGGGAATCATAAGCACCGCGATCCAAGATGTAGGTCTGTCGTCTTTCAGTTGAATCAAGTTCTCCCATGACAGACACCATTAATTTGGTGGTGTCTTTATGGTTGATAAACTTCATGATGCCATCTATATCCTGCCGTTCAATCCATAGGATAGGGGTTTTGGCGGGTTTAGTTTGACTGATATCCCCTTCGAAGCCCTTTTCTTTGGAGTTGTTGAAAAACGCATACAGCTCAAAATACTCCTTCTGGGATACAGGGTCGTATTTGTGATCATGGCACTGTGCACATTCCATGGTTAGCCCAAGAATACCTTTGCTGAAGGTATTTGTCTTGTCCAGGACATATTCCACCCGATACTCTTCGTGGATGACCCCTCCTTCTTCGGTGTACTTGTGGTTTCTGTTGAACGCTGTGGCAAGAATCTGTTCTTTCGTCGCATTGGGCAATAAGTCACCAGCCAATTGCCAAGTGATGAACTGATCGTAAGGAAGGTTATTGTTAAACGCGTGGATGACCCAATCTCGATAGGGCCATTGACCCCGGGCTTCATCATCTTGGTAGCCATAACTGTCAGAATATCGAGAAATGTCCAACCAAAGAATCCCCATTTTTTCTCCATAGGAGGGCAAGGCCATTAGTTCGTCCAGCAATTTTTCATAAGTGTTTGAGCCTTTGAATCCTGCGTATTTATCCAAGATTTCAGGACTTGGAGGAAGTCCGGTAAGGTCAAGACTTGCTCGTTTGATCAGTTCGTAGGAGTTCGCTTCAGGGTTTGGTTCAAGGCCCTTGGCTTTGATTTTTGCATGGATAAAAGC
Source organism: Algoriphagus aquatilis (assembly GCF_042657405.1). Classification (NCBI taxonomy): domain Bacteria; kingdom Pseudomonadati; phylum Bacteroidota; class Cytophagia; order Cytophagales; family Cyclobacteriaceae; genus Algoriphagus; species Algoriphagus aquatilis. The sequence continues at coordinate 491,209 of NZ_JBHSKS010000001.1, forward strand.
ATCAATTTCATTTTTGCCCCAGTCAGTAGTGGGTACCGATGGCTTTTCGACTTTCATAAAAGCCCAATGCGGTTCGTATTTTGCCCCCTGCTCGATCCAGCGTTTGATCAGATCGATTTCTGCGGGAGTAAGGGAAAGGTTGGATTCAGGTGGAGGCATGATCGCCCCTGGATCTGTGGAGACAATTCGGTGGTATACCTCAGATTCCAGCGGTTTGCCCGACACTAAGGCAAATTTCCCCGGACTTTCTTTCAAGGCAGCAAAGGCACCTTCCTCAGTATCCAATCGAAGATCTGCTTCACGCTTGTTGGCGTCAGGACCGTGGCAGGCAAAGCATTTATCGGAAAGGATGGGTCGGATATGAAAATTGTAACTGATTTGGTCGCCGCTGGCCAAATCCAAATTTTCAGTGCTTTTTTCAGCACAGCTAAATGCCGTAAATAAGGAAACTGTCCAAAATAAGTAGCTGGACTTTTTGAGATAGATCATTTGGGTAAATCTTAATCGGTGATTAAGTTATGAAAAAAAATTATAAAAGTTGAGTTGATATTTTTTAAATTTTTATAATGATCACTAGTAGCAATTACTTATGGATGCGACAAAAAAGTTGAATGTTTGATTTTCTATTTACTTGTAATCCAATCATATAAGGCTTAATTATTAAATCTAAATGTGAATTGATAAGAAGGTTTACCTAGAAAAGCAAAAAGCCACTTTTTGAAAGTGGCTTTTGTGGAAAATGTTATTCTTACTTAAGCTTTGATTACTGAAAAATCGAAGGTCTCCAAAAATTTCGTGGTGAAGTTTCCTTCTTTAAACTGTTCGTTTTCCAGTAAAGCAATATGGAAAGGGATTGTAGTTTTGATTCCATCAATTACAAATTCTTCCAAAGCCCTTTTCATCCTAACGATTACTTCTTCTCTAGACTGACCGCTTACAATCAGTTTAGCAATCATAGAATCATAATTTGGCGGAATCACATAGCCAGCATACACGTGGGAATCGACACGAACTCCTCTTCCTCCCGGAATATGCAGGTAATTGATTTTTCCTGGACTTGGTCGGAAGCCATTGGCAGGATCTTCTGCATTGATTCGACATTCCATCGCATAGAGCTTAGGGAAGTAGTTTCTACCAGAGATAGTTTCTCCAGCAGCCACTTTGATTTGCTCTTTGATTAAGTCAAAATCAGTTACTTCTTCCGTGATGGGATGCTCCACTTGAATTCGGGTATTCATCTCCATGAAGTAGAAATTGCGGTGCTTATCTACCAAGAATTCGATGGTACCTGCACCTTCATAGCCGATTGCTTCAGCACCTTTGATGGCAGCTTTACCCATCGCCTCACGTAGTTCTTCAGTGATAAATGGAGAAGGGGTTTCTTCGACTAGTTTTTGATGTCTTCTCTGGATAGAGCAATCTCTCTCAGAAAGATGGCAAGCTTTTCCGGTCCGATCGCCTACCACTTGAATTTCAATATGGCGGGGTTCTTCTACGAATTTTTCCAAATAAAGACCATCGTTGCCAAAAGCAGCTCCGGATTCCATTTTCGCGTCATCCCAAGCTTTTTTGAATTCTTTGTCTTCTTTGACAATACGCATTCCGCGACCACCACCTCCAGCAGTTGCTTTGAGGATGACAGGGTAGCCCATTTCATTGGCAATCTTCAAGCCTTGCTCAATGGAGTCCAACAATCCGTCAGATCCTGGGATGGTAGGGACTCCTGCTGCTTTCATGGTAGCCTTTGCGGTAGCCTTATCACCCATTTTGGCGATCATATCTGGAGAAGCTCCGATGAATTTGATGCCGTATTCTTCACAGATTCGTGAGAATTCGGCATTTTCAGACAGAAACCCATAACCGGGATGGATCGCATCCGCATTGGTGATTTCTGCGGCGGCAATGATTCTAGGGATATTGAGATAGGATTCACGGCTGGGAGCCGGTCCAATACACACTGCTTCGTCTGCAAATCTCACATGAAGGCTGTCTTTATCAGCAGTGGAATAGACGGCCACCGTTTTGATGCCCATTTCTTTGCAGGTTCGGATTACCCTCAGTGCGATTTCACCACGGTTAGCTATTAAGATTTTCTTAAACACGCTGTTATTGATTTAGTGGAAAAATCATCCTGCAGGATCGACCAAGAACAATGGCTGATCGTATTCTACAGGTGTTGCATTGGAAACTAGGATTTTTACAATCTTTCCTGAAATCTCAGATTCGATTTCGTTGAAAAGTTTCATTGCCTCAATGATGCAGACTGTCTGACCTGCTCTAATTGATGCACCTTCAGTTACAAAAGGAGCGGAATCAGGATTAGGAGTAAGATAGAACGTACCGATCATTGGAGATTTAATTTCTACCAAATTGGAAGGGGTAGAAGCAGGAGCTGCTGCGGGAGCCGGAGCCGGTGCTGCAGGAGCAGCAGCGACAGGAGCCGGTGCAGGGGCATGCATGAACACTTGTGGAGCTGGTGCTACCGCAGCGGAATCAGCGTATTTTTTGATAGAAAGTTCGAACTCTTCTGTCTTGATTTTGACTTCTGCCAGGCCGGAGTTGGAGATATAATCGATCAGCTCCTGAATCTCTTTCGCTTTCATAGGATTCTTTTTTTGTTCAATGTCTTTGGACATCATGTGGTTGGGTTAAAAACAATAAAGCTGTGTAATTTAAAGAAATCACACAGCCGATTATATTTATTTTACTCTTTCTGAGTACGAACCATCTCGGGTATCTACTCTGATCAAAGTGTCTTGATCCACAAAAAGAGGGACCATTACCGTTGCACCGGTTTCTACCGTGGCAGGTTTAAGTGCATTAGTAGCCGTATCACCTTTGATGCCAGGCTCAGTATAGGTGATCATCAATTCTACAAAAGGAGGTAACTCCACCGATAGGGGGGTTTCTGTTTCTGCGTGGACTAAAATATCTACGTTTTGTCCATCCTTTAGTAGTTTTGGTCTTTCGATCAGTCTTTCTTCCAAAGAAATCTGTTCAAAAGTCTCCGTGTCCATGAAGTTGTATCCCATATCATCTGCATAAAGAAACTGATGGGGTCTTTTCTCAACTCGTGCAGTGGTTACTTTTTCACCCGCATTAAAGGTCTTATCCAGGGTTTTACCAGTTCTTAGACTTTTTAGCTTGGTGCGTACGAAGGCTGCTCCTTTTCCTGGTTTAACGTGCTGGAATTCAACGATAGAGAAAATATCGTTGTTCATTTCCAGACAGAGTCCATTCTTAAAATCTGCAGTACTTGCCATAGTTTAGGTATATTCTGTTTGTTTATTTCGGATCCAAAGCCCACTTTAGGTAGATGGCGCCCCAGGTAAATCCGCCACCAAACGCAGCAAGGATCAAGTTGTCTCCTTTTTTAAGCTGGTTTTCATATTCCCATAGACACAACGGGATGGTAGCGGCCGTGGTATTACCATATCGCTCAATATTCATCATTACTTTTTCTGGACCTACTCCCATTCTGTTGGCAGTAGCATCGATAATTCGCTTGTTTGCTTGATGTGGAACTAGCCAAGCAATGTCATCACCTTTCAATCCGTTTCTTTCCATTACTTCGGCACTTACGTCTGCCATGTTGGTTACCGCAAATTTGAATACAGTAGCACCTTCCTGATAGGCATAGTGCTCACGATTCGCCAAGGTCTCAGCTGTTGCAGGTTTACGGCTACCACCGGCCTTCATGTGGAGGTAAGCTTCACCCGAACCATCAGCTTTCAAAATAGCGTCCATAACGCCGTACTCTTCAGTGGTGGCTTCCAATAGAACCGCTCCGGCACCATCTCCGAAAAGGATACAGGTGGTTCGGTCTTGGTAATCCACAATTGCTGACATCTTATCGGCTCCTACCACCACCACTTTTTTGTGAGTGCCGGCTTGGATAAATTGTGCTCCAAGCTGAAGTGCGTAAAGGAAACCAGAACATGCTGCTCCGATATCAAAAGAAAAGGATTTTTTAGCACCTACTTTGTCCGCAATGATGTTTGCAGTAGCAGGGAAAGGCATGTCAGGAGTGACTGTGGCACAAATGATCAGCTCAATGTCCAATGGATCAGTTCCGGTTTTTTCGAGAAGGCCCTTTACCGCCTCGATTCCCATGACTGATGTTCCTTGATTTTCTCCTTTGAGGATTCTTCTTTCTTTGATCCCGGTGCGAGAGGTTATCCACTCATCATTGGTTTCTACCAGAGATTCCAATTCTTTGTTGGTGAGTCTGTATTCAGGGACATATCCTTGAATACCGGTGATCATGGCTCTTATTTTGTCCATTGTGTTGGGTTTGGTAGGTTTGATTGCTTTACAATCGCGTCTCTTCGGATCATTTGGTTCAAAGGCGTTTTCCGAGAGAGGCCAAAAATAGTATAATGACCTTTGTCCACCAAAGCCTTACTTCCTTACTTTATGTAAAGTGTTGGTTTTCAGGTTTCTTGTATTTACGCATAAAAAAATCCACTCTTTTGGAGAGTGGATTTTTATGATTTTTATAAAGAAAATTAAGCTCTAACTTCCTTTTCGATGATTACTTGTCCCTTGTAGTACAGTTTGCCATCAAGCCAAAAAGCTCTGTGAGGCAAGTGCATTTCACCGGTGGTTGGGCATTTTGCCAATCCAGGTGCTTCCAGTTTATAATGAGTTCTTCTCTTATCTCTTCTGGTTTTCGAAATTTTGCGTTTAGGATGTGCCATCTTATACGTGGTTTATGATTGTTCTTTGTTTTTTAATTTTAACAGCTGTTCCCATCTTGGATCAACTGGCTTTGGTTCTTCTTCTTCATTCGAATCTTCAGACTCCTCTGTTTCTTGATCGAGAAAAATAAACCCTCCCTCGGTATCAAAATCGTCTTCGTCGTCCAATTCATTTTTGTAGTCCGGATGGATTTTTTTGGCAGGTAATGCCAAAAGGATAAACTCGTAAATGAGCTGGGCTACATTGATGGAAGGGGTATCCCTCGTGATCATGTAGACTTTTTCGTCTATTTCCTGCTCCTCTGAACCATATTTATAAATCATTTTCTCAGTAAAGTTGAGATCATGGTCAAATATCTCCAGACTCCGGTCACAGGTGAGTTCCACCGTTCCTTTGATCAAAAAGGTTAGCTCAATCACATTGGCTCCCTTTTCCATGATGACCCGTACGGTCAGCTTGCCTTTTTTCAGAAGTTCATTGTCTTCGAAACTTTGAAAGAACTTGTCTTCAATTTCGAAGTCAATTTCGTGGCGTCCTTCTTTAAACTTAATGACTTCAATATCAAATGTTTTCCAGAATTTCACGATTCACGCTCCTGATTTAAGACCGCAAATGTAGGTAATTATTTAAAATAGCTGAAACAGATTTAAAATAAAATTTGGTTTTCAGCTTCTTTTTTGGATTCCCTTAACCTTCTTCCTCTTCGCCTAAGTGCAGATTTACAATATCTGCTGCCAAATGTAGGGCTGCTCTCATAGAACCTTCTTCGGCTACATTTTTACCGGCGATGTTATATGCAGTGCCATGGTCAGGTGAAGTTCTTACCACAGGAAGTCCTGCAGTAAAGTTTACTCCCGTGCTGAATGCCATAGACTTGAAAGGGATCAATCCCTGATCGTGATACATAGCCAGCACCCCGTCAAAGCGTTTTTGGTGCATCATTCCAAAAAATCCATCCGCTGGATAAGGTCCGAATACGTAGTGATTTTTGTCCTTCATCTCCCGGATAGCTGGCTTGAGTATTTCTTCCTCTTCTGTGCCCAATAAGCCATCTTCCCCGGCATGCGGATTAAGTCCCAAAATGGCAATTTTCGGTTTGTCGATTCCAAAATCCTCTTTTAAACTCTTGAGGAAGATGTTGATTTTTTGAAGTACTTTTTCCTTGGTGAGTGATTGAGAAATTTGGGATACTGGGATATGGCCAGTAACTAAACCCACTCTCAAATCCTCACTGACCATCATCATCAGGCTATCTTTTGCACCTACTGTTTGGGTAATGAATTCAGTATGGCCAACAAATGGAAGCTCTTCCGAATTGATATTATTTTTATTCACAGGAGCTGTGACCAAACCTTGGATTCTACCGGATTTCAAATCTTCCATAGCTGCCTTGAGTGACTCCAAAGCAAATTTTCCAGCTTCATGAGTTTCTACGCCTGGGATAACCTCGGGGCTTTCTTCTACGATATTGATCACATTGACTTTTCGGTGCTGAACTTCTTCTATGGATCTGACTTGAGCAAAATTAAACTCCTCTAGGTTTAGAAGTTTTTTATAAAATGATAAAACCTTTCCATGTCCATAAATCAGCGGAGTAAACGATTTGTAAATTCTGACATCAGCCAAAGCTTTCAAAGTGACTTCTACACCGATTCCATTGATATCTCCGATGCTGATTCCGATGATGGGTTTATTTTTTCTCACGTTTATGGTAGTTTAATCTCCCTAGTTGGGTCATTGACAATTTTCCGAAGCATTTTGGAATATTCCCGTATTTTTAGGCCTGCAATTTATGAAAATTTATCACAGCCAACCGATGGAAAAAGTCAAACCCAAAAAGCACCTCGGGCAGCATTTTTTGACCGATTTGAGTATTGCCGAGCGTATTGCTCAGGCTGTCAAAGGTCATGGAGGTGTTTCCAAAGTATTGGAGATTGGCCCTGGTATGGGGGTGTTGACTGATTTTCTATTAAAGGGGAATTTGGACCTTTACTTGATCGATATCGACAAGGAAAGTATCGATTACCTTCACCAGAAGTATCCTCAGCTAAGTGATAAAATCATTGAAGGGGATTTTTTGAGGTACGATTTTTCTCAAATCTTTCCTGAGCCTTATGCCATTGCAGGTAATTTTCCCTACAATATTTCCTCGCAGATCTTCTTCAAGGTGCTGGAAGAAAAAGACCGGGTGACGGAAGTGGTATGCATGCTTCAAAAAGAAGTAGCCCAGCGAATTGCCTCACCTAAAGGAAATAAGGATTATGGGATTCTTTCTGTATTGCTTCAGGCTTGGTATGATATTGAGTATCTGTTTTCGGTGCCTCCTGGAGTGTTTAATCCACCTCCCAAGGTCAATTCGGGAGTGATCCGGCTTACCCGAAATCAGACCGATAAACTGAATTGCAATGAAAAATTATTCAAGCAAGTCGTCAAGGCGGGCTTTGGAAATCGAAGGAAAACGCTTCGAAATTCACTGAAATCCTTCCAACTTGCCGATGAATTCAAATCCAATCCGATCTTGGACAAGCGTGCCGAACAATTGGATGTGGCAGAGTTTGTGTTTTTGACCCAACAAATCGAAAAAGGGCGTGGAACCAATTAAGCAATTTGAGCTATCCAAAGAGTACCTTGAAAGTCTCCAGCTGGGGATCGAAGAGGGAAATATTGACTTCATCCTCGAGTCTCTCGATGGAGTCAATGTAGCCGATATTGCCGCTTTGCTGGACGAATTGTCCATGCAGGAGTCCATCTATGTACTTCGCCTTCTGGAAAAGCAATTGGCATCCGATATTTTGATAGAATTGGATGAGGATACGCTGGCTAAGGTTCTTCCCGAATTAGAAATCCCAGAGATTGCTTCTTGGATTGAATTGATGGACTCCGATGATGGAGCGGATATTGTGAGTTTTTTCCCTGAAAAAGAGCGGGAAGAAATCATCGCAGAGATTCAGGATCGAATCAAATTGGATCAAATTCTCGAACTCTTACGCTACGAGGAGGATTCTGCCGGGGGTATCATGGCCAAGGAATTTATCCGGGCCAATAAAAACTGGAATGTAGTTCAGACCATCAATGAGATCCGCAGACAGGCGGAAAATGTGGAGAAAATCTACTCCATCTATGTGGTTAACAATAAGCAGCAACTTCTGGGACGAGTTTCTTTGAAGAAAATCATTCTGGCTGCGGCCGAAACAAAGATTGAAGACATTTTTGATGAGGATGTAGTTTCCGTGCCTGTTCACATGGACCAAGAGGAGGTCGCCTCTGTCATGAGAAAGTATGACTTGGAATCTGTACCTGTAGTCAATGCTAAAAACAAATTGGTAGGAAGGATTACGGTCGATGATATCTTGGACGTCGTGCAGGAAGAAGCTGATGAAGATATTCAGGCCATGGCCGGGGTGTCGGCGGACATTGAGGAATCCGACTCCGTATTTACCATTTCCAAAGCGCGGCTTCCGTGGTTATTGATTGGGGTGATTGGGGGATTAATGGGGGCGAAGATTATCGGATTTTTTGAAGATGGATTGAGTAAATACTTGGCCCTGGCTTCCTTTATTCCCTTGGTTGCGGCTACAGGTGGGAATGTCGGGATTCAAGCCTCTTCCTTAATTGTACAGTCTTTGGCTTCCAAATCTGCCTTTGATGATACGCCTTGGCAAAGATTCCTGAAAGGCCTTTTGGTGGCATTATTGAATGGTTTTGTCTTAGGCGGATTTGTCTTTTTGGTGGTAGTTTTTCTTTACGGCTTTGACCCAATTTTTGGGATTACGGTAGGAACTGCGCTGTACTGCGTGGTATTACTTTCTTCCTTTATGGGTACAGTGACTCCCTTGGTACTCAACCGATTTGGAATCAATCCTGCCATTGCATCAGGTCCCTTTATCACGACAACCAATGATCTTCTTGGATTAGCCGTTTACTTTGGCGTAGCCATGCTGTTGCTTAAACTATAATGATGAAGATTTTAATCATTGACGAGATGCACTTAAGCATCCTCGATATGCTGGAGAAGGAAGGTTTTCAAGTTACCTATTCTCCAAAAATCACCAGAGCAGAAATCATCGATCAAGTTGGAGCGTATGAAGGATTGATCATTCGGTCTAAAACTCCTATGGATCGAGAGCTTTTGGAAAAAGCCACCCGGCTGAAATTTATCGGAAGAGCAGGGGCAGGCTTGGATCAGATTGATCTCGATTACCTAAATGATCGTGGAGTAAAGCTTTTTCACGCAGCAAAAGGAAATCGGGATGCGGTGGCCGAACATGCCATCGGGGGTCTTTTGGCTCTCTTTAACCATATCCCAAAAGCTGACCAAGAAGTGCGAAAGGGAATTTGGGATCGAGAAGGGAACCGTGGCCATGAGCTGATGGGGAAAACGGTAGGCATTTTTGGCTATGGAAATATGGGAAGTGCTTTTGCCAAGAGGTTGAAGGGCTTTGGCGTCCAAATTTTAGCCTATGATAAATACAAGGTCGATTTTGGTACGGAGACCGTACATGAAGTGATGTGGGAAAAAGTCAAAGCGGAAGCAGATGTCTTGAGTATCCATGTGCCATTGACTCCGGAAACCCGAGATTTTTTTACGTTAGAAGAGCTGAAAAGCTTTGCCAAACCATTTTGGCTGATCAATACCGCACGAGGTGAGGTAATCAGTTTTGAGACACTCAATCAGGCTTTGGATCAGCGAGTCCTCAAAGGGGCAGTGTTGGATGTGTTGGAAAATGAGAAGTTTCAGAAATTCTCAGCCTCACAAAAAGCAGAGTTTGAACGGTTGGCTCAGCGGGAAAACGTGATTTTTTCCCCCCATGTGGCTGGTTGGACTTTTGAGTCATATATCAAGATCAACGAGGTTTTGGTGAAACAAATCAAAAAGGCCTTCAGGAATTAAAATCCCTCAAATTGGGCTTTTTCGCAGTGTTTTGTGGCTTGCTTTGTCGAAATGCTTTCCTATCTTTGCAACGTACATAAAGGCAAAAACAAAGTAACGGTCTCCGACAAGTGACCGTTACTTTGTTTTTTGTGCCTTTCGAAAATCAGTTAGCTATGTCAAAAGTACAGTATTACACCGAAGAGGGACTAAAGAGATTGAAAGATGAACTTCAGGAATTGAAGACCAAAGGAAGAGCAGATATTGCGCGTCAGATCGCTGAAGCCAGAGACAAAGGTGATCTTAGCGAAAATGCTGAATATGATGCTGCAAAAGATGCTCAGGGCCTTCTCGAATTGAAAATTGCTAAGTTGGAAGCTGTCGTAGGCAATGCGCGTGTGTTGGACAATTCACAGATGGATAGCTCCAAAGTGGGTATCCTTAGTACTGTGAAAATCAAAAATGTAAAGAATGGAATGACTGTGAGCTACAAATTGGTGTCTGAGGAAGAAGCCGATTTGAAAGCGGGCAAGATTTCTTTGGCTTCTCCGTTTGGTAAAGGATTGGTTGGAAAGACTGTAGGCGAAATTGCTGAGATCAATGCTCCTGCAGGAACACTTCAATTCGAAATCCTCGAAATCACGTATTAACTATCTTATGGAATCCCGGTAGGTCTATCGGGATTTTTTAATTCTGAAAAGTTATGGCAAGCATCTTTACCAAAATCATCAACCGTGAAATCCCCGCTCAAATCATTGCAGAGGACGAGCAGCACATCGCATTTTTGGACATCATGCCTTTGGTTAAAGGCCATGTGTTGGTAGTACCCAAGCGAGAAGTGAATTATATTTTTGCTATGGAGCCTGATGAATTGGCAGCCCTTCACCTTTTCGCCCAAACAGTGGCTAAAGCTATGGACAAGACCATTCAATGCACCCGAATCGGTGTGGCAGTGATTGGTTTGGAAGTTCCCCACGTGCACATTCACTTGGTACCCTTGAGGACGATGGATGACATCAATTTTACCAGACCTAAGTTAAAACTGAGTCCTGAGGAATTGGCAGAAATTGCTGAAGAGATAAGAGGGGGATTTTGAGTAGTGATCAGTATTCAGTGTTCAGTCACAGTTTTTGCAAGAAGTAAACAGTGACCAGTCCTGGTAGAAAGTCAGATTGACAGTTTTTGTAAGCAGTAACAAATAGTTTGTGTTCATTCATCGCGATCAGTTATCACGTAATCATTGGATTTTTTTAAAGTATTAGGTCATTTATTTGAAATTGCAGAACCATTTTTTTAAAACTAGCTCTTTGATTGGAGTTTTGATCCGAATTTTTCCGGATAAAGCATCATGAAATTCAGCAGTTTCCCTATTTCAATCACTTCTAAGACCAATCTTTCGCGGGTTTCTTTTTCAATATACTCACATGAAAATGCGAATTCGAGCCAAACATGGTTTTCACTATTCTCCATGTCAGCATCACTGAGTTTTGAGATGAAATGAGCCTGATACTTTCTTTTTCGATAAGGTTCAGCGATGCAAGCACAAACGGACCTGCTACACCTTCTAATTTGATCTGTTAAAGCGTATTGTTCTTCTTTTGGAAAACTTTTGGAAAGTTGAAAAATCTCCATCGCAAGTTTGAATGCCTTTTGGTATGCTAAAAGATCTTTGAAGTCCATTATAGTGTCTTATATTCTTACTAAATCTAAAAAAATAGCCTAAACATTTCTATAAGCATAGGCAGATGGTAGGGCCAATCTTTAGCTTTCTTAAGCTTATAAAAATCTATTTTCTCAACACTTACTTACTCCTATAGGCTTCTCCACTTGTTACTGAGACTGATCACCAGTGAATAATGAAAACTGAACACTGTCTAATGAACGTTAGCCAACGATACAGACACTGGACTGATCACTGAACACTAATTCACTTCACCGCCTTAATCCAAATATTGCGATAGAGCACATCATGGCCTTCGGCTTGAAGTTTTAGACCACCTGGGGTATCAGTGATGCCTTTTCCTCCATCATTTCCACCATCGATGCCGGAATTAGGCCCACCCCAAACTTGCTGGATTTCGACATTGTCATGGATTTTTACCCCGTTGAAGAAAACAGTGACTCTGGCTTTTTCAGTCAGTTTTCCATTTTCAAATCGGGCAGCACGAAACTTAATATCGTAGGCATTCCACTTTCCAACGCCATTATATGCCTGTTGTGAAGGAAGTTTTTCATTAATCACTGCGGCCATGCCATGCAGGCCATAATCTCCATCCAGAATTTGGATTTCGTAGCGGTTTTGGAGGTAAACGCCACTGTTTCCTTTTTCCTTCAAGATCAAAAACTCGACGTGGGCTTCAAAATCTCTGAATTCGTCTTTTGTCACGATGTCCGCTGCTCCGTACTTTCCTCCGGCACCGGCAGGATCATTGGATGAAATAGCCTTTTTCCCATCTACAGGATCGGTGGTTTCAGGCCATTTGATTGGCATTTCACCCGAAAAGCGAGGCCCTTCCCAATATTTCCAGTTTTTATGAAGCGATTCTTTGGTGCCATCGAGGTACAGTTTGGCGCCTTTTGGAGGCTTGGTACCCAGATAGCTTGCTTGTTGGGCAAGTGAAGCCAGAGAGAATGCAACCACAAAAAGCAGGGTAGCCAGTAAAGTGAATCGTTTCATAGGTGAAGGGTTTGTTGTTTGATGGCAGAGGAAAATTTCAGAATAGGCAAGTTCATGTTTTTTTGATTCAATCAAAGTGATTTCTACCAAATGGACTTGATGTTGTCTTTTTGTATAAAGTATTGGGATAGATGGTTTATAATTTTTTGAAAAAGACAATCATTAAAACCAACCCATGACAGCCCCAACACTCTTGAGACCAAGTATGAGTGTGATCAGCCAAATAACTAATCCAAATACAATAGCTTTTGAACTCAATGCACGAGAACCAAGAAGGGATTTTTGACTTGCTGCCCAAATCAACCATGCACTGATTACCGGTAATAGTACTCCATTTGCAAGTTGGGCCAGAGTGATCAATGTGACGGGCTTGATGCCAAAGGAGGAGAAAATGATTCCTAAGAGCAAAATACCTCCCATGCTTGCTCTCATCGATTTGGATCGAATGTCTTGGTTCCACCCTAGTATCCCGCAAATCACCAATCCACCGGCAAGTGGTGCGGTGAGAGAGGAAGTAAGTCCGGCGGCGAGGAGGCCAAATCCCATTAAGTAAGTGCCAAAAGCCCCAAAAACTCCCGTCAGACCTCGTGCGATATCTTGTGCTGTTTCCAAATTTTCAGACGGGTTGGCTGCCCCAACAACCAAAATAGCCATGGATACAATTCCGCCCAAAATCACAGATATACTGATGTCCCTGGTCATTTTTGGAAGGTCATCTGCATTTTTCCATTGTTTTTTGACTAGGCTAGCGTATAGAAATAGGTTGTAAGGAACGACGGTGGTACCGATCAGGGCTACGATCGTGGGGAGTTTTTCTGTAGAAAAAGAGGGAATAAAGCCATGGAAAAGCACGCCAAGATCAGGTTTGATCAAGATCGACGTACCTAAAAAGGCAATTGACATGAGTAGGACCAAGCCTACCAAAAGCTGTTCGAGTCGTTTATAATTGCCCGACCAGAGCAGCACCAAGGCGAGTATTCCTATAGTCAGATTGCCTGATTGAATAGAAAGTGGCCCCATGTTCCAAACGGGGAATTTCAAAAAAATCCCTAAGCCTAGATTTGATCCTGAGATATTTCCACCTTGATAGGCAGCGTTTCCAAGGCCGATCGCAATCAGAATCAAGGCCATGATTCCTATTCGAATGCTTTTGTTTCCTTTCTGCGATCGTACTAGTTCGCTAAGGTCTTTTCCAGTCACGATTCCCAATCTTCCGGATAATTCCTGAAGAAAAACTGTGGCTACAATGCTTAGCACCAGTGCCCAAAGCAAAGTGTAATCAAATCGGATTCCTGCCAATGTACAAACCGTAACAGTGCCGGGGCCGATAAATGCTGCTGTGATTAAGGGACCGGGACCTATGGATGCCAGGATTTTTTTTGGGTTCACGGATGGAAGTTTTCGGGAAAATAGAGATTTGGGAAGATTTTTTGTAGGTTTTGTTTACCACTTGGAAAAATTATAGCATGCGTTGGGTTAATCGGATTTTGAAAGTACTCGCTTTGGTGGTGCTTTCCTTGGTGTTTTTTTTGGCTTTGCTCTTCAGAAGTGATATTTCCGCTGATGAAGCAAACGAAAAATACCTTACTCCACAGTCTCATTTTATAGAAGTCGATGGAGTAAATGTCCATGTTCGATTTCTGGGAGAGGGTGAGCCTATCTTTTTACTTCATGGCAGCTTTTCTTCCCTTCATACTTGGGAGGTATGGCAGCAAGAGTTGAGTCCGTATTACATGACGATCTCGTTGGACTTTCCCGGGCATGGATTGACTGGCCCGGATGAGTTGAAGCGATATTCAATTGAGGATTACAGTCGCTTGGTGCTTTTACTGGCAGAAAAGCTAAATCTTCACAAATTTCACCTTGCGGGCAATTCCATGGGTGGGGCTGTTGCGCTGCAAGTAGCTTCTGATCGTCCGGATAAGGTCCTTTCGTTAAATCTGATCGACGCCTCCGGAGCACCTAGGAGAGAAACAAGAGTGCTCGATTCTACCCAAACTCAGCAAAGAGGTGGTGGTGCGTGGATTTTTAAAGTGGCGACCAACCCAATTTTTTCCAAAATACTTCTGAAGTGCACGCCTAAGTTTTTGTTTGCGATGAACATGAAAGAGGTCTATGGGGATGATAAAAAAGTCACGGATCAAGCGGTCACGAGGTACTATGAATTGCTGCTAAGGGAAGGAAATAGGCAGGCTACGATCGATCGATTGACTCAACCTAGAGCATCTTCAATCCAGTTTGAGCGAATTGCGATGCCGACGTTGATACTTTGGGGAGCGAAGGATACCTGGATTCCGCTTGCACAAGGTCAGGCCTTGGAAAAAGCCATTCCAGGTTCTAATCTGGTGGTCTTTGAGGAAGCAGGACATGTACCCATGGAGGAAATCCCGACGGAGTCTGTCGCAGAATACCTAAGCTTTCTCGGGGTAGAAGTAAGAAAAAACTACCTTGAGCCACCCAAACAAGTGGCTTATGCAGATTGAATTTCTGATTTATCTTTTGTTGGCCTCGCAGGTGGCCCTCATTTTAATTTTCCTTTCAGGAAGAAATAAGTCAAAGGAAAATCAACTTCTTCGAGATGAACTCCAACGCATCAATCGAGACCTCAATCTGGCTCTGACTGAGGCAAGGAAAGAGTCCTCAGAAAATCTGATTCGACAGTTTCAATTGGTTTTTGAAAACCAACGATCAGGTTCCAAAGATCAAAATGAAGCCTTGAGACAATTTGGGGATACTTTCAGACAATCGATGCAGGATCTCAGCAACATGCAGCGTGAAAAGCTTTCCGAGCTCAGTCGTAGACAAGAGGAACTGGTCAAGAATACCGAAGAGCGACTTGAGAAGATTCGAGAGACTGTTGACGAAAAGCTACAAAAAACACTCGAAACCAGACTAGGCCAATCCTTTGAGCTGGTAAGTAATCAGCTTCAAGCGGTCCAAAAGGGTCTGGGTGAAATGCAAAGCCTAGCCAATGGAGTAGGGGATCTCAAGAGAGTCTTGACCAATGTCAAGAGTCGAGGGGTGTTGGGTGAATACCAGCTTCAGGCCATCTTGGAAAACCTGCTTTCCCCGGATCAATACCTAGTTAATGCTTCAGTGAATGGCTCGAGAGATCGGGTGGAGTTTGCTATCAAAATGCCCGGTCAGGAGGAGGCTGTATTGTTACCGATTGATTCCAAGTTTCCTCAAGAATCCTACTTGAGATTGGTAGATGCTTATGAAGCCAATGACAAAACTACGATTGACTTTTCCCGAGCCGAACTGATCAAAGCAGTAAAAAAATCAGCTGCTGATATCCAATCCAAATACATTCATCCCCCCGGTACAACAGATTTTGCCATTCTTTTTCTTCCAGTAGAAAGCCTTTATGCAGAGATCCTTAGGGAACCAGGGCTAGCCCAGCAGATGCAGCAGGATTACAAAGTCATTGTCACCGGACCAACAACGCTTTCGGCAATTTTAAATTCCCTTCAAATGGGATTTCGCACCTTGGCCATCCAAAAAAGAAGTGCGGAAGTGTGGCAGGTCTTGGGAGCGATTAAGACTGAATTTGGGAAGTTTGGAGAATTGCTGGAACGAACCCAAAAGAAACTCACCGAGGCAAATTCGGAGTTGGACAAGTTGGTGGGAGTGCGGACGAGGGTGATTCAGCGTAAGCTTAAAGAAATCCAAGAACTCCCTGAAGCCCAGTCCAAAGACCTATTGGATGACTGATGGAATCCTTGTCTGATTCTAAAAAAAAGCCTCGAAAGGCTTTTTCAATTCGGTTGTTTACTTACCTTTTCTGAAGTTTTGAAAACAAAGTGGCTTAAATCCTGAAAACCACAGGTAAAGCATTTAATTTTGCCACTTCTTCGATCACCAGAATTGCCTCTATGGGAATGAGTATTGTGATCGCAGGCGCTGGAGATATGGGATATCACCTCGCTGAGCGATTGAGTTATGACAACAAGGATATCACCCTGATTGATACCGAACGTGATGTCTTGGATTATGCAGCTTCCAAGCTGGATGTGCTGACCATTCAAGGAGACGCTACCTCTCTGGATATTTTGCAGCAAGCTAATGTTGACCAAGCTCATATGGTCTTGGCAGTTACGACTTCCGAAAAAACCAATATTGTGACTGCTTTACTTGCCAAGCAATTAGGTGCTAAACGGGTGATGGCTAGGGTTCGAAACCATACTTACCTCAAGGAAGACAATGTCCCTTATTTCAATAATTTGGGTATTGACAACCTAATTTCTCCGACTATGCTTTGTTCGCGAGAGATTTTTAACATGATTGAAAACTCCAGCTTTACGGAGGTTTTTGACTTTGGCGGAGGCAAACTCAATATTGTAGGGATTACCCTTGACCAATACAATCCACTGGTCAATCAGCGAATCATGGATACCAAGTCCAACCCGATTTATGAGGACATCCGGATTATCGCTATTGTAAGGGATCAAAAGACCATTATTCCCAGAGGAAATACTATTCTGAGAAATAATGATCATGCCTACTTTATTTCTTACAAGAAAAATTCAGAATCAATCATTGAGGCTCTTGGCCAAAAAAAGGTCAAGATCAAAAATATCATGATTATCGGTGGAGATGATATGGCAGTCACCACAGCCATTAAGCTTCAGGATAAATACCGCGTCACCTTGGTGAATAAAGAAAAGGAACGTTGCAAATGGCTAGCCGAACACCTTCCGAATACGTTGGTCATCAATGGGGATTATAAAAATATCGAAATGCTAGTGGAAGAGGGGTTGGAGCAAATGGATGCATTTTTGGCACTTACCGAATCTTCTGAAACTAATATCATCACCAGTCTTTCGGCTAAAAATCACGGAGTTTATAAGACTATTGCCCATGTAGATACCCGAGAATACATCCACATCTCTCATAGTATTGGAGTCGATTCTCTGATCAACAAACGATTGGTGGCAGCCAATGAGATTTCCAGATACCTTAAAAAAGGTACGGTGGATGCTGTATCCGGAATCTATGGGGTCGATGCGGAATTTATCCAATACAGTGTCTGCAAAACCAACCGTTTGACCAAGCACCCGATACGAGAACTTCATTTTCCGGAGACAGCCTTGGTAGCAGGAGTGATCCGAGATGAAGAAGTATATATTCCTGATGGTGATTTTAGACTACAAATAGGGGATAAAGCCATTGTTTTTGCCTTGCCGGAGGCAAAAGTTTCTTTGGAAAAACTGTTTCATTAAGGCATGATTCACCTCAAGGCCATCGGTAAAATCATGGGAGCGCTCTTGTTCTTAATAGGAGTGCTAATGCTTCCAGCTGCTTCCATTTCATGGATCTATCGAGAAGATTCTTCTCCCATCATGATTTCAGCAGCCATCTCATTATTCATAGGAATGGCACTTTTCTTTTCATTTTCAAAGCAAGATGAATTTGTGAGAAAGAGGGAAGGATACCTCATTGTAGCCCTCAGCTGGATTTTTATGACAGGATTTGGGATGCTTCCATTTATCCTCTCCAAAGAAATTACCAGTGTTTCGGATGCACTTTTTGAGACCATGTCAGGATTAACTACCACGGGTGCCTCAATTTTGACTGATATCGAGGCAATGCCCAAGGGCTTGCTTTTTTGGAGAAGCATGACTCAATGGATCGGTGGATTGGGAATTATTGTATTGACCGTTGCCATTTTTCCTCTTTTGGGGATCGGTGGTATTGAGCTTTTTGTAGCCGAATCTCCAGGACCAACTTCTGATAAGGTTCATCCGAGAATTTCCGAAACTGCCAAACGTCTTTGGTATGTGTATGGCGGTCTAACGGCTTTGGCAGCAATCCTATATTGGGCAGGAGGCATGACACTTTATGATGCGGTGAATCACGCGTTGACAACACTGGCTACAGGTGGTTTTTCAACAAAAAACGCCTCTATGGCATACTATGATGCCTATCCATTTATCCAGTATACTGCAGTAGTATTTATGTTTTTAGCAGGTACGAACTTTACCCTCATTTACTTTGGACTGGTGGGTAAGTTTAGTCGGATATTGAAAAGTGATGAGTTTAAATCCTACGCTTTAGCGGTGGTCATGCTTTCTTTCATTTTGTTCGTTCCGATTTATGCTCAGTCTGATTACGGTTGGGAGTTTTCCTTGCGTAAAGCGATGTTTCAAGTGGTTTCCCTGATTACGACCACAGGTTTCGTATCAGATGACTATACCCAATATGGTCAAGGAGTGGCCTTTATTTGTTTTATGCTATTGTTTTTGGGTGCATCTGCTGGTTCTACGGCAGGAGGGATCAAGTTTGTTCGTCACGCTACTTTCTTGAAAAATACCTGGCTAGAGTTTAAGCGGATTGTTCACCCTAGAGCAGTTGTTCCTTTGATTATCAATGGAGAACGAGTAACAGGGAGGATCATCAATAACATCATGAACTTTTTGCTCATCTATCTGATCACATTCGTGGTGGGATCTTTGGTGATATCCTTGATGGGGTATGATTTTGCAACATCTTTAGGTGCGGTAGCCACCTGTTTGGGCAATGTTGGACCTGCCATTGGGGATGTGGGTCCAGTCGATAATTTTGCATTCTTTTCTCCACAGGCTAAAGTGATGCTGTCGTTTTTGATGCTCTTGGGAAGACTTGAATTGTTTACGATTCTGATTTTATTCACTCCGTTTTTCTGGAGAGCCAATTGATCAGTCCATTTCCATTTGTGCCAAAATCTTAGCCACTTTGTCCTCCACACTTTCGGAAGAAATATTGGTTCGGCTGAGTCTGTCCACCATGATCGGGAAAGAGAATGGTGTAAACTGAGTTGGATGCTTCACAACGATCTCTAAGCGATTCAGTTTTTTCATCGCTTGGATAAACATCTCCTGTTCCATTTGTTGATTCAGCGCTTCTTCGCGTGCCTGTTTTAGTAGAAGGTTATCCGGATCGTACTGCTCAAAGACCTGGAAGAGCAAACTTGAATTAGCCTGGATGTGCTTAAAGGAGGTGGGTTTGCCGGGGTAACCCTGAAAGACCAAACCGGCTATACTCGCAATCTCTCTGAATTTCCTTCGTGACATCTCGCTTTCATTCACACAGTGGAGAATGTCATCTTCGATATTTTTTAGACTAAAGATATCCTCTTCCAAAATCTCTTCGGCAGAAATAGGTACGTCCGACAGAATCTCAAAACCATAATCATTCATCGCCATATTGAGCGAAACGGGGAAACTCTGAGAAATCCGGTAGGCAATCAGCGCACTCATCAGCTCGTGCATCATGCGCCCTTCGAAGGGATAGAAAAATAAATGATATCCGTCCCGACTTTGTAGGGATTCGATAAGAAAAGTGTTTTCGTCCGGGACGATGGAAAGCTTACTCTGTAAATCCAGAATCGGTAAGACCTTTCGTACTTCCTCCGAGCGGATGATTCCTTGGTTGTATTCCCGGAAAATTTCCCTGATTTTGTGCGAAAGCATGGAGGAAAGCGACATTCTTGCACCCATCCAACTCACCACATTGCTGTTTTTCTTTTCGGTGACTTTGACAAAGACATCAAGTCCTTTTACCTGAAGCAACTCCAGATTCCTTCCGGCAAAGAAAAAACGGTCGCCTGTTTTCAGTTTGGAAATGAAGTATTCCTCGACAGTGCCCAGGTAGGTGCCGTTTTTGAATTTCACTTTCAGGGCCACATCACTCACAATGGTACCCATGCTGAGGCGATGCTTCATGGCTATTTTCTTGTTTTTCACCCGATACTTTCCATCCTCATCTTCCACTACTTTGAGGAAATCTTCATAGCTGCCCAGTGATGCACCACCCTTGGTAATGAAATCCATCACCCATTGAATTTCTTGATCGGAAAGCTTGGTGAAAGAAGAAGTCTTTTTCACTATCGGGAAAATCACTTTTGGATCAAACCCATCACCTACTGCCAAGGTGACCAAAAACTGAATCAGCACATCGTAGGGGAGTTCGGGCGTAAACTGAGACTCCATTTCTTCCTGCTCAATCGCACTTCTTAGAGCCGCCACTTCAATCAATTCAAGCGAATTGGTCGGCACAAAGTAGATCTCGGAAGGTAATCCAGGCTGATGACCTGCCCGGCCTGCTCGCTGTACAAATCGTGAAACTCCCTTCGGGCTTCCCACCTGAATCACCCGATCCACAGGTCTGAAATCCACACCCAAGTCCAAGCTCGAGGTACAAACTACCAGCTTGAGTATGCCTTCATGAAGCGCATTTTCTACCCAAGACCTTACGGAGGTGTCAAGCGAACCATGATGCATGGCAATCCAGCCTGCCCAATCGGGACGGGCTTCCAATATTTTCTGGTACCAAATCTCTGTTTGCGAACGGGTATTGGTGAAAAGAAGCACAGATCTACCTCCCTCAATGATCTCGATCACCTGATCCATCAGCTTGATTCCCAAGTGCCCCGACCACGGGTATTTCTCTATTTCCTCCGGAAAAACAGAATGGATGATAATCTCCTTTTCCACCTTGGCTTTCACGATGTGGACAGGAAGGTTGCTGCCCAAAAGAGTTTGAGCGGCTTGGCTTAGATTGCCGATGGTAGCTGATACTGCCCAACGCTTGAATCTGTTGGGGTTGATACTTTGCATGTATTCCAATGCCAACTGCACTTGTACGCCGCGTTTATTTCCCACTAGTTCATGCCATTCGTCTACGACTACGGCGCTGAGGGATTGGAAAAGCTCTTTGTGATCCTTTTGAGAAATCAGAATGTGAAGTGTTTCCGGTGTAGTGATCAAACACTCCGGAGGCCTTCGCTTCATGGCTGAGCGAGTTTTGGGGTCGGTGTCTCCATTTCGTACAGCCACTTGCCAAGGCAGACCGATCACCTCACAGACTTCTTGCATGGCTTTTTGGAGATCTTGTGCCAAAGCCCGAAGCGGCGTCACCCAAATAAGCTGGATTCCATTGTTTTGAGGTTTTTGCCAAGTATCAGGATGGTTTTCGATGTATTCTAAAAGTGCCGGAAACCAAAGTGCAAAGGTCTTTCCAGAACCAGTGGGTGCATTGAGCAATCCGGATTTTCCGTCCAAAAAGTCTTGCCAAGCTTGGATTTGGAAAGGAAAGGGAGTCCAGCCTTTCTTTTGAAAGTACTCCAGTCCGATTTTTAGTCGCTTATCCTCCATACTGCTTTAGCAAGGCTTTGAGGTCCTCCAACGTGTTGGCCTCCTCCTTGGGTTTGTCTTTTCTCCAGCGTGAAATTCGAGGAAATCGCAATGCAATCCCACTTTTGTGACGAGGGCTGTCTTGAATTCCTTCAAATGCAATTTCAAATACCAATTCAGCTGTGACAGTACGAACCGGACCAAATCGCTCTCGTGTGTTTTTCTTGACAAATGCATCCACCTCTCGGATTTCTGCATCGGTCAATCCCGAATACGCTTTGGCAAAAGGAACTAATGCTTCTCCATCCCATACCGCAAAGGTGTAATCCGTGTACAAATCAGCCCTGCGACCATGGCCTTTTTGGGCGTAGATCATGACGCCATCTATGGTCAAGGGTTCGATTTTCCATTTCCACCAGCTTCCACGCTTTCGTCCGGTTTCATAGCTCGAAGAGGCCTTTTTCAGCATTAGACCTTCGGCTAGGTAATCCCTTGAGGACTGCCTGATTTGGGTCAGTTCTTCCCAGGACTGGGCTTGCACGCGTTGGGAAAGCTCGAATCGGGGATGCGGATTGGACTGATGGAGAGATTCCAAAAGCGATCTTCGTTGGTGCATGGGCCAGTTTCGAATATCTTGACCTTTCCATTCTAGGATATCATAAGCGATAAAGCTTACAGGAGCTTCCTGCAACTGTTTTTTGCTGATGTTTTTTCTACCAATTCGAGTTTGAAGAATTGAAAAAGGGAGTGGGAGACCGTTTTGGAAAGCGATGATTTCACCATCCAACACAGTGCCTTCGGGAAGGCTTGCCGCCAAATCCAAGATTTCGGGAAATTTCTCGTTTACCAGTTCTTCTCCACGGCTCCAGATGAAGGATTGATTTTCTCTGCGGATCAACTGTCCCCGAATACCGTCCCATTTCCATTCAGCAATCCATTCCTCGATTTCTCCCAAATCAGAAACAGCAACTTCTAAAGGATGCGCGAGGAAAAAGGGATAGGGTTTGGAACTGTCTTTGGTCACTCCTACAGGAGATCTTAGCATCTCCATGGTGGTTTGTTCGGGATCCCAATTTCCCATCAAGGCATGGGCAATTTGTGATTTGTCTACTCCAAGGTGCTTGGCGAGGGCTTGAATGATAAGGCTTTGGCTTACGCCAATTCGGAATCCTCCGGTGATTAGTTTGTTGAAAACAAATCGCTCTGTTCGATCAAGACAATCCCAGGAAGAGCGAATGAATTTCCTTTTAGTTTCTTCCTCTTGATTTTCAAGTGATTTTAATTCCTCAATCCAATCGGATAAGTTTTTCTCATGGCTGGACTGACCAGGTGGAAGCAGGAGTGCGATGGTCTCGGCTAGGTCCCCCACGGATTGATAACATTCTTCAAACAACCAATCGGGTATGCCAGCCTGTTCTTGGCACCAGGTTCGCAATTGGCGTGTATTGACTTGGCGTTTGGGTCTTCTGTGAGAGAAAATTGCAATTCCCCAGATTTGGTCTTCAGGAGATGCCGTTTTAAAAAAGGATTCCAAAGCCTCGAGTTTATCTCCGGTTTTGTTGGACTGATCCAGTCTAGTAATTAACTCCGCAAAATTTTTCATGATTGAGCGCTGCTTTAACCGGATTTGATGAGAAGGAAGAATTGCTTTGCGGGCGAAATTGATAATTTTAGAAGAAAAATGAACAGCATCTACATGCTCTTCGTTTTAGCTCAAAACTGGCAATCCATGAAAAAGTTACTTCTTGTTTTTTTAGCAGCTCTTTTCTTTACCTCATGTTCGGAGTCTAAGGAAGAAAATTACACGGGTGAAGAATTGGAGTTTTCTTTATATCAATCCAGTACCTATAATTTTCGAGGAAAGGTGCTGATCAGAGAAATGACCAATGGTGGCTTGGAGATGACTTTACGAATGGATGGATCAACAGCTAACACGGATTATACCTATCCTGCTCATTTGCATTTTGGAAGTTACGATCAGAAGGACAGCCCGATTGCTTTTTTGCTGAATCCAGTATCTGCCAGAAGTCTGGAATCTGTGACTGTCTTGGGGATTTTGTCTGATGGTTCCAAACTTACCTTCGAATCGATGAAATCCTTTGATGGGCATATCAAAATCCACCTGGCCAACGAAGGTCCTGATTACGGAGTGATTCTCGCCTCGGGTAATATTGGTCCAAAATCAACAGCCAAGTTTGCTCTTGACCAATTGGCTATATGTGGGAACACATTTTAAAAATTAGACTGAATGGCCAGTTTTCCTGATCAGATTTAAATTATTTTTTTAATTCTTATTGGTGTTCTGTAATTCAATTTCGAATTGACTGATTTGTTTTTTCCTTTCCTTAGCTTAGTTTCATAGCTCATAGTTTTTATTATGACCTCAATTCAGAAAAGTTATCTATTCGCTGTCCTCGTACTAATGGTTTTATCCTGCAGCGGGAAAGAATCTGTTGAGGAAGAAAAGATGGATACCCAACCATCTGAGGAGTCCATGGAGGCAACTTTTCAAAAGTTAGAACTCGGTCTCAGTCAAAAATCAGCCTGGAAATCGCATTGGACAAGCCAAGGTATCAACATGGCAATGGAGGAATTTGAGTGGGTATTTACGGACTCCATAGATCCTATGGAAATGCCTGAAAAAAATCCTATTCTGGTGGGAGATCCTCTTTTTCCTTACCAGTTTGCCCATCCTGAAGGCAATGGTACCGTCGATATTTATTCTTACAAAATTGAAGCACAAGACGGATTGGATAAGCCTTACCTTAATCCTGACTCAGAAGTGATTTGGTATCGGGCGGATGGAATGAAGGAGCGTTTGCTCTTTATGGGACCTTCTGGGATGTTTGAAGAAGGCCTTTGGTTGAGTCCGAGTGAGTTTTTGGTCATGGGATATTTTCAGGAGGATGAAGGATTTAGACCCATGCTTTGGCTTATTCGTACTGACAAGCATCTGTTGAGCCAATTTAAATTGAAAAAGGTGGTTGGTGAGTATTCTCCTGAATCGTATCTGAGTCGTAGGCTGAAGGGATTGGACCTTTCCACAAATGGAAATTGATTTTTTAAAAGAACTGTTGTCTAAAGCTTTTCAAAACCCTTTGCCGGGAATGGATGCTCATCTTCACATGTCGCCACTACCGGTGGATATGAGGAGATTTTCTCCAAAAATTCCAGACAATCACCGAAAAAGTGCTGTCCTTCTTTTGTTTTTTCCTGAGGATGGAAAAGGTTTTTTTCCGCTGATTAAACGACCTGTATACCCAGGTGTCCATAGTGGTCAAGTAGCTTTGCCAGGAGGAAAAGTAGAGCCAAATGATCCGGATGTGTATTTTACCGCACTCCGAGAAGCAGAAGAGGAGATTGGAATTGAGGCCGGAAAGGTGGAAGTATTGGGAAGACTATCAGATTTGTATATTCCGACCAGTAATTTTTTGGTTTCTCCTGTGGTAGGATTCCTAGCCGAGACGCCATACTTGGTACCTGAGCAAAAGGAAGTTGCTCGAATCATCAGAACTGAAGTTAGCTCAATTTTTCAACCCCAAATCAGAAAACGAACTCAGCTTGATCTAGGTGGAGGTTTACAGTTGGAAACACCTTACTTTGAAATTGATGGAGAGATAGTATGGGGTGCTACGGCTATGATCCTGAGTGAATTGATTCACCTATTGGAAGGGAAAAAGGCCTAGAAATTGGTCTTTTTGGGCTTTTGTTGGTATTGTTGTACTTAGAAATTAAGCCCAAATTATGGAAGAAAGCACTCCTTTATTGACCAATGATGCAGTAGTTTTTGGTCTGCTCATGGCGACCTTAGCCTTTGTTTTTGCAAGTTCAGCGAGTAAGCATCCATTTTGGGTTAAGTTTTATACCTATGTGCCTACAGTTCTCCTGTGTTATTTCATCCCGGCAGTTTTCAATTCCTTGGGCTTGATTTCAGGAGAGTCTTCCAATTTATATAAAGTCGCCTCCCGCTATTTGTTGCCTGCTTCTTTGGTCCTATTTACGATCAGTATTGATCTTAAAGGAATATTGAAGCTGGGGCCCAAAGCCTTGACCATGTTTTTGGCGGGCACGGTAGGGATTATGCTCGGAGGACCTTTTGCTTTGATTGTTGTTGGCTTGATTTATCCGGATATCTATGCGGGTACCGGGCCGGATGAAATATGGAGAGGATTATCGACCATCGCGGGTAGCTGGATTGGAGGAGGTGCCAATCAGACAGCGATGCTGGAGGTATTTGGTGCAAGTCCGGTACTCTTTGGACAAATGATTGCGGTAGATGTTTTGGTTGCCAACCTGTGGATGGCCTTTTTACTTTATTGGGCTGCCAAACCTGAAAAGCTGGACAAACTGCTAAAAGCAGATACCACTGCTATTTATGAATTGAGGGACCGAATCGCGAAGTTTCGAGAAGGGATTATGAAGATCCCGAGTCTAAAGGATACCATGCTGATTTTCGGAATTGGTTTTGGAGTCACGGGAGTTTCCCATTTTGCAGCCGACTACATCGCACCTTGGTTTGGGACTAACTATCCAGAATTGGATCAGTATTCCTTGAATTCAGCTTTTTTCTGGATTGTGGTGATTGCTACGACAGCGGGTTTGCTTCTTTCGTTTACCAAAGCTCGGGAATTGGAAGGAGCAGGAGCTTCCAGAATGGGTTCAGTTCTTCTTTACGTGCTGGTGGCTACTATTGGGATGCAAATGGATCTTGGAGCTGTGTTGGATAATCCCATTTTATTTTTAATCGGGATTATTTGGATTGTTTTTCATGTATTGATCATGATAGTGGTAGCTTGGATCATCAAAGCGCCGTTTTTCTATGTTGCCGTAGGAAGTCAGGCAAATGTGGGTGGTGCAGCGTCTGCCCCTATTGTTGCTTCGGCATTTGATGCGTCGTTGGCACCAGTAGGAGTGTTATTAGCCGTGTTGGGTTATGCTGCAGGCACCTATGGCGCTTACCTGAGTGGCTTGATGATGCAGTGGATATCCGGTTTGTGATGAAGCACTCAAAGACCTTGGTTTTTTGTTGTACAGGATCGGATTGTAAAAAATCCGGAGGTAAATCGCTGAGGAAAGAACTTAAGGAGTCTGCAAAGTCAGGTGACATAAAAGGCAATGTAAAGCTGATAAGAACCCAATGTATGGATATGTGCAAATCTGCTCCGGTGGTAATTGTAGGAGATCATTTTTGCAAAAAAGCCACTTTGGATGTTGTTCTTTCGCAAATAAATAAGCCCTGATATTTCAGGGCTTTTGTGTTATAGTTTTGTAGTCTTTACTGCAGTTCCACTGACGGTGACCATTAGCATGCCTTCTCGGATGGTTTCATAATCTAGGTCAATACCGATGATGGCATTAGCTCCAAACTGTCTGGCCTGCATTTCCATTTCAGCCATGGCAGTAGCTTTAGCCTCGCGGAGTACTTGTTCATAGGCAGAGGATCTACCACCTACGATATCGGTGATACTTGCGAAAAAATCTTTGAAAATATTCGCGCCGATGATGGTTTCACCGGAGACTAATCCTAAATATTGGTCAATGTGATAACCTTGGAGTGTGCTGGTAGTGGAAATAATCATAATGGGGTTTGTTTAAGATTTAACTAGCATTGTCACGAGTGCTGGGGTAAAAAGTTTTGCCTTTTAGGTCAATTCATGATGTGAACCTTCTGATCTTTTACAAAATTGTAACCCGATAAAGGAAATGCCTTTCTTAAAAAGTAGTTTTTTCTCTTAAAAAGTTTTCCCAAGTTAGGGGAGTGAGTTTTAATCCTATGGATCAATTTCAACAATTCGATATTTCGGACTTTTTCAATCAACTCGAAGAACCACTTTTTTTAATGGACTCTGACGAGATTATTTTTTTCAACAGGTATTTTCTGGAGAATTTTGTTTCCATAGGGGACAATTGGAAAGACTATTTTAGGCAGCCAGCTCATCTACTTGTCCTTGAAAATTATTTCTTGGAAGGAAAGGGATCCTTGCCAAAAGTTCAAGTTCCACTTACCACCAAATCCGATCAGGATGTATTGCATGAATGGTGTTTTACCCCTTTGCCATCAAGTTATTCATCTCGTTTTTTGATTGCGAAAGGTCAAAAGATCCAAAAAACTGACGATTCTGTTCAAACTCGGCAGGATGCCCTTGAAGATGCTTTAGGTCGGGAGCATGGATACATGCAGAGTATTCTTACCAATTACCATGACCTGATAGCTATTTTCGATCAGGACGGGAATTACCTCTACGTCAGTAATTCGGTAGAAAAAAATATCGGTATTCCTGCCTCTGATCTCTTGGGTAGAAACTATAAGGAGTTTATAGCAGCTGGCATATTCGAAATAGTCAAGGGTAGCTTTGATGAAATTCTAAATTCAAACGAAGAAGTGGCTTTGGATTTTTGGATCAACCTTTCCACAGGTAGGCGAATCTACTTGGAGAGTTTTGCCAGAAACCTTCTTGATCATCCTCAAATTCAGGGGATCCTCTTCAGTTCGAGAGACATCACTGATTTTATCCTCACTGAGCAATCGCTTCAGCGTAGGTATGAGATCGAAAATCAAATCAATTTGGTATCAGCCCAGCTGATCAATGGTCGCTGGTCTAATTTGGAAGATGAGTTTGACAAAGCTTTAGTACAGTTTGGAGAAATGCTTCAGGCTGAGGAATCCAAAATTCTCATCATAAACCGAGACACTCGCGAATTGGAAATTTTGAATCACTGGACTAAATCTGGAGATCAATCTACGGTGGCTAGCCCAAGGTATTTTGGGCTGATTAATTCGGTCAAGAGTGAATTGGAGAACGGAAAAGTTATTCTAAGAACCTTAAGGCTTAAATCCAAACTGAACAGGGAAGAGGTAGAACGTAAAATGCTTCTGGTTCCACTTATTTCCGGTCAAAGACTCCTGGGGATCATCCAATTCGAATTTATTCAGGGAGTTTTCTTTTTTGAAGAAAAGGAAATTCAGGTTTTCAAGCAATTGGGGGATATCTTGGCTGGAGCATACCTTGGCAGTCAAATGATGAGGAGGCTGCAGCGAAATGAAAACTTACTTGCAAACACTGAAATACTTTCCAGCTCAGGTTCGTGGAGGTTTGGGGCTCATAACAAGCGATTTCATTTTTCAGCCGGATTGTCCAAGCTCCTTGGGATGGGTGATCGACCTGTCATCACGGATTTTGCTGTATTGATCTATAAAATAGACAAAGCATTCAGAAAGGAATTTATACACAACCTGAAGCAGGCTTCTGAAAATCTCCAGCGCACTTCGGGAGAGTTTACGATTACCGCTCAAGATGGCAAATCAAAGCACATCAGTTACGAGATTGAAGGGAAGCGCGACTACCTCAGCCAAGGATTGGAGATTTACGGGTTTTGTACAGATATCACACATAAAAGAGCTGCAGATGGATATCTGAGATTGCAATCCCAAATCCTTGCACAGGTTTCCGATCCAATTGTAGTCACAAATCTTTCCCTGGAAGTGATCTATCTCAACGAAGCGGCGGTGCAACTCTGCTGTCCAGGGACTGCCCAGTCCTTTAGGGGTCAGCTTGAGGATTTACTAGAGATAGATTGGAGAGAAAATGAGGATCTCAAAGAGATTGCTGAATCTCTGAATCAAAAAGAAAATTGGAAATCTGAACAATTTATCAAAACTCTCCATTCAAAGGCATCCCCTTTTGAAATGACTTTACAGCCAATATTTTCAGAAGGGGAAGAAAAAATCGGTTATTCATTCATTCTTCATAGTCTTGCAGAGAAGTACAAATCAGAGCAGGTGGCCCGAAGGGCAAAGTTGATCATTGAAAATAGCCCCGTTGTTCTTTTTCGAGTTGACCCCAGCGATGAATACCGGATTAAATACATCTCTGACAACATCAATAGATTTGGATACGACGCCGACTACCTGATTAGAAATGAGGTTTCATTTCTTAATTTGGTTCATCCAGATGACAAAGAAGTCATCTTGGACCTGGCTAAAATTCAGACGGTTCAAGAGGGGATTAAATCATTTTCTGGGGAATACAGAATCAGAACCACACAAGGGGAGTTCATCTGGGTAGAGGATCGTACTTCTGATGTAAAAGATGATATTGGAAACATCATTTTGCATGAGGGCCTTTTTCAGGATATCTCCGATCGAAAGCGGATAGATACGATTCAAAAAGAAAGAGACAAGCAATACAGGGTATTGGCGTCCAACATACCGAGGACAAATATTTTTCTTCTTGATTCCCAGCGAAGGTACATTTTGGCAGAAGGCAGCAATTTTGCCGCTTGGGGCTTGAGAAGGGAAGATTTTGAAGGTAAGCATCTCAGCGAACTTCAGCTGACTTCTTACGAACAAGTGAGTCAGCTCCTCGATAGGGTCTATTTTGATCGGGAAATTGTCGAGTCGGAATTCTCTCTCAATGGAAGGCACTACCATCGAATAATCCGTCCAATTATAGAAAATGATCAGGTGCAATATGCTCTCAGCATCATTCGGGACATACAGGAGGAGCATAAGGCCAAGCAGGATTTAATCAATTCTGAGGAAAAATACAGGAGCCTGGTGGAGGAATCGACCGAAATAATCTTTTCACTCTCCGAGACATTCATGCTGCAGTATGTATCTCCAAATGTGAAGCAATTCCTGGATTACAGTTCTGAAGAAGTGACTGGCAGAAGTATTTTTGAGTTTTTGAATCCTGATGACCTTGATCAGTTTCGGGTCATGTTGGAGGAGAAGAAAGATCTGCTTTCCTCAACTCAGTTTTTGGAGTTTAGACTTAGACATCGCAATGGTACCTACAGGGTTTTCAGCTCCAATGGTAAACTGATTCAGGACAAATCTGGACAGCAGCGCTTTTACACCGGGATTGCGCGTGATGTGTCAAAGCTAAAAGAAGCAGAACAGGAGCTCAGAATAGCCAAAGAAAAGGCAGAACAGGCGTCTTTGGTCAAGTCGCAGTTTCTATCCGTGATGAGCCATGAGATCCGCACGCCAATGAATGCGGTGATTGGCTTAACTCATTTTCTGATGGAAGAAAATCCACGGCCTGACCAATTGGAAAACCTTAAAACCCTTCAATTCTCAGCCGAGAATCTAATGGCTCTGATCAATGATATCCTGGATTACAATAAGATTGATTCTGGAAAAGTAGAATTGGAGCGAATTTCCTTTGATTTGAGAAATGTCGTACACAGGATTGTTCATTCACATAGTTTTCAGGCTAATGAAAAAAGCTTACGGCTCAGCTGTGAAATCGACGAAGCTATTCCGGAAACTTTGATCGGCGATCCACTTCGCCTCGGGCAGGTAATTAATAATTTGGTTTCGAATGCCGTCAAGTTTACGGAAAGGGGTTTTGTGAGAATTTCGCTTTTAAGAGAAAATGTAAAAGAAGGTAAAACTGAAATCAAATTCCGATTTGAAGATTCCGGAATAGGGATACCGGATGCCAAAAAGAAAAGCATTTTTGAGGCATTCACTCAGGCATCTTCCTCTACTACTAGAAAATATGGAGGCACTGGTTTGGGATTGGCGATAGTCAAACGACTGGTTGAGCTCTATGGAGGTCATATCAAGCTGACAGATAGATCAGGAGGGGGAAGTGTATTTGAATTTTCGATTCCTTTTGAGCAGTTGGTTCAACCAAAACAAGAGGCAGAAAGCTCCACACCTTCCAGCTCTAAATCATTGGAAAAAGCATCCATTTTGGTAGCAGAGGATAATGTGGTCAACCAGATTTTGATCCGTAAATTTTTGACCAAATGGAATGCGGGCCAACTCTTTATCGCAAGTGACGGGAAAGAGGCCTTGGAGATTTTTGAGCAACATTCGTTTGATTTGGTTCTCCTTGATTTGCAAATGCCCGAATTGGACGGTTTTGAAGTGGCTACTTCTATCCGCCAGAATAAGAATCTTGAAAAGTCCCAAGTTCCGATTTTGGCTTTGACAGCAGCATCCTACAATGAAGTAAAAGATGAATTGAATGAGGCAGGATTTGATGATTTTGTACCCAAGCCATTTTCTCCTGAAGTGTTGTATGAGAAAATAAGTAAGGTTTTGAATTCAAAAGATCAGGGTTGAATTTTGGTTTAGCATTAATTTTGTCAAGTAGGAAATGGCCAAATCTAGCCGACCATTTTAAACCAAGTCAATGAATTACCTTAAGCGTATCATTCCTGTTTTTTTGACATTAGCTCTTGCTTATTCTGTTCAAGCTCAAAAACTGATGGAAAAAAGATCCTCGTTTTATGGCTTCACGGGCAGTTCAGGTGCTAAAATCAGACAGTTCAATGAGCTTCTTTCGGATCGAGGACTCTCACCGCTTCGAAATAGATACCGTACCTATGGTTTGGGTTATCAGACTCGAGTTAATGATTTTGTGGTTGGCTTTGAACTGACTCAGCATCAAAGCAAAACCAGTGAATTTGACCAGTTTGATATCAAGTATCGGACCTCCAGAGCTTTGTTGAATGTGGGCTATTCATTGACAGAAGAAGGAAAATTCCAGTTGATTCATTACATGTCCCTAGGAATGGGTTATATGAATTTTCAGATGCTGCCTTCTGAACAAGAATCTGATCTCAATTCTTTTTTACAAAGTCCGCAAAGAGGTTTTATTCTCCGAAAAAATGACATCCAGAAGGGAACAAACGGATTTGGGGATTTTTTGACAGAAATTGGTTTTCAAGCTAGCTATGATTTTGATCTGCCCGGTCGGAAAGAATCATTGGAAATCCTAGCCAAAGTTGGGTATTCCTTCAGTCCCTTTGAGGGAAGTTGGTCCATGAATGGTCTGGCATTTGACAATGCTCAAGCGGGTGCTTTTGTGAGAGTAGGAGCTGGAATTTCATTGCCCGATCGCAATTTTTTCTATAAAGACGCTACAATCGGAATTTCTTTGATCAGGGGTATTCATTTTTCTTCACCGGATAAATTCAATGCTGTATTGGAAGAAAATGGTTATCAGCCGCTACAAGGAAAACCTAGTAACTGGGGATTGCGGATACTTGGCGAAACGGATGGAATGCTCTATGGTGTGGATGTCTTCAATCTTGCGATGGATGGTCGGGCCAGCAATTCTCAAACCCACAGCTTAAACAGTCTTCGAGTTTATGGTAACGGGGGTTATAAATTCTTTCAGTATAAAAACTTTGCAATCGGTGCTATGGCTGGATTGGGATTTGGTAATCTCAGATATACGCTTTCAGCAAATGAAAAACCCGATTTCCCTGAGCTAGTCGAACAACGGTATTTTGATGGGTATCTTAAAACTGCAGGACTGATGGCTAAACCCGAAATTCTTTTTGAATATGGCATACCTATGACGGAAAGAAAGTTTTTTGATTTGGTGATCACGGCTTCGGGAGGGTATGAGGCAGGATTTCCTGGGTATAAATTGGGGGGATTACCGATGACTGATTACATGTCCGCGCCCTTTTTAACCTTTGGAATAGGCTTAAGGCCATAAGGCTGAAAAGCTTTTGTTTTTTCAAAAAAACCAGTCAAGAATTTTCATTTTGTCCCCTAAATCTCCTGTTTATTGAAGATTAGATATTACTTTTGCTTCGGCTTATCGAGAAAGACCGAGGGAAGGGCCCTGCGACGTCTTAGCAACCTGTCTACAAGGTGCTAACTCCCGTTCCGGAAATGCCGGAAATAGATGAGCGGAAGAAAGAATAGTTAGTTATTTTCTCCGTGTTTTGCTCGATTGCCTTTTTGAATTGACTTATTACAAGATGCAAAACCGAACGGAATCCCTCCTTCAATCCATTCAAAACCGAATTTTGATCCTAGATGGGGCCATGGGCACCATGATTCAGCGTTACAAACTCTCTGAGGAAGATTTCAGAACATCTGAGTTGAAGGATCATCCCAAATCGCTAAAAGGAAACAACGATTTACTGTCTTTGAGTAGGCCTGACATCATTAAGGCTATCCATAAGGAATATTTGGAGGCAGGGGCTGACATCATCGAAACCAATACTTTTTCAGGAACCACCATTGCTCAGGAAGATTATGGATTGTCTCATTTGGCTTATCAGATCAATTTTCAGTCAGCCAAATTGGCAAGAGAGGTAGCTGATGAGTTTACAGCAAACGATCCCTCCAAACCACGTTTTGTAGCAGGCGCAGTGGGCCCGACCAATCGTACTGCCTCGATTTCCCCGGATGTCAATGATCCCGGTTATCGAGCGATTACTTTTGACCAATTGGCAGAGGCCTATGCTGAGCAAGTGAGAGGCTTGTTGGATGGGGGGTCAGATATCATCTTAATTGAGACCATCTTCGATACGCTGAATGCCAAAGCTGCATTGTATGCAGTGCAGGAAGTATATGAAGAAAGAGGAATTCCCTTAGATCCCAAAGAAGGCGGAGTGCCGATCATGATCTCGGGCACTATTACCGATGCTTCGGGTAGAACGCTCTCCGGTCAGACTACTGAAGCATTTTTGATTTCCGTTTCTCACGTTCCTTTGCTCTCAGTGGGCTTGAATTGTGCTTTGGGAGCAAAAGAGCTCAGACCTTACTTAAAGGTTCTTTCTCAAAAAGCACCATTCTATGTGTCGGCCTATCCCAATGCGGGACTTCCCAATGAGTTTGGTGCTTACGATCAGGGGGCAAATGAGATGGCGGACCAGGTGCGAGACTTTTTGAGGGAAGGCATGCTAAATATTCTAGGCGGATGCTGTGGTACAACCCCTGAGCATATTAAAGCCTTGGCAAAAATGGCGGCGGAATTTCAGCCACGAAAAATTGAAGAAGAACTAGAAGAGGAGGGAAGCAATGCCTAAGCAGGACTATTTGAAACTCTCAGGCTTGGAGCCTTTGGTTTTCACCCCGACAATCAATTTTGTCAACATCGGCGAGCGAACCAATATCACCGGTTCGAAGAAATTTGCCAGACTTATCCTCAGCGGAAACTATGATGAAGCGCTGGAAATTGCCTTGGATCAGGTGAGAGGCGGTGCTCAGGTGCTCGATGTCTGCATGGATGAGGGGATGCTGGACGGTGAGTTTGCGATGGTCAGATTCCTTAATTTGATTGCTTCCGAACCAGAGATCAGTCGTATTCCCATCATGATCGATAGCTCCAAGTGGAGCATCATCTTGGCAGGTTTGAAGTGTGTTCAGGGAAAAGGGATTGTGAATTCTATCTCCCTGAAAAATGGGGAAGAAGAATTTATACAGCAGGCGAAAACGATCAAGAAGTTTGGGGCTGCCGTGGTCGTGATGGCTTTTGACGAAAAGGGTCAAGCTGATACTTACGAGCGAAGAAAAGAAATCTGCGAGCGCAGCTACCGCATCTTGGTCGATCGGATCAAATTCAATCCTCAGGACATCATTTTTGATCCGAATATTTTCCCTGTAGCTACGGGTATGGAAGAGCATCGCAGAAATGCGCTTGACTTTTTCCTTGCTACCAAATGGATTAAGGAAAACCTCCCGGGAGCTAAAGTCAGTGGTGGGGTAAGTAACGTATCCTTCTCCTTCCGTGGAAATGACCGAGTAAGGGAAGCCATGCATGCTGCTTTTCTTTATCATGCGATTCATCATGGGATGGACATGGGTATCGTCAATCCAACTATGTTGGAAGTCTATGCGGATATCCAAAAGGATCTTTTGGAGCGTGTCGAAGACGTGCTTTTTGATCGTAGGGAAGATGCGACCGAGCGATTGTTGGATTTCGCAGAAACTGTAAAAGCTGCCGATAAAAAAGAGGTGGTAAATGAAGCTTGGAGATCTCAGCCTGTATCAAAGCGTATCGAGCATGCCTTGGTGAAGGGAATTTTGGATTTTATCATTGAAGATACTGAAGCGGCAAGGCTTGAATTAGTTAATCCGCTGAAGGTGATCGAAGGCCCTCTGATGGACGGGATGAATGTGGTAGGTGATCTTTTTGGAGAAGGGAAAATGTTCCTTCCTCAAGTAGTAAAATCGGCACGGGTGATGAAAAAGGCAGTAGCCTATCTCGAGCCCTTCATGCCTTTACCGGAAGAAGGACAAGAGGCATCTTCTTTGAAGAAAATCCTGCTTGCCACCGTGAAAGGTGACGTCCATGACATCGGAAAAAACATCGTTGGAGTAGTATTGGCCTGCAATAGCTACCAAATCATCGACCTCGGTGTAATGGTGGATGCACAGAAAATAATCGATGAAGCAATCAAAAACAAGGTAGACATCATCGGATTGAGTGGTCTCATTACTCCATCCCTCGACGAAATGGTCAATGTGGCCTCTGAGATGGAGCGTCAAGGCCTAAAGATTCCTTTGCTGATCGGGGGAGCCACTACTTCCAGAATTCACACAGCGGTGAAGATTGATCCGGTCTATTCCGGAACAGTAGTTCACGTGACTGATGCGAGTAAGTCTGTTCCCATCGCAGGTGAGGCGATCTCTGAGGAAACCAAGGAGGCCTATCACAAACAAATAAAAGCTACTTACCGTGAGCTCCGCGAGGAGCACGAGGCTAAGCAGTCTGTGAAACAACTCGTCAGCTACGAAGAGGCTAAGGCCAATCCAGTAGAAATTGATTGGAGTTCATTTGAGCCGGTGAAGCCTAAAAAGCTGGGAAGAACTGTCTTGGAAGATCTGGATTTGACGGTATTGAAAAAATACATCGATTGGACACCATTCTTCAGCACGTGGATGCTTAGTGGGAAATACCCAAAAATATTCGAAGATCCAATCGTAGGAGACGAGGCAAAGCGGCTTTTCGCAGATGCGCAAGCCATGTTGGACCGATTGATTGCGGAGCGTTGGCTCTCTGCCAAGGCGGTTTTCACCTTGCTGCCTGTACAGCGAAAGCAAGATGATGCTGTCGTCTTTGAGCCGAATGATGAGAACTTTGAGATTGCCCGATTCCACTTTTTGCGTCAGCAAGGAAAGAAAGGTAAAGGAGTACCAAACCGATCACTCGCAGACTACCTGCATCCTGATCAGACAGATTACCTAGGTTGCTTTGCGGTGACAGCTGGCTTGGGAATGGAAGCAAAATTGGCCGAGTTCCAAGCGGCAGGAGACGACTACAATGACATTCTATTCAAAGCATTGGCCGATAGATTAGCAGAGGCAGCTGCAGAGTATGTACACGAGATAGTGAGAAAAGAATATTGGGGCTATTCTACGGAGGAAGGACTTGATACAGAGTCATTGATCCGTGAAGAATATCCGGGTATCAGACCTGCACCAGGCTACCCGGCATGTCCTGAGCACTCGGAAAAAGAAACTATTGCGAAACTCTTGGATCTCGAAAACACCGTAGGCATCACGCTGACTTCAAGCTTTGCGATGTATCCGACCAGCTCTGTTTCTGGGTTTTACTTCGGTCATCCAGAGTCTAAATACTTTGGATTGGGTAAAATTGCCGAAGACCAAGTTGGAAGCTATGCGATGAGAAAGGGGATTTCGATCGAACAAGCTGAGCGTCTGCTTTCCCCAAATTTGGCCTACACGCCATCCAAACAATTAGAGAATCAAACAGTATGAAGATTACCGAGCACTTAAAAAACGCAAAATCCACGCTTTTTTCATTTGAAATTCTTCCTCCTTTGAAGGGACAAAGTTTGAAAGAACTTTGCGAAGGTATTGCTCCTTTGATGGAGTTTAATCCTCCTTTTGTGGATGTGACTTACCATCGGGAAGAGTACATTTTCAAGAAACATCCTAATGGACTACTGGAAAAAGTGAGTACTAAAAAGCGTCCGGGTACAGTTGGGATTTGTGCGGCAATCATGAACCGATTTCAGGTAGATGCGGTCCCACATGTGCTTTGTGGAGGTTTTACCAAAGAGGAGACAGAAAATGTCCTGATTGATCTCAATTTTATCGGGGTAGACAATGTCTTGGCCTTAAGAGGAGATGCTCCTAAGGCTGAGCGATTTACAGCAGAACCTGATGGACACAGTTTTGCCAGCGAGTTGGTGGAGCAGATTGTGAAAATGAACAACGGAAAATACCTGCATGAAGAAACTGAGAATAGTTTTCATACAGACTTTTGTGTGGGTGTGGCAGGCTATCCGGAGAAGCATTTTGAAGCGCCTTCGATGAAGTTTGATTTGAAGTACCTGAAAGAAAAGATCGATAAAGGTGCAGAATACATCGTGACGCAGATGTTTTTTGACAATCAGAAGTATTTCGATTACGTGGCCAAAGTCCGTGAAGCGGGCATCGATGTGCCTATTATTCCGGGAATTAAGCCCATTACAACCTTGGGCCAGATTACCATGCTCCCTCGAACTTTCTTCCTGGACCTGCCTGATGCCTTGACCGATGAACTCGAGAAATGCAAAACCAATGCGGAGGTCAAAGAAGTGGGAATCGCTTGGTCCATCCAGCAGTGCAAAGAGTTGGTAGCAGCATATGTGCCTTCTTTGCATTTCTACACGATGAGTAAGGCGGATGCAACTTATAAAGTGGCTAAGGAGGTGTTTTGATCTGTTCGTTTTCCTAAAAAAAGCTCAATTCGGTGAAAGAATTGAGCTTTTTTGCTTAATGCAATCGGGTATGAATAAAAAAACACTTAGTTTAATGTCAAATGACTGTTTGTATGAAAAAAGCCCTTATCGTGTTTCTTTTTTTTGGGATTTCTGCTGGTTCCATTGCCCAGAACTATATCAGATTTTTGGATAAATATGGGTACGAGGTAGGCGAATCCAGTAACTCTGGATTTTCTTTTTTCGAATTGATCCAAAGCCAAGAGAGGATGGTTTTACTTCATAGATTTTCAAAGGATTCTTTAAAGATTTCAGAAAAATCATTCCTTTTTGATTCCTTAGGAAATGAATTGGCTTCAAGTGAAAAAGAGTTTTATGCTTCCAAGAAAACCAAATCAGTCATTAGGAAAGATAAATTAGCTGAAGAGGTACTGTCAAAGCAGTTTTATGAAACAGGAATTTTAAAGAGCGAGATTTTATCGAAAAAGGATTCTGTAGTCTACGAAAAGTATTTCAGTATTGATGGTCTTGAGATTCCAAAACCGGAATTGACACCTGCCTCTCCCAAGGGTGGAGTAAAGGGGTGGAATAATTATTTAGCATCAGAGTTACGCTATCCCTCAGAAGCTCGTGCCTCAGGTGCTGAGGGGATGATAGTTCTTGAATTCGATCTTGACAGTGAGGGAGTCATTAAGAATCTTAAAGTGGTTAATCAAGGAGAAAACCACAAATCCTTAGAATTGGAAGCAATAAGAGTTTTAGAAAAATATCCATACAGATGGGTACCTGCCCTTGAAAATGGAGTTCCTGTAGAGACAAGAATAAAGCTGCCACTAAAATTCAAATTGAGCTAAATCCATTGATTTTTTTATAATTTCTTACCTTCGGCCATGATTCAGCTGGTCGAATGCCCACGGGATGCCATGCAGGGGCTCCCTGATTTTATAGATACTGCCATCAAGGCCGCTTACATTAATCAGCTTTTTGAAGTCGGTTTTCATACCCTAGATTTTGGGAGTTTTGTAAGTCCTAAAGCGATCCCTCAAATGCGGGATACGGCAGAGGTATTAGAGATGCTGGATTTGCATAAAGCCAAATCAAAGCTTTTAGCTATTGTGGCTAATGTCAGAGGGGCAGAAGATGCGCTTCACTTTCAGGAAATAGACTTTTTAGGTTTTCCACTTTCGGTATCTGAGACTTTCCAGCAACGGAACACCAATGCCACCATTTCTGAGGCACTCAAGACAGTAGAAAGTATTCAACATCTTTGCGAAGCCAAAGGCAAAAAACAGGTAGTGTACCTCAGTATGGGTTTTGGCAATCCTTATGGCGATCCTTACTCTCCAGAGTTAATTGCAGAGTTTGTGGAGAAATTGGCCCAACTCCAGATTGAGACAGTTTCTATTTCGGATACCATCGGAGCAGCAACAAGCGAATTGATCACCGAACTCTTCAAAGTGAATACCCAAGCTTTTCCTCAGATTACGTTTGGAGCTCATTTGCATAGTAGGCCTGACGCGATTGAAGAAAAAGTAATGGCAGCCTTGAAGGGTGGGTGTCGTCGCTTTGACGGCGCGCTCAAAGGTTACGGAGGTTGCCCTATGGCCAAGGATGATTTGGTGGGAAATATGGCTACTGAGGTGATGGTAGAGACGTTGGAAAAAGAAGGATATGACCTTGGGTTGAATAAGTCAGAACTCACTGAATCATTGAAACTTGCCCAATTTGTATTTAACTATTGATTGATGTCTGATTTTAAAGTACAAGGTAAAGTCAAAGCCCTTCGATGGCTCCGCATTATCCACAAATGGTTAGGAATACCTCTGATTGTCTTTTTCCTTTTGATAGGGGTTACTTCTATATTGTTGGCTTGGAAAAAGAAGGCTGAACTCCTGCCTCCAACTTTGGAAACGAAAGTAGAAAGTGGAACCTGGATTTTGCCATCTCAAATGGTCAAGATCGGGGAGGAGGAAATGCGGAAGCTTGGCAGAGATCCCGAGGTGGATCGAATCGATATCCGACCAGATAAAGGTACGGCGAAGGTGACGTTTAAAACCCATTTTACCGAAGTACAGGTGGATGGTTTTTCGGGAGAGGTTTTATCAGTTGGAACACGGCATTCGGACTGGATCGAAAAAGTTCACGATGGCAGCATCATTGATTTTTACACGACAGGAGACGAAGGGGCAAAGCTTACCTATTCGACTTTGATTTCCATAGGTTTGATCTTTTTGGCGATCAGTGGATTTTACCTTTGGTATTTTCCTAAAGTGGTGAGACGGCTTAAAGGGAAATAGCCTCTTTTTTTCTAATCCTACTTTGTACTAAATTCCCTTATGGAAAATGACAAGCTTCATACTGTAAATGAGCCCGATATCGAACACGGTCGTTATTCCTATGCCGACTACCTTACTTGGCAGATGGATGAGATGGTCGAATTGATCCGCGGAAAAGTGTATAAATGGGCAGCTGCAGCACCAAGTATGAGTCATCAAAAAGTCTCATTGAGGCTCGGATCAGCGTTCTTAATTTTTTTGAAAGGGAAGCCTTGTCAAGTCTTTCAGGCTCCATTTGATGTGAGGCTTCCTGTAAAATCTAAAAAGAACAAGGATATCGATACTGTTGTCCAGCCAGATTTATGTGTGATTTGCGATGAAAGCAAGTTGGATGAAGCAGGTTGCATCGGTGCACCAGACTTGGTGGTCGAAATCCTTTCACCAGGAAATAACAGAAAGGAACTGAAAGTGAAATACGAGATTTATGAGGAATCTGGAGTAAAAGAGTATTGGGTTATTCATCCTTCTGAACAAACCTTGTTGATTTACACCTTAGTCGATGGAAAATATCAATCCTCAGGTTTGTATGTAGCAGGCGATGAAGTGCAATCCTCCTGTATTGATGGCTTTAGCCTCAATTTGGAAGATATCTTTGAAACCTAATCGGCTTAAATCATCAACTTAAACTTCTTCCCAGGAAGCGATTTGACGATTCCTTCAAATTCGAGAGAGAGCAATTTGGAGGAAAGAATACCCAATGGGATCTCTGTGGCGTAAGAAATGAGATCAATTTCAGATTCGACTTTTTCTTGTAGGTGAAGTAGGATAGATCGTTCTTCTTCGTCCCTCCCGGTTAAATCCAATGTTGGTTTTTTGATCTTTTCTTCTCCCGGTTTGTTCCAAAATAGAGCCTCGGCAATGTCTCCCGGTCCGGTATAGATCGAAGCTTTCATCTTTCTAATTAGCTGATTGCACCCTTCCGAATAAGTAGATTGGAGGTTTCCGGGTACTGCAAAAACATCCTTATCATAGCTGTAGGCGATCTCAGCGGTAATTAAAGCCCCGCCTTTCTCGGCAGCTTCTACCACAATCAGTGCATCCGAAAGACCTGCAATGATTCGGTTTCGTGCGGGAAAATTACCGGGAACCATTCTACTTCCCGGAGCATATTCGGAAACAAGAAGGCCTGTTTCCTGAAGCTGTTCGGCTGTCTTTTTATGTGCGGCAGGATAGATTTGATCGATCGGTGAGCCCATAATGGCAATCGTTGGGAGTCCGACTTGAAGGGCGGCCCGGTGAGCCTCAATGTCAATTCCGTAAGCTAGCCCGGAGATAATGACGGGCTGATAGGGCAGAAGGTCTTCGATGATTTTTTTGGTGATGGCTTTCCCGTAGTTGGTGGCGCTTCGGGTACCTACGATTCCTATATTCCGGTCGAAATTCAACTCACCTTTCCCTTGAGAAAAAAGGATGACAGGAGAGTCTTCTATGGTCTTCAGTCGTTGAGGAAATCGCGATGAACTTGAACTATGAATCTGAATACCTTTTTTTTGGCAAGTATTGATAACGTCGTCTGCCACACCAAGCAGATTGGATTCGTTTTTCTGAATTTCCAGCAGTTTTTCTCCCACTCGAGGGATTTTGGAGGCCTTTCCTTTGGTGAGTTTAAAGAAATCCTTTGGCGAACCGCTGTAAGAGACGATTGCTTTAAAAAGTGTTGGGCCCACTTTGGGGGCCACGGCAAGTGCTAAATGATATCGGAGCTGCTCAAGATCCTGATCGGGAAGAAAGTTCATGCTTCAGATTGATTAAAAAATCCTTGATTTCCTGAAGTTTCTGTACTGCTGCTACTTTATCAAATCCCTGTTGCTTTCCAGAGGCAATCACTTCCTGTGCACCTTGAAGGGTGTAGCCCTTTTCTTTTACCAAGTGATAGACATACCGGATTTTCTGGATATCGTCTTTGGTGTAGCGACGGTTTCCCTTTTTATCCTTTTTAGGTCGGATGATTTCAAATTCACCCTCCCAATAGCGAATCAATGAAGCGGCCACTTTAAACATATCCGCCACTTCACCGATGGAATAGTATTTTTTCTCTATATCTCGCTCTTTGTAAGGCACAGGATTATGTTTAATGTTGAGTTACAAAAACCCCTAATTGAGGTGGGTTCTAAAAACAATCTAAAATAGGAAAATCGCAGTTGACTTCAAGCTTCACTTCAAGTAAACCAAAGAAAAAAACCTGATTTTATCGGTTTACTACTTGAAGTATTTGTACCACAGAAAGACCTGCAGTTTCGGTGCGAAGCCTGCTTTTCCCTAAAGAAACCGCCTTGAATCCTGCCTCAAAAGCCTTTTGAATTTCCTTTGGATCAAAGTCTCCCTCGGGACCAATTAGGATCAGGTACTTTTTCCCAGGTTCTGCCAAATCCATCAAATGATGTTTTTGATCTTCATCAACGTAAGCAATAAACTTCTGAAAATCATTGAATTCATTTGATTTGATTAAATCATTGAATTTAGTATTTGGATTGAGTTTTGGAGTTCTGAATTTGATGCTTTGCTTGCAGGCTGAAATGATTTTTTTCTGGAGTCGATCGGTTTTGAGAAAAGTTCGTTCGGAATTCATCGTTTCGATCAAGGTCAGTTCATGAAACCCGATTTCGGTAATTTTTTCCACCATCCATTCCATTCGGTCGGGATTTTTGGTAGGTGCTAATGCTAAATGAATACAAAAAGAATCTACCTCTGCTTCTGTTTTACTCAGAATTTTCAGGCTTGCTTTTTTTGGATTTGCATCCAAAATCACCGATTCGTAGACCAACCCTTTTCCATCTGTAAGTGTGATGGCATCACCTTGCTTTTTGCGAAGGACGCGAATCAGATGTTTGGATTCTTCCTCACTTAGCGTGGTGATAGGCTCGGAGATGTGATCTTGAAAAAACAGCTGCATGGGTAGAAGGATAAGAACACAAAAAAAGCACAATCCATTTAGAATTGTGCCTTTAAACCAAATTAACCTATAACCAAATTAACCTTTAGAAATTTCCATGTTTACGGTCTTTCCTTTGATGGTGTTGTTTTTCATTACTCGGATAACGTGCTCAGCGTCTTTCTGAGGCACATCCACAAAGGAGAAGTTGTCAAAAATGTCAATGCCGCCGATGCTTTTGCCTGGTACGCCTGTTTCTCCGGCGATTGCACCTACGATATCATTCGGACGGATTCTGTCTTTATTGCCTAAGTTGAGGAATAGACGCGTCATATTGGCATCACGTGTACGTTCTGTCCTTGGAGCGAAGTCTCTTCCGCCTTCTTTTCTATCACCAAAACGGCTTCCTCTTTCGAAACGGTCTCCGCCGCTTCTTGGACCTCTTTCAAAACGGTCTCCACCGCTTCTTGGACCTCTTTCAAAACGATCTCCTCTACCACCATCTCTACGGTCTCCAAATCTGCTTTCACGACCTCCGTCACGTCCGCCTTCTCTTCTACGGTCACCGTAGGCTGTTTCGATGCCAAAGTCCTGATCTTTCAGTTCTTTCACGGCATCTCCCATCACCATTTTCAAGAGACCAAGAGAAATCTGCTCAGGTGTCAAACCTTCTTTTACCAGTTGGCTGATGGTAGATTCGAAGATTTCGTTGTTTTCTTCCTTGCTCAATACGCGGTGTACGTCTTTTACCAATTGAGCTTTTTTCAACTCAACCAATTCAGTCACTGATGGAGGAGTCATTTTATTGATAGAAGCCTTGGTATAACGCTCCAAGTCTCTCAATTTCATGGTTTCTCTACGACCAGTGATGAAGGTGATGGCTGTTCCGGATTTGCCGGCACGGCCTGTTCTACCGATTCTGTGTACGTAGTATTCTTCGTCCAATGGAATGTCGAAGTTGAATACAGCTTCCACATTGTCCACATCGATACCTCTTGCCGCTACGTCTGTTGCAAC
Organism: Algoriphagus aquatilis; assembly: GCF_042657405.1. Classification (NCBI taxonomy): domain Bacteria; kingdom Pseudomonadati; phylum Bacteroidota; class Cytophagia; order Cytophagales; family Cyclobacteriaceae; genus Algoriphagus; species Algoriphagus aquatilis. The sequence goes on from NZ_JBHSKS010000001.1 coordinate 535,226, forward strand.
CAATACAGTACAAAGTCCTTTTCTGAACTTGCCCATTACCTTGTCGCGCTGAGCCTGTGAAAGGTCTCCGTGAAGTGCTTCGGCTAGGATTCCTCTGGCACCCAAGCCTTCTGTTACCTCGTCAGTCATGCGCTTGGTGTTACAAAAGACTACGCTGAGGGCGTAGTTGTTGATATTCATCAGACGAACCATCAATTCCATTTTCAAAGAAGGTTTTACTTCGTAGTAAACCTGATCGATTTTGGATACGGTAAGCTCGTTTTTAGCGACCTTGATGATTTCAGGGTTGGTCTGATATTTTCTGGTCAAGTCCATGATGGGCTTGGCCATCGTAGCAGAGAAGAAGACAGTCTGTCTTTCTTCAGGCATTTCCTGAAGGATCGCTTCAATATCATCTCTGAATCCCATGTCTAGCATTTCATCTGCTTCGTCAAGGACAATGATTCCAGCGTCTTCCAATCTGAGTGTACCTCTATCCATGTGATCTTGCACACGGCCAGGAGTACCTACTACGATTTGAACACCTTTTTTCAAGGTACGAATCTGCTTGTCAATTGATTCGCCGCCGTAGATGGCTACTGAACTGATTTTTTTGTGATACTTGGCCAATTTTTGGATTTCTCCTTCTACCTGAACGGCAAGTTCACGGGTAGGACAGAGAATGATCGCCTGAGGTCTGTTGAACTCAGGATCTACCAGATCGATGATTGGAATGGCAAAAGCTGCAGTCTTTCCGGTTCCGGTTTGAGCCTGACCGATGACATCGCGTCCTTCCAATACGAAAGGGATGGCTTGTGATTGAATGGGGGAAGGGGTTGTATAACCCATTTCTTCCACGGCCCGCAAGATTTCTTCTGAAATCCCCAGGTCTGAGAATTTAATTGTGTTTTCCATGAATGTTTCCTTACTTTTTCTTGCCATGTACTCCTAAATCCCAGACAAGCGACAGTAAGGATTCACGGCTCGAAAAATAGCTACGTCAAAATTGACGCTGCAAAAGTAGGATGAAAAATTTCGAAAACCAAACCCTGTTCAAAAGTTTTTAGAATATTCTGTAAAATTCAGGGGTTGAAAGCGAAATATATTTGGTTTTCCTTTTTTTGGATCTTTTTTATTCTGTGTTTTCATTTCCAAACCATCATAAAAACGACCGATCAGCCGAAGCCTCCTTGGCCATTTTTTCGGCAAGATCTTTTCCCAAATATCGGTCAATCACTCCGTGAGCCACATACAAAACAGGAGTAAGTAGGACTGCCACAGAGAATTTGTACACATAATTGATCAGGCCTACCGCCACAATCTGGCTGATACTCCAGTTGCCAAACAAGTAGAAGGCAATCCCTAACACGACAAAAGAATCAATAAACTGAGAGACTAGGGTAGAACCTGTTGCTCGCAGCCAAATCATCTTGGGTCCGGTGACAGCTCTGAGTTTTTGGAATACAAACACGTCGATTAGTTGACCCAGCAAAAAAGCAGTAAGTGATCCTAAAATGATCCCCAAACCCTGTCTGAAAATCGTATTAAAGGCATAATCGATATTGAAACTGGAGCCATCAGGCATCTGAGAATTGACATCTAACCAAAAATCAGCTGGTACCAAAACGGTCACTAAACTGATGATAAGGAATACATAAGTGATCAAGCCTGCCGTGATGAAACTAATTTTCCGAACTCCTTTTTTTCCGAAATACTCATTAATGATATCGGTCGTAATGAAAACAATCGGCCAAATCACCGCACCCGCTGTCAGATTGAAGTCCAAGACATATTCTCCAAAGAAAGTCCAATTGACTGGGGAGAAGCCCAACGTTTTCTCGGCTGAAAAAATCTTGACACCGATGATTTCAGCCAAGATTGCATTGGTCAGAAATATAGATCCAAGGATGATAAATAGGTTGGTTTTGCGGCTGTGTTGAATTTCATTCATGATGAGAAAGGATGGGGTAGGTTTTGCCTTCTTCGCTTAAGGTTGAATTGGTGAAAACTGTTTGAGCCTCTGCCAACATTTCGGTTAAATCTACATATCGGGATGAGAAATGCCCCAACAACAAGTTTTTCACCTCACTTATTTTTGCAATATCTGCTGCTTGCTTGGCTGTACAGTGAAAGGTGTCTGCCGCTCGTTGGGCATCTGATTCCATGAAAGTGGATTCGTGATACAGTAAATCTACTCCTCGGAGAAAGGTTCTAAGTGTGGGTTCAAATTTCGTGTCTGAGCAAAAAGCATAGCTACGCAGGGGTGGCAAAGGGTGAGCATATTCATCTACTCGAAATACATTTCCGAGTTCATCGGTAAAATCCCTTCCACTTCGGATTTCGTGAATGGCTTGAAGCGGGATTTTATTTTCCTGTAGTTTTTCTTTAATCAGGCTTCTGAGACCTTGTTTTTCTTTGATCAAAAAGCCAGTGGTCGGAATCCGATGGCTCAACGGAAAGCTGTAAACCGAAAACCGGGGATGATCCATCAAAAGATTTAATCCATCGTCATGAGTTTGAATAAATTCCAATGGATAAGCCAATCGGGTATTGCTCCATCGGAAATGTGTGGTGATTATTTCGTCCAAACCCTGAGGACCAAAGATTTTCAAAGGCTGTGTTCGCTTGGAAAGATGGTAGCTGGAAAGCAAACCAATCAGTCCCAAGTAATGGTCTCCATGCAGGTGGGAAATAAAAATATGCGAAATCCGTGAATACTTAATCTTGAATTTCCGCATTTGAATCTGCGTGCCCTCGCCACAGTCCAGTAATAAACACTCCTGCCCAAATCTAACGACTTGGGCAGTGTGATTTCTTCCATGTACAGGGATGGAAGAGGTATTTCCTAAGATGGTGACTTCAAACTCGGGAATCAAGCTTCCTCCTCGTCTTCGCCTCCGTCGATTTCATGCATGAAAACAGCCTCTCCAGCCTCTTCCAGGCTGTTTACGAGTTTTAGCTTTTTATCCAGCATGGAGATTTTCAACAGCTTCATGACATGCTCCTGCACGCCAGAGATTAAGAAGATCCCTCCATTTCTTCCAAACTCTCTGTCACCTACCAGTAGTGCGCTTAGTCCACTGGAATCTACGTATTTCACAGCGCTCATGTCCAAAACGATGTTGGCGTATCCTTCAGCGTGGATGGTCAATAATTCTGATTTTAATTTGGGTGCTAATAAAGAGTCGATTTTCTCTTCCATCGGTGAGAAAACTACGTATTGCTCTTTTTTATCGATTGTGTATTTCATGGTAGCTTAGTTGGATTACTTGGTTAAATATGCAAGGATTGATTTTTCGATTCGAGATTCAATTGCGCCGGTTTCAGCTTTGATGAACTTTTCTCCGGTGATGTTTTCATAAAGCTCAATATAGCGATCGGAGATGCTTTCCACAATTTCATCGGTCATTTCCGGTACGCTTTGACCTTCTTTACCCTGAAATCCATTGGCTATCAACCATTGCCTTACAAATTCTTTGGAAAGCTGTTTCTGCGGCAAACCTTTTTCCTGGTTTTCTTCATAGCCATCTGCATAAAAATATCTTGAGGAGTCCGGCGTATGGATCTCATCGATCAAAAGGATTTCGTCACCATATTTTCCAAACTCGTATTTGGTATCCACGAGAATCAATCCCATTTCACGGGCCATTTCCTGACCTTTTTTGAAGAGCGCTCGGGTGTATTTTTCCAAAATCACATAATCAGCCTCGCTGACGATGCCTTTCGCAAGAATATCTTCTCTTGAGATATCTTCATCGTGTCCTTCGGATGCTTTGGTAGTAGGTGTGATTATTGGCTCAGGGAAAGGATCATTTTCTCTCATCCCTTCTGGCATGGTAACACCGCAAAGCACTCTTTTGCCGGCTTTGTATTCTCTTGCAGCATGTCCGGCTAGGTAGCCACGAATGACCATCTCCACCTTGAATGGCTCACATCTCTTTCCGATAGTCACATTGGGGTCAGGGGTTGCTGTCACCCAGTTGGGTACGATAGAAGAAGTGGCTTTTAGGAAACTTGCAGCGATCTGATTGAGCACTTGTCCTTTGAAAGGTATGGGGCGGGGAAGAACCACGTCAAATGCGGAAATTCTATCCGATGCAACTACGACTAGCTGATCTTCAAAAATATAAACGTCTCTTACTTTTCCTTTGTAAAAACCCACCTGTTCAGGAAATGTAAAGTGGGTTTCTTTGATGGCGTTGCTCATTTGAAATTCGTTTGGGCAAAAATAGAAAAACCTATTTCCCTATGCTTAGCCTTGGGGCTTATTTATTGATTTTATTTCCGAATTCATAGACTTCCGTACGGATCAATTCTCCTTTTTCATCAAAAAGTTTGCGCTCGCCATTCAGCCTTCCTTTGGTGTAATTTCTGATTTCCTGAATGATTCCGTTTTCATGAAAAATTTTCACTTCTCCTTCTTCTATTCCCATTTTGAAAAAGACGGTAGAAAAGGGTTTCCCGGAGGGATAGAAGCTTTCCTCCTTGATTTTTTCACCCTGAGCATCCATGGTCATCCTAAGCCTGAGCGATTCATTTTCATGAAAGTAAAGGATAGGCTGAATCGGGATACCTTTCGTATAAACTGCCTTCATTCGGATCGTTCCATTGGGAAAGTATTCGATCATTTCTCCTTCCGGACTTCCTTTTTTGTAGGTACCTCGACGCTCTGGTTTACCGTCCGGATAATTCAATACATAAGTTCCATCCAAAGCGCCATTGATGAACTGTCGCTGGGATTTCAGTTGACCATCAGGATAATAGGTCACCTCAGGTCCATTAAGAATGCCTTTTGAATAGGTGATTTTGGATAAAAGATTTCCGGATTCGTCGTATTCCTCAGAGACACCGTGGTATTGTCCTGCCAGAAATTGGGTTTTCGACTTTGGATTTCCATTGGGGAAAAAAGAGGTTGATGTGCCGTCAGGTTTATTGCCTTTGAATGTGGTTTTGTCCTGAATCTTTCCGTCAGGAAAATAGGAAATGACTTCGCCCTCCAGTTGATTGTTTACAAAAGTGGACTCTTGACTGAGCTGTCCACCAGGATGAAAGCTGAGGGCTTTTCCTTCTCTGAGGTTTTCCCTGAAATGAATGATTCTCAAGGTATCCCCTGAATCAGGATCCAGATCATAAAAAGCACCATCTCGTTTGTCATTTTTCAAATGTCCGATCAGAATCAACTTTCCTGTTGGATCGTAAAGCCAAACAGGACCTTCAGCCTTACCATTGATTTTGGTAAGCACTTCCTTGATTTGAAGGGATTGTTCATCGTAGTAAGTGCGAATGGTGTCTTGACCAAAAGAATTTGGAACAGAAACCAAATACAGGGCTATTAAGGTAAAGACTGGAACAGCTTTGATTTTTCCTGTGATGGAATTCAAAAATGGAATTGAAGGAATTACCATGGGGTGAATGCGGGAAGATTACGGAAAATTAACGTCCGAGGAAGGCAATTTGACTATTTTTGGCCAAAATTTAACTGGACGCTTCCAATTTCAGACTCTAAATGCAAGTCAAAAATATGCTACTCTCCCGAATTTTACCCTTTGCCGGACTATTGATCTTTTTTTCCTGCGCACAGGAAAAGCAACAGGAATTCAAAACGTATGAAGGAGAAATCTTTGGTACCTATTACCGGATTCAGGTGGGTGATTTAAAGCAGGATTTTCAACCTAAGTTTGATTCGGTTTTTACGATCATCAATAGTGCTTCCAACTCCTACATCCAAGAATCAGAGGTGTCGAGTTTCAACAATACCGGAAAGCTGATCAATCCTTCTTTTACTTTTCGGGATATGATGGACTCTTCGATGAAATACCATCAACTGAGTAATGGTTTTTTTGAACCTACCCTTTTCCCACTATTGAAAGCTTGGGGATTTTCTTTTGAGGCCAGAGAATCGATGGACTCTGCTAAAGTGGCGGAATTGAAAAAACTGATTGGATTTGAATCCAAGATTATTCGTTTGGACTCAGGCTACGTAGCAGCTGATGAAGGTGTCAAACTCGACATCACGGGAATAGGAGAAGGCTATGCCATCGATAAGCTGACCGAAGTGTTGAATCTAGCTGGTATTGAAAATTACATGGTGGAAATAGGAGGGGAGATGAAAGCAAAAGGTAAAAATCCCCGAGGAACGACTTGGACCATTGGAATTGAGGATCCGGCACAGGCTGAATTGGGCATAGGAAGTTCGATGCTGGCCAAGGTTGAATTGGATGGGAGAGGGATCAGCAGCTCAGGTAATTACCGCAAGTTTTACATGGACGAGCAGGGAAATCGACGGGCACATATCGTGGATCCGTTGACTGGTTTTCCGGTGAGTCACTCCATGGTATCCGTTTCAGTCTTTGCAAATTCAGCTACCGAGGCAGATGCTTTGGCCACAGCTTTTATGGCAATGGGACCTGAAAAGGCCAAAGAATTGGCGGAAAAACTCCCGGGAGTGGAGGCCATGTTTGTCATCGGAGGTCAGGGGAAATTGCAAATGGAGTTCACTTCGGGTTTTCCAAAAGTCGAGCAAAGCGATTCCTCGCAGTAATTGATTTGAAAAGGATGGTAATGTGGTCAAAAATAGTTGGTGACTTTAATTAGAAAATTTCTTAGAATCCCGTGCAGGTTTGAAGAGGACGTAAGCTCTGCTGAGGAGCAACTTACCAGCAATAAGATCTGCCAAGTGGAATG